>CAZWVG010000280.1:0-7176 GCA_964637355.1 uncultured Gemmatimonadaceae bacterium
AAATGCCGGCAGCGCGATCGCCTCGCCGGCGATGACGGCGCCCCCGCCCTCGCGCACGAAGCGTACGATGGACGGCGCCGCGGGCGCCGCGCTGGCGTCGACCGCGATCACCGCCGCGTAGTGTGCCGTGTCGATCGGGACGTCGCCTCCCTGGCGAACGCTCACCTTCGGCGCGACGGCGAAGCGCGTATCGACGTGCCACCCAGCTTCCTCGAGCGCCGCCGCGACGAACTTCCCTTCCCACCCGGCGCTGGCGATGACCAGCACGGGACGCAGCAGGAGCGAGTCGCGGCGTGCAGTTGTCGCAATGCTGCGCGACGCGCGGGTGTCGACGATGCCGTCGAGCGTGGCGTCGAGGACTCGCGCTCCCGACGAAGGGATCGCGCTCGAGTCGACACTCCCGGCACCGTCGTCGACCGCGAGCGGGGCGCCCGGCGTCCCGATCGCAACGAGACGCACGCGCCCGGAGGGGTCGGGGAGCGGCTCGAGCGCCGTCGCCAGCGGGACCTCACGATCGGCGTTAGGCGCCCCCACATCTCGGCCAGCGCCTCGCCGCCAGCGCACGCGTGTTCCGGCCCCCGCGACCGCGCGCGCCCACGCGCGGTCACTCGCCCCCGGGAGCGAGTCCAGCGTGAGATCCAGTTCACCAAGCGCACCGCGCGTCGCGCCCTCCAGCGCGGGACGCAGGTCGGCCGTCGTTCGCGTCACCAGCGGGCGCTGCGCCGGCATCGGCGCGCCCAAGGTGCGCCACCCGAGCACGGCCAGCGCCGCCACCGCGACGCCCCGGCACGCCAGCTCCACGCGCCGCCTAACGGGTGAGGGCATACACCACCAGGTTCACGCCGAATCGCGTGTTGTCCACCGAGTAGAAGCGCTTGTTGTCGGGATGGAAGTTCCACTCCGACGAGTAGTCCTTGTTGCTGTAGAGGACCGAGAGGCGCCCCTCGTGCTGCGCGGCCATCAGGTACGGATGGAGGAGGTTGTCCCCCCACCCATTGAGTTCGTGTGACGTGTTCGGCGGCCCGTCCTCGAAACGGAAGAACGCCGAGTAGAGCGGGTGCGAATTGGGGAGCTTCGTGAGGGGGCCGGCGACCGCGCGCAACTCCTCGGTGACCGTCTTGTGGAACATCCCGTCCACGTCGTGGTTGTGGTCGTCCACGAAGAGGAGCCCGCCGCGCTCGATATACCGCGACAGGATCTGCTTTTCCTGTGTGGTGAATCGCACCGGAAGGTGCCCGGTCAGGTACAGGAGGGGATAGCGCAGCGCCGCCTCCGACCCGAGCGGGACGACGACCCCCGACGGCGCGACGTCGATCTCCGTGTAACGAGCGATCGAGTCGATCAGGTTGGCCGGGAGGAGGGGCGCGGAATCCCAGTCGCCGGACTCGTACTGGGCGGTCGCGAAGGTGAAGACACTCACGGCAGGTGCCCCCAGCGCGCCAGCGAGTCGGCAGACGCAAAGTCGTCGTCGAGCGCACGGCGAGCGCCCAGCAGTGCGGCAGTCGCATCGCGCGACGCGCGGATCGCGGTGATCGCGCGCTCGAGCGCGCTCGCCGCCTGCGCATTCCGGTCGGCCACCGCCAGCCGCAAGACGAGCAGCGAGTCGACGCCCGCCGCCGGCGAGGACTCGAGCACGTCGATCGCCGCCGCGAAGCGACGCAGCATGGCGCCGCGATACGGGTCGAGCGCAGCGCGCGGTTGCCGCGCGTTCGGCGTCCCCTTGTCCTTCCCCTGCATTCGCACCTTGGCGAGATCGACCACCACGCGCGGCGGCGCGCCACGCAGGTACAGGCGCTCGGCGGCACGGGCGCGCTGGATCGCCGCGAGCGCGAGATACATCGGGGGGAGGGCGCGCTTCGGTTCGCCACCGTCGAGCGCGCGCCCGGCCTCCCACATCGCGTTGAATGCCTCGAGCATCGGGCGATTGATCGCGACGACCGGCGTTTCATCCCCCTCGAAGTCCGTGGGATCGCCATTGATCTCGGTCGCCTTCTCGGCAGCGGCCAGCAACTGTTCGGGGGTGAGCGGGCCGTCCGGGATCGAATCCGCTTCGCCGTGCTCGTGCCCGTCGCCGCCGTCACCTAACCGCGCAAAGATGATGTCGCTGACCTGCTTGCGCAGGCGCGCCTGGTCGCGCCCGATGCGACGCGACTCCGCGGTCACCTCGGCAGCGGCAATCGTGCGCACGCGCTTGACCAGCGCCTCCGTCATGTTGATCAGCATGCGCTGGCTGAGCACCGACTTGTCGACCTCGGGCGGCGGGGCCTGCTCGACGGCGACGGAGTCGTACTCGTCGGTGCGGGCGATGCGGATCGTCCGCGTCTCCGAACTCCCGATCCCCGGTCCCGAGACCGTGTTCCGGTCCCGCGCGACGGCGCGCAGGTGCACGATGTCTCCGGGCGACAGCTGCAACGCATCGAGCGAGAGCGTGGCGTGCAAGGCACCGCGCCTTCCGCTCCCCGGCGGGAGCGTACCTAACGAGCCGCTCTTGAAGGTGAACCGCTCTCCTTCCCCCGAGCTGACGATGTATTCGAAGTTCGCCGAGGCGAGCGCGAGGTCGTCCTCCAGATCGGCATCGAGCACGACGCTCCCCTTCGGCAGGCGGAGGATCGTGTCGCGCGCCGGCGAACGCAGTGCCACGCGCGGCGCCGAGTCGACGAGCGGTTCGAGGGCGAGGAGCTTGGCGTCGGCGCCGTTCCGCTGCAGTCGCAGGAGCGCACGCGACGAGCCGGTGGCAAATGCGGTGCGCCAGGCGTCGCTCGTCCCGTCCACGCGTAACGACGCGGAGTCGATCGTCGCCTGCGTCGCGGCCGCCGCTCCGCTCCCGGACAGGGTCACGCGGCTCCCGGGGTACGCCCTCACGAGCGCGGGATCGGTCTCGCGGACGGTCGGGAGCGCGGTGTAGGGCGGCGGCTGCAACGTGAGCGTGACCTGACCAAGCGGCTCGACGGCGGTGGACGCTGGGCGCGCGCCCCGTGCCCCGGCAATCGCCCGGCGAGCGACCGCAGCGCCGGCAGGTGCAATCCACGCCGCGAGGAGCCCCCCCGCGGCGACAGCCACAGGGAGGCGGAGCGACCGCCAGAGGGCGCGTCGCGCCGCACGCTCCCATGACACGCGCGCAACGGCCGTCGCCAGCGCCGAGCGCGTCGACGGAGAAATGTCGTCGCCGACGACCGAGACCAGGGAGAAGCGCAGCGAAGGCGCCTGCTCCTCGATCCAGAGCGCGGCGCGCTCCAACGAAAGAGAGCGAGTGGCGCTCCGCCACCACTCCGACGTCGCGACGGCAAGCGAAACGAGTCCCACCACGAGCGTGGCGATCGTACCGCCGGAGAGCGCCCCGGGATCGGGCGTGTCTCCGCCGCCGAGAAGGAGCGGGCGACTGGCAGCGAACGCCAGCGCCCCCGCCCCGATCCCAGCGAGCGCCGCACGCAGTATCGCCGTCAGCTGCAACCGGCGCCGCCACCCTGCAACCTGCCGGACGAGCACGGGTGCCTGCGTGGCGCCGCTCGCCGACGTCACGGTGCGATGGGCGTCACTCATGCCGCCTCCCGGTGCGAGGGCGCGTCGGACGCAGCGGCAACGAGGCGCGGATCCCTGGCGCGACGCATCCACCACTCCAGCAGGAGGAGGAGCGCGACGCCCGCGAGGAGCGCGCGCGAGAGCGCTGGCGAGGACGGTGCGTCCTGCTCGGGGCGCAGAGCGCTCGATGGTGCGGCCGATGTCGGCGTCGATGCAACTGCGCTGTCGCGCCCCGTTCCCGTCGAAGCGCCCGCTGCGAGCCAGCGCGAGAGCACCGAGTCGGCAATCGCCATATGGCTCCCGCCACCGCACGGCGTCGCCAGGGATCGCACGAGGCGAGCGAAGCCCGGGCGCAAGACTTCATCGCCCGACGACGGCACCTCGATCGCTATGGTGCGGACACACCCCGCGCCGAGCGCCTGTTCTGTCGCGGCGACGCTGCCGTCGCTCCAACGCAGGATTGCCGGTCCGGCGAGCGCGATCCCCTCGACTGGTGCAAAGTGCCCGGCGACGCTCTGCGTTCCGTCGCCCAGTATGGCGACGGTGGCTGGGTCCTTCCTCTCCGCGGCTTGTGCCGGACGCGGCCACCAGACCAGCACGTCCCCGCCGCGCGCCCACGCCGAGTCTCCTGCCGTCAGTGCATCGCGGGTCACCCTGACTCGTGGAGTCGCCGAGTCACTCGCGACAGCGAACGCTGCGCCGACCGGATCGTCCACCGGTGGGAGGGCGGCACCGGCTGCAGCGCCGTCGGCGCGCGCCCCCCCGTCGCGCACGTGGTCGTCCCGCATCGGAAGCCGCACGGCGGCGATGGTGCCGCCCCACTGCGCACGAATGGGACGCATCGCTGCACTCCAACTCTCCGAAGCGAACGGCGACACGACGACGATCTCGATGCGCTCGCGGGTAAGCGACAGGCGCTGCGCTACGCGAATCGCCGCGACGAGCCCCGCCGCCAGTTCGCCGCGCGTTTCCGATCGCGCGGGACGCAGGCTGTCGGGTACCACAACCGCGCTCGAGTCGACGCGCACCCAGACGACTTCGTCCGCTCCAGCCGCGTGGGCGCGCGCGCTGTCGATGGCCGCCGCGACGTCGGCGACACGCCGCGAGACGTCGACCACCACCACACGTGCAGTTCCGCTGCGCGCCGGAGCGACCAGCGGGCGCGCGAGCGCCACCCCCGCCAGCAGCAACGCGGCGACGCGCACGAGCATGAGGACGACATCGGTCGGTCGGATGGCGCGCGACACCGCGCGCACCGCCGAGGGCGGGATGAAGCGCGCCGTCGGGAACGACACTGGTGTCGGACGTCGCCAGGCCAGCAGGTGCAACGCCACCACCACGAGCGATGCCGCGCCTGCCGCCAGCAGGTAGGAGGGGTGGGCGAGAGCCGGCATCGCTACCGCCGCCCGGACCCGCCGGTGGCCACCGCGCGCACGATCAGCGCGGGATCGTCTTCGGCCATCACCGCGCGATATGTCGCCCCCGCGAGGCGCCACCCGCGGGCGACCTCGTCCCGCCACTCGGCGAAGCGCTCGCGATACACGCGCTGCGCCTCGAGGTCGAGCGGTCGTTCGACGGCGGGGTCCTCCGGATCGACGGCCAGCGTCATCGACGGCGCGGGATCAATCTCGTCTTTGGACAAAACGTGCAACACCTGCACGTCACCGCCAGCAGCGGCGCGTGCTGCCGCGGCACCACGCAACGCCGCTTCGTCCCCCAGCAGGTCGGAGACCACGACCACCCGCGCGCGCTCGGGAACGTGCAGCAGCGACGGCGCGATCGGTGACGCCCCGGCAGGCGTCACGCTCCCCAGCGCGGAGACGAGTTCCACGAGGACGTCGGCGCGCGTGCGCGCCCGCACGCGAACGTCTCCTCCCTTGGCGACGATCGCCGCACCGACAGGATCGCCCGATCGCTGGGAGACCGCGGCCAATCCGACGGCCAGCGCGCGCGCCATGCGCCACTTGCCTAACGACTCGGCGGGGAAGGCCATCGATGCCGACGCATCGACGATGAGCCACGTGGGATGCACCGCGCGGTCGTCGGATAGACGGATGAAGGCGCGATCGCTCCGGGCCAGGAGCTTCCAATCGAGCTGGCGCGGATCGTCGCCTTGCCTGTACAGGCGGTACTCGCTGAGTTCGGGGGCGCGTCCGCGCAGGCGGGAGAGGTGCGAGCCGGTGTGCACGCCACTGACTCGGCGGCGCGCCGGCCAGGTGAGGCCGCGAACCGCGTCGAGGATCGGGCCGTACTCGCGCGGGATCGACATGGATGGCTCGGGCGTCTGGGGCGCGTTCAGGCGGCGGCGACGTGGGGGGCCCCCCCCAACAACAACCTACCGCCGCCCCCCGCTTCCCCCATCACCATTCTCACGCGCCCCGTACCAGAAACTAGATCCGCAGCCCGCTCGCAGGCGCCGCCACCTTCTGCACCACCTCGCGCACGATCTCCTCCGCCCCGATCCCCTCCGCCTCGGCGGCGAAATTCGGCAACACCCGGTGACGCAGCACCGGCCCCGAGACTCGGCGAATATCCTCGGGGGCGACGGCCATTCGCCCCGACAGCAGCGCATGCGCCTTGGCGCCAAGGATCAGCGCCTGCCCAGCCCGCGGACCGGCCCCCCATCGCGCGTACTTGCGCACGATCTCCGGCGCCCCGCCCCCGTCCGGGCGCGTCGCGCGGGCGAGCGCAGCAGCATAGCGCAGCACCGCGTCGCTCGCCGCCACGTCGCGCGTCATGCGCTGCAGCGCGATCGTCTGCGCGCCGTCGAGCACCGGTTCGAGCTCGACCTCGCTTCGCCCGGTCGTCGCGCGCAGGATCGCGACTTCCTCGTCCTCCCCCGGATATCCGACGCGGATATCGAAGAGGAAGCGATCGAGCTGCGCCTCGGGAAGCGGATACGTCCCCTCCTGCTCGATGGGGTTCTGCGTCGCCAGGACGAAGAACGGCTCGGGAAGCGACATCGTCTCACCAGCCGCCGTCACGCGGTGCTCCTGCATCGCCTCGAGCAACGCCGCCTGCGTGCGCGGCGGCGCGCGATTGATCTCGTCGGCAAGGACGATGTTGGCGAAGACCGGCCCCTTCACGAACCGAAACGATCGCGCGCCGGTCGACGAGTTCTCTTCGAGAATTTCGGTGCCCGTGATATCGCTCGGCACGAGGTCGGGCGTGAACTGGATGCGCCGGAAGTCGAGTCGCATGGCATCGGCGACCGACTTGATCATCAGCGTCTTGGCGAGCCCCGGCACTCCGACGAGGAGCGCGTGCCCCCCGGCCAGGATCGCCATCAGGATCTCGTCGAGCACGTCCCCCTGCCCGACGATCCGGCGCGCGACCTGCTCACGCAAACGCGACGCAGCCGCCAGCAACGCGTCAGGCGTGGCGGCGGCGTGCGGAGGCGGCGGAGAGATGGACGAAGGGGTCAGCGGACGGGATGACGACGACGACTCGTGAGCAGGAAGATCGATCCGTTCTTCGCACCGGCGTCGGTCAGCGTGACTCGTTCATCGAGCACTTCCCACCCGGCGAGCTTCATGACGAACTCGGCGTGGTTCGACGCCTCGTCAGGCATCAACGCCTGCAGCGCGCGTTCCTTCACCACCGACACCGGCGTGTCGGCCGGTGCGTCGACGCGAATCGTATCCCACACCTCGGGGA
>CAZWVG010000281.1:0-7108 GCA_964637355.1 uncultured Gemmatimonadaceae bacterium
ACCTCTCCGAAGCGCTGAACATCTTCATGAAGGACTTCGGCGGCTTCGGCGGGTTGGGGGACCTCTTCTCGCAGGGCGGACGTCGCCAGGGCGGCGGACCGCGCAACGGGCAGGACGTGAAGATCACGGTCGAGCTCTCGCTCGCCGAGGTCGCGTCGGGGGTCACCAAGACGTTCACGGTCAAGCTCCTCGACGCCTGCGAGAAGTGCAGCGGGAGTGGCGCCGAGCCCGGGACGAAGCCGCAGACCTGTCACACGTGCGCCGGGAGTGGCGAGGTGCGCCGTGCGCAGCGCTCCTTCTTCGGGCAGTTTGTCTCAGTCGTTCCGTGTCCGATGTGCGCCGGTGAAGGAATCGTGGTCACGGCGCCATGCAAGAAGTGCCGTGGCGAGGGACGCATGCGGGGCGAGCACACCATTCCCGTGCAGATCCCGGCCGGCGTGTCGACCGGGCAGTACATGACGCTTCGCGGGCTCGGGAACGCCGGACCGCGTGGCGGCGGGCGCGGCGACATCCTCGTGGTCTTCGAGGTCGCCGAGGATCCTCGCTTCGAGCGTGATGGCGAGGATCTCTACACGGAGGTGCTGGTCGCCTATCCGCAGTTGGTCCTCGGCGCCGACGTCGAGGTGCCGACGGTCACCGGTGCGATGTCGGTGCGCATTCCCGCCGGCACCCAGAGCGGGCAGATCCTCCACTTGCGCGGGCGCGGGCTCCCGCGCGTGAACTCGTCGGGGATCGGCGACCTCCACGTGCGCGTCCAGCTCTGGACGCCCGAGTCGGTGTCGAGCGAGGAGGAAGAACTCCTTCGCCAGCTCGCTGTACTCCAGGGCGCGCCCCCCGAACAGGGGCGATCGAAGGGCTTCTGGACCAAGATGAAGGAGGCGTTAGGCGCGTGACCTGGACTTCGCTGCGGGTGTCTGCGCCGGGACGAACCGAGGAGGCATCCGCGGCGTTGTTCGACGCCGGCGCGCAGGGGGTGCACGAGGACGGCGCCGTGCTGGTCACGCACTTTCCCCCCGAGGTCGACGTCGCCGCGGTCATTCGCCAGCTTCGCATCGCGGTCCCCGATGCGGTGTGCGAGACGTCGCCGACCGAACCGATCGACTGGTCGGTGCACTGGCGCGACAAGCTGCATGCGCACACGCTCGGACGCCTGACGATCGCCCCCGTCTGGCTCGCCGAGGGGCACGATCCGGCGACGACGATCCTCATCGACCCCGGGATGGCGTTCGGGACCGGCGACCACCCGACGACGCGCGGCGCTACACGCCTGTTGCAGGGGGTGGTGCATCCGGGCTTCGTCGTCGCCGACCTTGGCGCCGGGAGCGCCGTGCTCTCCATCGCGGCCGCCAAGCTGGGCGCGTCGAGCGTCTTCGCCATCGAATACGACGGTGAGGCGATTCCCAACGCCGAAGCGAACGTGCTGCGCAACGGTGCCGAGGGGATCGTCCACGTCTTCGAGGGGGACGCATCGGTGCTCCTCCCCCTGGTTGCACCTGTCGACGCCATCGTGGCGAACATCATCTCCTCGGTCCTCGTCGAGCTCCTCCCCGCGATGCACGAGGCGCTGCGCCCCGGCGGGCGCGCCGTGCTCTCTGGAATCCTCGTCGAGGAGCGCGAATCGATGCTGGAGGCGCTCGGCGCCGACGGATGGACCGTCGAACAGGAAGACGTGGAGGAGGCCTGGTGGAGCGTCACGATCGCGAAGGCGTAGCGTCGTTCTTTGCCCCCGACGAGCCGCTCGTCGCGGGCACTCCTGCGTCGTTAGGCGAGGGGGTGATGCACCACCTCCGCGTCCGGCGACTCGGGATCGGGTCGCGCATCGCGCTCCTCGATGGAGAAGGGCATCGCGCCGAGGGGACGCTCGTGCGGATGTCGCGCACCTCGGCGACCGTCGAAGTCGACCAGGTGATCACCACGCCCCCGCTCCCACCCGTACACCTCCTCGTCCCGATCGCCGATCGCGACCGGATGCTCTGGCTCGCCGAGAAGTGTACGGAACTCGGCGCCACAAGCTGGCGCCCGATTCTGTATCGGCGTTCGCGCAGCGTGAAGCCGCGCGGCGAAGGCCCCACCTTTGTCGGAAAGCTGCGCGCACGCATGGCCTCGGCGCTCGAGCAGAGCGGCGGGACGTGGCTCCCGGCGATGTATCCGGAGTCGACGCTTGCCCGCGCCGTGAGTGCGCTCCCCGAAGGGGCACGCTTCGTCCTCGATGCAGAGGGAAGCGCAATCCTGGGGCACCGCATCGAGCCTCCCGTGACAATCGCGGTCGGACCGGAGGGAGGGCTCGAGGACGAGGAGCTGGAGGAATTCGAGCGCGCTGGCTTCACGCGCGCGGCGCTCGGCGGTCATATGTTGCGATTCGAAACGGCGGCGATCGCCGGACTGGCGGTCGCGCGAAGCGCCGTCGCAACCGTGGAGAGTTCTCATGCCGGATGACTGCCTCTTCTGCCGCATCGCGCGCGGCGAGATTCCTGCCGGACGCGTGGCGGAGAACGCGCATTGCATCGCCTTTCGCGATATCAATCCGCAGGCGCCGAAGCATTTCCTCGTCATCCCGCGCGAGCATGTGGACTCGCTGGACGGTGTCACCTCAGCCCAGCTCGCCGGCGAGCTCCTGCTGATGGCGGCCGACGTAGCGCGGAGCGAGGGGTTGGCCGACTCGGGGTACCGTGTGGTCCTCAACACGAAGGCAGACGGGGGGCAGACCGTGTATCATCTGCATGCGCACGTCCTTGGCGGGCGTGCGATGCACTGGCCGCCGGGGTGACCGGCGCCTCTCGGTCTCCTCTCTATCCACGGTCCCGATGTCGTTACTGCTCGAGCGCGTGCAGTCCGAGTTGAACGCCGCGCGCAAGGCGCAGGACAAGCCAGTCCTCCTCCTGGTCGGCACGCTCCTCTCCGATCTTCGCAATCGGGAGATCGAGCTACGCCATCCGCTGAGCGACGACGAGGCGCTGGAGGTCGTACGTCGCGGGATCAAGCGGCGGCGCGAGTCGGTGGAGATGTACCGCGCAGCGGGGCGCAATGAGCTGGCGGAGGCGGAGCAGGCAGAAGTGCTGCTGCTCGAGCGCTATCTTCCGGCGAGGATCGATCCGGAGGAGATTCGAACGGCGGTCCGGGCGGCGATCGCCGCCGGCGCTTCGAATGTCGGCGCGCTCATGGGAGCGGTGATGCCGGCGTTCAAGGGGCGTGCGGAGGGGAGCGAGATCAGCGCGATCGTGCGCGAGGAGCTGGCGCGGAAGACTTGAGGGCGGGCCTCTCCCGCCCCGTCGTTCTCCCCCGCCATTTCCCGCTCTTGTCCGAACGATTGCCCCTGTCGGCGCGTCGCCGCGCTCTGTCGTCCTTCCTGTTTTCCGTCGTTGTCTGATGAACGCGCACGCCCTTTCGGTCCTCCAGTTCCACAAGGTGCTCGACGTCGTGGCCGGCTACGCCACCTCGTCGCTTGGCGCGGCGCGCGTGCGGGGGCTGGAACCGGACACGTCGCTCGGGCGGGTGGAGCGCGAGCTGGCGCGCGTGGCGGCGATGCGCGCGCTGGTCACGAGCGACGAGGGATGGACGGCGGCCCCGATCCCCGACGTCGACGCCGCGCTCGCGCGACTCCGCTTCGAGGGGACACGCCTCGACGGGCGCGAGCTGCTGCTGGCGCTGACGCTGCTCCGTTCGTCGCGCCTGACCGCGGCGGCGCTCCGGAGCGCACGGCAGCCGGCGGTCGCTCTCTCGGTGCTCGAGTACCTGCGCGAGCGGCTCCACGCGAACCCTAAGCACGAAGAAGCGCTCGCACACGCGATCGACGACGACGGCGCGGTGCGAGACGAGGCGTCGGGGGCGCTCCGGCGCATCCGGCGCGAGTTGCGTGGCGCACAGGGCGAACTCGTGACGCTCCTCGAGCGCGTGATGGCGCGCCTCGAGCCGCATCTGCAGGTGAGCGATGCCTCGGTGACCGTGCGCAATGGGCGCTTTGTCATCCCGGTGCGGCGCGAGGGGCGCGGCGCGGTCGGCGGGATCGTCCACGACACGTCCGGCACCGGGGCGACGCTCTTCATCGAGCCCCCAGCGGCGATCGAGGCGTGCAATCGCATTCGCGAGTTGGAGGCGGAGGAGATCCGCGAGGTGGACCGCATCCTCCTCGAGCTCTCGGACATGCTGCGCCCCGACCAGCCCTTACTGCGCGATTCGCTCGAGGTGCTGATCGTGCTCGACGTCCTCCTCGCGCGCGCGCGCTACGCGCAGGCATCGGCGTGCGGGCAGGCACACCTGCGCGACGCGGGGAGCGGCTTCCGGATCAAGGACGGGCGCCACCCGCTCCTCCTCGCGCAGGGAGTCGCCGTTGTCCCGTTTTCGCTGACGATGGAGAGCGCTGAGCGCACGCTGCTGATCTCCGGTCCCAACACGGGCGGCAAGACGGTCCTGCTCAAGGCACTCGGACTGATGTCGCTGATGCTGCAGGCGGGAATCCCGGCGCCGGTGGGCGACGAGAGCGAGGTCGAGCTGTACGACGACGTCTTTGCCGACATCGGCGACGAGCAGTCCATCGAGGCATCGCTCTCCACGTTCAGCGCGCACGTGAAGAACCTGGGCGAGATCCTGCGATCGGCGACGGCGCGCTCGCTGGTGCTCGTCGATGAGTTGGGATCGGGCACCGATCCGCTGGAGGGGGCGGCGTTAGGCGGAGCCATTCTCGAGGCACTCACCACGCGCGGCGCGTTGACGGTCGCCACGACGCACCTGGGGGCGCTCAAGGAGCTGGCCACCGAGGTGTCGGGTGTGGTCAACGCGTCGCTGCAGTTCGATGCCGTCGCCCTCGCGCCGACGTATCACCTGATCAAGGGGATCCCGGGGCGCTCGTACGGCATCAGCATCGCCCGCCGTCTCCAACTCCCCGACGAAGTGCTGGCGCGCGCCGAGGAACGCATCCCGACCGTCGAGCGCGACGTCAATGCGCTGCTGCAGTCGCTGGAGGGACGCGACAAGGAGCTGGCCCAGCGCGAGCGAGACCTCGCCGCATCGCTCGCGTCGGCCCAGGCACAGGCGCACCGCATCGCCGAGCGCGAGAAGACGGTGCGCGAGCGCGAACGCAAGGCGGAGAAGGAGTCGCGCACCGAGGCACGTCGCTACCTGCTCGAAGCGCGCACGACCATCGAACGCACCATTCGGGAACTCAAGCGCTCCAGCGAGGAGGCGCTCGAGGAGCAGGCGCGCGCTGCCCGGCAGAAGGTCGAGCAGCTCGCCACCAAGCAGGGCGATCGCATCGAACAGTTGGAGCGCGAGGCGACCAATCGCCAGCGGCGCGCGCCGCGCCCGCGAGAGGAGAGTCCGCTTGCCGTTGGCGATTTCGTGCAGGTGCTCCCGCTTGACGGCAAGGTGGCCAGGGTGCTCGAACTGCGCCCGACCGAGGTCGTCGTCGCGCTCGGCTCGATGAAGTTGTCCTACAAGCGCGCAGATGTTCGTCCAGCCGCGCCCGACCAGCGCCCCGCCTTCTCGGCGGTTGCCTTTACCGGCGACCTGCCGGAGGAGCACGTCCCGACGGAAATCGACCTCCGCGGCGAGCGCGCCTTCGACATCGACGACACGCTGCTCACCGCACTCGACGCCGCGATACGTGCCGACCTCAAGTCGGTGCGCATCATCCACGGGAAGGGGACGGGTGCGCTGCGCGAGCGCGTCGCCGAGATGCTGCGCAAGGACACCCGCGTCCGCAGCTTCCGGCTGGGGCTCTGGAACGAGGGGGGATCGGGCGTGACGATCGCCGAGCTGTGATTCCCGACGAGGAGGTCGAGCGCGTTCGCGAGGCCGCCGACATCGTCGGCATCATCGGCGAATACGTTCCGCTCAAGGGACGCGGCGGGAACTGGCGCGGCCCCTGTCCCTTCCACCAGGGGGTGAACCGAAACTTCTCGGTCTCGACCACCAAGGGAAAGTTCTTCCACTGCTTCGTGTGCAAGGAGTCGGGCGACGTCTTCTCCTTCCTGCAGAAGAAGCTTGGGGTCGACTGGCCGACCGCAGTGCGGATGGTGGCCGAAAAGAGCGGGATCGAGTTGCACGAGACGTCGTCGCGCCGGGAAGGGCCGGATCCGCGCGAGCCGCTCTGGGAAGCAAACGCCGCGGCGCAGGAATACTTCCAGCGGGTGCTCTGGGAGGAAGAGCAGGGGGGAGCGGCGCGCGAGTATCTCGCGTCGCGCGACATCACGCGCGACATCGCCGATCGCTTCGGCCTCGGCTTCGCCCCTCGCGAGATCGGGCTCCTGCGCGCGTATCTCATCTCCATCGGGATCGACGAGTCGCGCCTCCTCGAGTCGGGACTCTTCGCCAAGCGCGACGAGACGGAGGAGGCGCGTCCGCGCTTTCGCTCGCGCCTCATTTTCCCGATTCACGACGTCTCGGGGCGCATTGCCGGGTTTGGGGGGCGCCTGCTCGGTCCGGGGGAACCGAAATACCTCAATACCGGCGAGTCGGCGATCTACTCCAAGGGGCGGCTGCTGTATCACCTGCATTCGGCGCGCAACGCGATCCGGAAGAGCGATCGCGCCCTCGTCGTCGAGGGATACTTCGATGCGATCCGGCTCGCCGCCGCGGGCATCGAGGCGGTCGTGGCGCCGTTAGGCACCGCCCTCACCAACGAGCAGGCGCAACTCCTCGTGCGCTACTCGCGCAACATCTACCTCCTCTACGACTCGGACCAGGCGGGGCTCAAGGCGACCTTTCGCGCGGGCGACGAGCTCCTCGCCGAGGGAGCGACGGTTCGCGTCGTCTCGCTCCCCGACGGCGAGGACCCCGATTCCTTCGTGCGGTCGCGCGGCCCCGATGCGCTGGAGCGCCAGCTCAAGGACGCCATCGACATCTTCGAGCGAAAGGTGCAGCTCCTCGAGCGCGGCGGATGGTTCTCGGACCTCACGCGCCGCCGCGCCGCCGTCGACCGTCTCCTCCCCACGATCCGCGTGACGCGCGACCCGGTGATGCGCGACATCTACCTGGGACGGGCGAGCGAAGTGTCGCACGTGGGGCGCGAGGTGCTGGAACGCGAGGCGGCGGAGGGGGGCGGCGTTAGGCGCGCGAGCGGACAGGGGCGCGCCTTCTCCGGCGGCGCTCGCCCCCGCCCGCCGGCCGACGC
>CAZWVG010000282.1:0-7084 GCA_964637355.1 uncultured Gemmatimonadaceae bacterium
GTCCCGGGCGAGAACTCCACCGCCGAATATCGCTTCGACGCGGCGCGCCCCGAAGCGCGCACGGCCCGCCTCGTCGTCGATGAAGCGCTGCAGCGCGCTGCCGGGCGCGCCGACCCGGTACGCGTGAGCGAATCGCTGGTGAGCGAGCGCGGCTCCCGCTACATCGATTTTGTCCTCCCCGGCCTCCTCGCCATGAACCTCATGGGAGGGGGGATCTGGGGGCTCGGATTCGGCATCGTCGACGCGCGGCGCAAGAAGCTCCTCAAGCGCTTCATCGCCACCCCCATGTCGCGCGCGCAGTATCTCCTCTCCTACCTCATCATGCGCCTCGTGATGATGGTCGTCGAGGTGGTGGTCGTCGTCACTTTCGGCATCCTCGTGTTTGGGGTACCGATGCGCGGCTCGCTTGCGGCCTTCGCGCTCGTCTGCATCGTGGGAACGCTCATGTTCGGCGCGATCGGGCTCCTCATCGCCTCGCGTGCCCGCACGCTCGAGGGGGCGTCGGGACTCATGAACGTCGTGATGCTCCCGATGTGGGTCGGATCGGGGGTCTTCTTCGCCGCGACCAACTTCCCCAACGCGGTGCAGCCAGTCGTGCAGGCGCTCCCGCTCACGGCGGTGGTCGACGCGATGCGGATGAACATGCTGCAGGGGAGCGGCGTGACCGCGATGGCCGGGGAACTCGGCATCATGCTCACCTGGCTCGTCCTCTGCTTCGCGCTCGCACTCCGCCTCTTCCGCTGGCGATGACCGACGCCCCGCGCAGCCGCATCGCGCTCGCCTTCGTCGCCGTCTACCTGCTGTGGGGCTCCACGTACCTCTTCATCAAGTACGCGGTGGCCTCCATCCCGCCGTTAGGGATGGCCGGCGTGCGATTTCTCCTGGCCGGGCTGATTCTCTACGGTTGGTCCCGCTGGCGAGGGGCCCCCGCGCCGCGCCCCCTGCACTGGCGATCGGCGGCGATCGTCGGTTCGATGCTCATGGTGTCGAACGCGGCCGTCGCCTGGTCCGAGCGATTGATCCCGTCGGGGATCGCGTCGCTCCTCGTGGCGATCACCCCGTGCTGGATGGTCCTCTTCGACTGGCTGCAGCACCGTGAGCACCGCCCCAGCACCGGGATCGCCGTCGGACTCCTCGCCGGACTGTGTGGCGTGGCGATCCTCGTCGGGCCCGGCAACCTGATGGGCGGCGGCTCGATCAACGTCGCTGGCGCTGCCGCCGTGTTGGTCGGGACGGCGATCTGGTCCGCCGGTTCGCTCTACGCGCGCCAAGCGCCTCGCCCCGTCTCGGCGCCGCAGCTCAGCGGGATGCAGATGCTGTGTGGAGGAGCGCTCCTCTCGGTCTTCTCCGCGCTCACCGGACAGTGGCGCGGATTCTCCCCCGCGGCGACTCCGGCCATCGCCTGGTGGGCCTTTCTCTACCTCGTGACGTTTGGTTCACTGGTCGCCTACTCGGCGTACATGTACCTCCTCACGGTCTCGACACCGGCCCGCGTCTCGACATACGCGTACGTGAATCCCGTCGTCGCTGTCCTGTTGGGCTGGCTCTTCGCCGGTGAAGCACTTACGCCGCGCATGCTGGTCGCCTCGGCCGTCATCGTGGGCGCGGTCGCGCTCATCGTGACGTTCGGTGCGTCGGGGCCGCCAGCGCAGGCACCGCTCAGGACCGACGAGTATCCCATCGCCTCGACCGACTCGGCCTGACACCTCAGGGCGGTGCACGACGTAGATTGCGTCTCTCCACGCGCCATTCTTCGCGGCGTGACGGAAACCGAAGGTGCGGGACGCAATTGTAATGGACATGACGCAGATTCTGATCATTGAGGACGAGGCAGCGATGCGCGAAGTGATGTCGCGCGCGCTGCGTGTTCGCGGATATGAAGTGCACCTGGCAAAGGATGGCGCCGAGGGGTTGGCGATGTGGGATGCAGTACACCCCGACGCGGTCGTGACCGACCTCCACATGCCGAATGTCGACGGCATCGAGACCATCATCGCGCTGCGCAGTCGCGACGCGAACGTACGCATCGTCGCAGTCTCGGGGGGCGATTCACGCGCGTCGTTCCTCGCCCTCGACTCGGCGGGCGACCTCGGTGCGACACGAGTACTCCCCAAACCGTTCCGCCCCGACGAACTCGTGGCCGCGGTGGAGGCGGTGCTCAAGGGAGCGGACACCTAGCGCGAGCGCGCGAACGGCTGCGCGGCCGAGCGTTGCGCTTCGTCAAGCGCGCGATCTCGCTGTCGCCGTCTAGTTCGCACTCTCGTGGGTTGACTCGTGCCGTCGCGGGCTAGCTGCCGTCGCGCTCGCCCGCGCATTGGCGCACTAGCCCGCGCTGTCGCGCACTAGCCCGCGCCGTCGCGCACTAGCCCGCGCTGTCGCGCACTAGCCCGCGTTGTCGCACACTAGCCCGCGCTGTCGCGCGCCTCAGCCGCGGCGGTGCGCTCGCGCGTGCGCTTGCGGAGCCACCAGTAGGCGCTGAGCCCGAGAAGGAGGAGTGCTACCACGAGCACGCCTTCGTATCGCCGCACCTCCCCGAGCAGGAGGACGGCCCCCTCGCCGAAGGCCCAGCCGAGTCCCGCGAGGACGGCCGCCCACGCGAGTGACGCGACGGCCGTCCCGGTCAGGAAGATCCACGGGGGGACGTGCGCCGCTCCGCACGCCAGCGGGAGCGCGATGCGCCCGCCGAAGGCCACGCGCGCCAACAGCGTGCTGCGCCAGGGGCTCCAGCGCATGGCGCGCAGGAGTCGCTTCACGATCGGCGGCGAGTTGCGCAGCTTGAGTCGTACCCACGCCGCGCGCCACCGCCCGACGAAATAGAGAATCGCCGAGAGAAGGAAGACGCCGGCCGCCGTGGAGAGGATGACGCCCGAGAGGCGCAGATGCCCCTGCTCCGCTGCCAGCCCGCCGAGGAGCGGCGCCAACTCCTCGGTGAAGACCGAGGAGATGCCTAACGTCAGATAGCCCCACTGCTCGCCGATGCTGGCGATGGAGAGGATCTCGGCGAGCGGGGGGATGAGGCTCGACACCGGCGAAGGGTTCAGGCGCTTGCGCCTGGCGGGTAGGAGACGGGAATGTCGGTGAACACCTGGCCGCCGATCTCGATGCGCTGCACCCGCCCACGGAAGCGCGCGTGCCCCACCAGCTGCGGCACGAACCCGATGAAGACCGACGTGTTCTCGATCGTCTCGTTGGTCTTGGTGCTCGCGCGCCCGGCGAGAATTGTTGTAACGTCGGCCCCGCCCTCGACGAGGTCGAGCATCGTCATGTCGATGCGTCCCTGCGTGAGGCGAATCGGTTCCTTCGCGGCGCCGTCGTAGACACGCAGCACGACGACCCCCTGTGTGGTGTCGACGTTGAACTCGAGTTGCGCCACGCCGTTCCCAACGGCGACGAGCATTCCGCCGTGCGGACCCGTGAGCGGTGCGGTCGACTCACTCGGGGTGGCGCGCGCAGTCGCCGCCGCGCTGTCGTCGGCAGGCGACGCGTCCTTGCTCCCGCCGCAGGCGGTGACTGACACCGCGGCGACAAGGAGCGCGATGACGAATGCGCGTGAGTGGCGTGCGGTGGACGATCGCGATGACAAGGTGGCGATGGTTCGCATGGATGATTCTCGCTCGACGAACGCGTGCAGTGCGACGGGTGGGAAGTGAGACGAGTCGGCGCCCGTTAACGGAGTTCACGTCACCGCGCCTCCCGTTCACGAAACGCCCGGGAACGCTCGAAGAATAACCCACAGCGCGAAAGAGGGTTCGCGGTGAAGACTCGTTGCAACACTCGCTCACGCATGATTCCGCGCGCGAAAGGAAACGCCCCCGGCCGCACCGCGGCCGGGGGCACCCCCGTCTCCCGTCCCCCGTCTCCCGTCCGTTCGTCAATCCCCCGCCGCCGGCGTGAGCCCCTCCGGCACCCGGTGCTCCGCAGTCTTCTGCGCCACGCCGAACCCAAAGCGGCGCGCGAAGCCCGTCCGCATCTGGTCCAGGATCTCGTAGAAGGTCGGAATCGCGACGAGCGTGAGGAGCGTCGACGTGATCACGCCACCGATCACCGCGATCCCCAGCGGCGCGCGGAACTGCGATCCCTCACCGCGGCCGAGCGCAATCGGCGACATGCCGGCGATGAGGGCGAACGTGGTCATGAGGATCGGGCGTAAGCGGATGGCTCCGGCTTCGATGAGCGCCTCGCGCAGCGGTAGCCCCTGCTTCTCGCGTGCCCACTTGGCGAAATCGATGAGCAGGATCGCGTTCTTCGCCACGATTCCCATCAGCAGGATGACGCCGATGAGCGACATCAGGTTGATGGTGTTGCCGGAGATCGCGAGGCTGAGCATGACGCCAATCAGCGACAGCGGGAGCGACATCATGATCGCGAACGGATCGAGGAACGATCCGAACTGCATCACGAGAATCAGGTACATCAGCATGACAGCGGTGCCGAGGGCGAGGAAGATCTGCCCGAACACCTCATTCTGCTGCTGCGCCTCGGCACCGAGCGTGACACGGATGTCCGAGCTCAGGTTGAGCGCCCGAATCGCCGCCTGCGCATCGTTGGTCACCTCGCCGACCGAGCGGCCGGCGACGTTGAACTCCACGTTCACCACGCGATCGCGGTCCAGGTGGTTGATCACCGCCGGGCCCACGCCGTTTTCGATCTTGGCGACCTGCCCGAGCGGGAGCGCCGTCGGCGCGCCGTTCGGTCCCTGCACCACGAGTGGGAGCTGGCGGAGGTCCTGCGCGCGTCGCCGCGCTTCCGGTGCGAGGCGCACGACGACATCGCGCATCTCACCGCTCGGGTCCTGCCAGTCGCCGGCATCGATCCCGGCGAAGGCCGGGCGGAGCGCCTGGGCGACCTGCCCGACGCTGATGCCTAACGAACCGGCGAGTCCGCGATTCAGCTCGACGTTGAGTTCCGGCTTCTGCCCCTTCGAAGAGAGTCCCACGTCGACCGCGTTCGGCACGGCGCGCACCGCGGCAAGCGTCCGCTCCGACGCAGCCGCCAGCTTGTCGCCGTCGGTTGCACGCATCTCGATCGCCACCTGCTTGCGACCGCCGCCCCAGTCGGTGGCGAACACCGAGATGTCGGCGCCGCCGATCTGCAGCAGCTCACCGCGGAGAGAGTTGGTGAAGCCTTCGACGCTCACGTTCCGCGCGTCCTTGGGCACCATCTTCACGTAGATGTTCGCCACGTCGACCGCCGAGCTCCCCTCCGCACCAAGCGAAGAGAGCGAGTACCGGACGAGGTCCTTGTGCGCCGAAATGATGCGCACGACCTCTTCGGTCTTCAGGCGCGTGTAATCCAGGTTCGACCCCGGCGGCGTCTCGACCTTGACGTTGAACTCGGCGTTGTCGTCGGCGGGGAAGAATGCCACGCCTACGAGCGTACGATTCCCGATCTTGATTGCGGGCATCGCCAACGCGAACACGAATGTCCCGACCGCGATACCAACGACGGCCAGCCGGTGGTCAAGCGCCCATGCGATCACGCCGCGATACGTGTGCGCCAGCCGATCGAACCAGGCGTTGAAACGATCGAGCGCCTTGGTGATGAAGTTCTTGTCCTTCTCCTCCACGTGCGGATCGGGCCAGTACGCGGAGAGCATCGGGTCGAGCGAGAATGACACGAAGAGCGACACGAGCACCGAGCAGGCAATCGTCAGGGCGAACGGCTTGAACCACTGCCCGCCCACGCCTGGCATGAAGGCGATCGGGACGAACACCGCGAGGATCGAAAAGGTCGTCGCCGCCACCGCGAGTCCGATCTCATCGGTCCCCTCGCGTGCCGCGGTGTAGTGATCCTTCCCCATTTCCACGTGCCTGACGATGTTCTCGCGCACCACGATCGCGTCGTCGATGAGGATACCGATCGCCAGCGACAAGCCGAGCAGCGACATCGTCTCGAGCTTGAAGCCGAGCACCCACACCGCGATGAACGACGCCATCACTGAGACCGGGAGGGCCAGGCCGGTGATGACCGTCGAGCGCCACGAGTTGAGGAACAGGAACACGACGAGCACGGTGAGGAACGCCCCCTCGATCAGCGTCTCCTGCACGTTTCTGACCGAGTGCTCGACCTTCACCCCGGAGTTCTTCACCACGTCGATCGTGGTTCCCGGCGGGAGACGCTTCCGGATTTCCTCGACGCGCGAGAGGATCTGCGATGCCACGTCGGTCGTGCTGTAGCTCTTCGACTTCTTGATGTTGATCCCCACCGCCTCGCGCACCCGTCCTGCACTGTCTGCGTAGAGTGCGAGCGTCCGCTGCTCGGCGGTCCCGTCCTTCACATGGGCGACCTGTCCGAGGCGGATCAACTGTCCGTCGCGCTCGGCCACCACGATGTTCTCGAACTCGGCCGGCGAGTCGAGGCGCCCCTTGAGGCGGATCGAGCGTTCGTCGAGCGCGCCCTTCACGTTCCCCACCGGCGCGGCGAGGTTCTGCAGCTGCAACGACTGCACGACCTGCGACACGCCGATCCCTGCCGCCTGCAGTGCGTCGGGACGAAGCTCGACGGTCAGTTCGCGCTCCAGCTTCCCGGGGATTGTCACCTCGGCGACGCCGGCGATCGAGCGGAACTCGCGCGAGATCCCCGGATCGGCCAGTCGCGTCAACTCGGCCGGCGTGAGCGTCGACGAGTTGAGCGCCAGCGACACGATCGGGAGGTCGGTGTCGTTGAACTTCTTGATGATCGGCTCTTCGAGCTCCGTCGGCAGGTCCTGCCGAATGCCGGAGATCGCGTCGCGGATGTCCTGCGTCGCCTCCTGCAGCGGCTTGTCGAAGAGGAACTCGACCATGATGAGCCCGAAGCCGTCTTCGGCGCGGCCGTTGACGTGCTTCACGCCGGCGATCGACGAGATCGCCTCCTCGATCGGATCGAGGAGCTCGCGCTCCACGCCGTCGGGCGAGGCGCCGGGATACACCAGCCCCACCGTCACGATGGGCGGCGCCACGTCGGGGAATTCGTCCGTCTGCAGCTTGAGTAGTGCCACCAGGCCAAAGGCCACCAGTGCCACCATCGCGACCACTGTGATCAGCGGTCGCTTGATCGCGAAATCCGAGATGAACATGGTTCTCCCCGACTAATTCTTGGTAAC
>CAZWVG010000283.1:0-7078 GCA_964637355.1 uncultured Gemmatimonadaceae bacterium
ACCCCGGCTCCAGCTCCAGCAGGTTCGAGATCTTCCGCGTGAGATAGTGCTCGTGCTCGTCCACCGTTCCGTCGGCGAGCACCAATCCCCACATCACCTCGGCGAGCACCATCTTCTGCCCGATGTCGAAGTGCTGCTGCAGGATGTTGGTGTAGCGGAAGTGATCGATGGCATTCGCGCGCTCTCCCTCGGCGGCGTCGATCAGGGCGCGAACGCTCTCGCTAGGGAGCGCGAAGTGACGCCCCATGGTCTCCTCGAGATGGCTCCGCTCATCGTCGGTGAAGGTGCCATCGGCATAGGCGACATCGAGCAGTAGCACGCACGCCGCCAGGTGCACGGGATCCACCGCGCCCTCACGGCTTGCCGAGGTGGCGCCTCCCGCACCGGGCGGTCCGTCGCCCGTCGCGGCGGCGCCGGCTGAATGGGAACCGACGCCAAGCATCGACTTGATCCTGTCCAGCAACATCGCCTTCGCTCCCTCCTACTTTCCGTGCTTGGCGTGCCAAAGCGCGAGCACTTCCTTCTCGCGCGCCGGATCGATCCCCGCGCGCAGCGCGGCCTGACGCTCGGGCGTCTGCTCGTGGTCGTAGGTGAGCGTGTCGCGCGCGGTGTCGGCCAGCGGGCGGAAGGTGAGCCCCGCGGCCAGCGCGCGGGCGATGCTCCGGCGCATGAACCCGGCAGTCTCGCCACGCGGCGGAATCCAGACCGGCATGTCGCTCCAGGGGCGCACCTTCTGCTCGGCGAGGAAGTCGGCGTCGACGAACGTCAGGTGCGCATCGGTCACCATGACTCCCCTGATCGCACCAAGCATCTCGGCGATCGACAGGTACGATGAGGGACCGGTCGCGTTGAAGGTCCCCACGGTCTCCTGCTCGCAGCAGTGGATGACAAACTCCGAAAGGTCGCGGGCGTCGATGACCTGCGAGGGATCGCTCGGCGTCCCTGGCGCCAACACCTCGCCGCCGCGTTGCAGCCGCACGGGCCAGTAGGTGAAGCGGTCGGAGAGATCGCCGGGGCCGACGATGAGCCCGGGGCGAATGATGGTCGTGTGCTGCTCGCCGAACGCCTTCTTCGCCTCCCCCTCGCTCAGCGCCTTGAGCGGACCGTAGTACTTCGCGCGATCCTCGCTCTCCGGCTCCGTGGTGGTCGCGAGCGCCGCGGTCTCGTCGGCATCGGGCGTGTCATTCGCCGCGTAGGTCGAGATCGTGGAGATGAAGACGAACTGCTTGGTGTGCCCCTTGAGCACCTCGCCGGCCTGGCGCACCCAGCGCGGGATCGTGGTGGGATTGTCGATCACCACGTCCCACTCCTTCCCCTTGAGCGAGGCGTAGTCGCCGGTCTGCCGGTCGCCTTGCAGCTTCTCGACGTCGGGGAAGAGCCCGGGATTCGTCTTCCCGCGATTGAAGAGCGTGGCCGTGTGCCCGCGTTCCTGCGCGTAGCGCACCTGGTGCGGCCCGATGAAGCCGGTCCCGCCGAGGATCAGGATGCGCAGCGGTTTGGGTGCCGCGGGACGGATGCCCCGCACGCCCAGTGGAAGCGTGTTCGGATTGGTGAGCGCGGAAGCAGTTCGGGTCGAGGAGAGCCCCAGCCCGAGTGCACCGCCGGCGAGCGCGGTAGTGCGAAGGAAGTCACGACGATTGGATGACATGGGAGAATCCGCGGACCGGCGTTGAGGGAGGAGCGTGGGGGGCAGCGTGGGTGCGACGGTGGCGCAATATGGGACGCGGGGCAGATGTCAGGGAGAGCGCGCCCCGCGCGTGCCCTCGGAATAACGAACGCGACTTGGTGACGTCTATCGAGGTGGGGCAGGGCGACATGTCGTGCCCTGAACTGCGCGCGAACGACTGCCGGACGCGATTTCGCGCCCCGCGCTCCGATTTCGGTAGCGTTCACGTCGAGCGTCGTACACTGTGTGCGAGGCACGTGACCGTCGGGGAGCGCGCAGGAGGACGATCGGTGAGCGAACCAACATCGGGAGGGCGAAGGACACCGGGTGACCGGCGAACGGGGACGAGTCTCGATACTCCCGCGACGCCGTCGAGCGGCGAGCGTCGCGTGGCCAGCGAGATCGAAAGCGTGCTCCGCAGCGCCCTCGCCGATCGCTACGCGGTGGAACGCCTCATCGGTCGCGGGGGAATGGCGACGGTGTATCTCGCGCGCGACCTCAAGCACGAGCGCCGAGTCGCCCTCAAGGTCCTCGATCGTGAACTGGGCGCGGTCCTCGGCGTCGAGCGCTTCCTCGGCGAGATTCGCGTCACCGCCAACCTGCAGCACCCGAACATCCTCCCGCTCTTCGACAGCGGCGAGGCCAACGGGCTCCTCTTCTACGTCACGCCGTTCGTCGAGGGAGAGTCGCTGCGCACGCGCCTCGCGCGCGAGCGGCAGCTCCCGGTCGACGAAGCGGTGCGGATGGCGGTGGGCGTGGCCAGCGCCCTCCAGTATGCGCACCGGCAAGGGGTGATTCACCGCGACCTCAAGCCGGACAACATCCTGCTGCAGGAAGGGCAGCCCCTGCTCGCCGACTTCGGGATCGCGCTCGCCGTCTCCAACGCCGGCGGGCATCGCGTCACGCAGACCGGGCTCTCGCTGGGGACGCCGCAGTACATGTCGCCCGAGCAGGCGACGGCCGACCAGTACGTCGACGGGCGCTCCGACATCTATTCGTTAGGCGCGGTGCTCTACGAGATGCTCACCGGCGATCCACCCCACACCGGGAGCACGGCGCAGGCGATCATCGCCCGCGTGGTCACCGAGCGTCCGCGCCCGGTACGTTCGTCGCGCGAGAGCGTGCCGCCGTACGTCGCCGCCGCGGTGGAGCGTGCGCTGGCGAAGATCCCCGCCGACCGATTCGCGTCGGCACAGGACTTCGCCGAGGCGCTGCAGGGGCGCGGGTCGACCTTGCTGCTGCCGGCCCATCATGCGGAGCACGAGGGGCACGCGCGTCGCGGGCGCGACCCCGTGCGCTACGCGTTAGGCGCGCTGGCCCTGGCGGCGACGCTCACGGCGGGGTGGATGTGGCGCACGCGCCCTGTGATCGTGCCGCACTCCCCGGTCCGCTTCACGCTCGACTTCCCGACGGGAGAAGGGCCGATCGACGGTTTCGGGGCGACCTACGCCGTCTCTCCCGATGGGCGACGGATCGTCTACAGCGGGCGTGCAGGGAACGGCTCGGTGCTGTACTCGCGCCCCGTCGACCAGCTCACCGCGACGCCGATCGATGGGACCGAGGGGGCCACGCACGCGGTCTTCTCCCCCGACGGGCGCTGGCTGGCGTTCAACACGCGCACCGAGCTGCGGAAGATCCCCACCGCCGGCGGCACGGCGTCGACGATCGCCACCGGGATGCGCGTCGCCCTCGGGATGACCTGGCTCGGAACCGAGCGGGTCGCCTTCTTCGACCGCGGATCGCTGATGGCGATCCCCGCCACGGGGGGCACCCCCACCACGCTGATTCGCGCCGGCGCGGACGAGGGACTCTTCCGCGCGTGGCCGGTCTCGTTAGGGCACGACGCGGTCGTCTTCGCGCAGTGGCAGCGCGACTCGACGGCGAGCGCGGTGTTGATGCTCGCCGATGTCGCGAGCGGAACCGTGACCCCGCTCAACGTCGCCGGAGCCCGCCCGCTTGGCATGATCGACAACGAGCTGGTCTACGCATCGGCAACCGGCACGCTGATGGCGGTCCCGCTCGATGCGAAGCGCCACGCCGTGAGCGGCGAGGCCGTCCCGGTGCTCGACGGCGTGTTGGCGTCGCCGATGAACGCGGTGCGCGCGGCGCTGTCGGCAAACGGGACGCTGCTGTACGTGCGAGGCTCGCGCGACCGCGAAGTGGTGGAAGTGGGGGCCGGTGGCACCACGACGCCACTCCCGCTGCGCGCCGGTCCGTACACGCATCCGCGGCTCTCACCCGATGGCAAGCGACTCGCCGCCGTGCTCGAGCTGCAGGGGAGCCAGGAGCTGCGGGTCTTCGACCTCGCAACCGGGGCGGCGATCATCATCGGGAGCGGCCCGCGCGTCTCGCCACCGACGTGGAGTCGCGACGGACGCACGATCATGTACGGGACTGGCGGAAGGGACAGCGTGACCATCTGGCGCCGCCCCGCGGATGCCAGCGCCCCGGCAGAGCTGGTCGCCGAGCGGCGCGGACTGTTCGGCCCCGGGGAGATTTCTCCCGACGGTCGCTGGCTCCTCTACGGTCGCCCGCCGCGCGGAACCGAGCAGTACGGAGGACTCTGGTACTCCTCGCTGGGCGCAGACTCGACCTCTACGCTCCTTCTCCAGAGCAACGGCTCCCCGGTGTCGGCGCGCTTCTCACCCGACGGCGAGCGCGTGGCGTACGCCTCGGACGAGAGCGGGCAGATGCAGGTCTACGTGCGTGACTTTCCCGGCCCCGGGGGCGCGGTGCAGATCTCGCCCGACGGCGGGACGCAGCCGGTCTGGTCGGGAGACGGGAATCGACTCTTCTATCGCAATGGGGGGACGGTGTACGAGGCGACGCTCGAGCCCGGGCGAAGCCTCGCGGTCAAGTCGCGCCGAGTGCTCGTGGGCGACGTGGATGGGCTCCCGGCGCTCACCGACGTGGAGGCCGCCACCTCCGGTAACCGCGTGATCGCACTGCGCGACGCCGGGCGCGGACCGACGGTCGTGATCGTGCACGACTGGTGGGAGGAGCTGCGTCGCCGCCTCCAGATCCAGCGCGCCAGCTGAGCACCGCCGCGGCTGGTTACGTTTCGGTGTGACGAGCCAGCGCGAGAATCGAGAGGCACCGAGGAGACCTGTCGCCGCCAACGAGGCGCGATTTCAGGCGTTCGTGGTAACCGCTCCCGGGCTCGCTCCCCTCGCCGCCCGCGAACTCTCCTCCCTGGGAATGGACGCGGGGGAGATCGAACCGGCGGGAGTCCCCTTCGAAGGGGGGATCGGCGACATCGCTCGGGCGAATTTCGAGCTGCGCACGGCGAGCCGGATTCTCGTGCGCGTGGACGAGTTTCGCGCCGCGAACTTTCACGAGCTCGAGAAGCGCACCGCGCGCATCGACTGGTCGCGGTGGCTTGCGCCCGGCCGCGAGATCGCGCTCCGCGTCACCTGTCGCAAGTCGCGACTCTACCACTCCGGAGCAGTCGCCGATCGCGTAGGCGCCCAGCTCGTGAGCGCGGGGCTCAACCTCACGCTGCGCGCGACGGGCGCCGCGAATGGCGATGATGACGACGGCGATGAGGGGCGCGAATCGCAGCTCCTCGTCGTTCGCATCTTTCAGGATCGTTGTACCATCTCGATCGACAGCTCCGGCGAGCTGCTGCACCGACGCGGCTATCGACTCGGCGGGGGAAAGGCGCCGCTCCGCGAGACGTTAGGCGCGGCGCTCATCCTCGCGTCGGGGTGGGAACCGGGAACACCGCTGGTGGATCCGTTCTGTGGGTCGGGGACGATCGCGATCGAGGCGGCGATGATCGCCCGACGGCTGGCGCCCGGGCGCACGCGCCACTTTGCCTTCGAGCGATGGCCCGGCGTGAACGCCAAAGTCATGACCGAACTCCGAAAAGATGCGGCCGCGCGCGAGCTCGCGTCGGCGCCGACGCCGATCAGCGCCAGCGACCGCGACGCCGGGGTGATCGCCACGGCGCGCGAGAACGCGGAGCGGGCTGGCGTCTCGGCGGATATCGACTTCGCGGTGCGCGCGGTTTCGTCGATCGCGGTTCCCGAGCGCGCGATGGCGGTCGGCGCGGTGGTCACAAATCCCCCGTATGGCGTGCGCGTGGGCGACGCGGGCACGCTGCGCAACCTCTATGCGCGAACGGGCGACGTGCTGCGCGGTGCATTTCCCGGGTGGCGCGTCGCGATGGTCTCGTACGATCGGCGGTTGGTTGGATCGCTCAAGTTGTCGCTCGAGGAGCGCGTGCGCACGAACAACGGCGGGCTGGCGGTGTCGTTTGCCGTTGGTCGCGTCCCCGCGCCATCGCCCGCGCGCTCCTTCACTGCCCCTACTGACTCGATCGGTTAAATTCCTTCTCCATGTCAAGCGACCCTATCACCGGCGTCTATAACGACGCGTACATCGCCGAGGTCTTCGAGGCCTTCCAGCGCGATCCCTCCTCGGTCGACGCCTCGTGGCGGCAGTTCTTCCGGATGGCCCAGTCGCTCGGCGGAGGAGGCGGGGT
This sequence comes from uncultured Gemmatimonadaceae bacterium, assembly GCA_964637355.1. GTDB lineage: Bacteria > Gemmatimonadota > Gemmatimonadetes > Gemmatimonadales > Gemmatimonadaceae > SCN-70-22. The sequence continues at coordinate 6,153 of CAZWVG010000283.1, forward strand.
ACCGCTGGAGCCGCTCACCGACGACGCGCTTGCGCACGAGATGGCGCACGTGGGGACCACGACCGTCGACCGGTCGGTCTTGCGCAAGGTGGCGGGCGCCGCGGCGCTGGCGCACGCGATTCGCCAGTACGGGCATCTCAAGGTGCAACTCGATCCCCTCGGCACTCCGCCTGTAGGGGCCATGGAGCTCTCGCCGATCTTTCACCGCATCACCGAGCCCGATCTCGCCGAGGTTCCGGCGTCGGCGCTGGGGCTTCCGGGCGAGACGGCAGCCGATGGGACGCATTGGCTGCGGGGGATCTATTCGTCGCGCATCGCACTCGAGGTCGGGCATCTCGAGGAAGAGGACGAGCGCGAGTGGTTCCGCCAGGTGATGGAGCACGACGGCCTCCCGATCGCGATGAGCGACGAGGAGAAGAAGGCGGTGCTCGAGCGCCTCACGCAGGTCGACGGTCTCGAACGCTTCATGGCCCGCGCCTGGGTCAACATGAAGCGCTTCAGTCTCGAAGGGACCGACACGATGGTCCCGATGCTCGACGCGGCGATCAACGAGGCCTCACGCATCGGGACCAAGGAAGTGGTGATCGGGATGGCGCACCGCGGGCGCATCAACACGCTCGCCCACATCCTCGACAAGCCCTACACGAAGATCTTCAACGAGTTCGACGGGAAGCACGCGAACCACGCGCATAGCGACACCGGCGACGTGAAGTACCACCTCGGCGCGCAGACCACCAAGCACTTCGCCGACGGGCGCTCGGTAGCGGTGCAACTCCTCCCCAACCCGAGCCACCTCGAGGTCATCAACCCGCTGCTGATGGGTGTGGCCCGCGCGCGGGTGTTGGCGTTAGGCGGGAACGAGACCTCGGTACTCTCGATCGCCATCCACGGCGACGCCGCCTTTCCCGGCGAGGGGATCGTGGCCG
>CAZWVG010000284.1:0-7042 GCA_964637355.1 uncultured Gemmatimonadaceae bacterium
ACCCCCATGATGGCGAACGCGCTGGCGTCCGTGGCCATCTGGATGAGGGTGTAGCGGTTGAGGAAGTTGTTGACGACCTGCTGGGTCTGCGGGTCGGTGTGCGACCCGGCCCCGAGCGCCAGCGCCGTTCCGAGGACCAGGAGGACGAGGACGAGGCCGAACTGCTGCGATCGCGCCACCGTGCTGCCCACGCGGGCGACGAGTGAGCGAGGAGCATCTGCGTGAGTCACGACGAGTGGCTGGGGACAGGGAGTCGACGGGCGCCCGAAAACATACGAGTGTGCCATAGCGCGTCAACGCAGCGGCCAGTACAGTCTACGCGAATCTTCCCAGCCACTTCACGACCCACATGCGCATCCACAAGCTGCAGTCCAACGCCGGGGGAAAGGCGAGCGCAACGCGCGCCCGCAAGGCCGCCGCACGCCCCGCCACCCCTCCCCGCGCCGCGCGTCGCGTCACGCTCGGCGTGATCGTCGGCAACCGCGGCTTCTTCCCCGGCCACCTGGCCGCCACCGGGCGCGACGAGATGCTTCGCGCGCTGGCCGAGGAGGGGATCGACGCCGTCATCATCGACAAGGCGGCGACCAATCATGGAGCCATCGAGAGTCGTGACGAGGCGAAGGCCTGCGCCGCCCTCTTCCGCGAGCATCGCGAAAAGCTGGATGGTGTCGTCGTGACCCTCCCCAACTTCGGCGACGAACGGGCGGTGGCCGACACGTTGCGGCTGGCCGGCCTCGACATCCCGGTGCTCATTCACGCCACGTCGGACGATCCGTCGAAGATGAAGATCGACAATCGCCGCGACGCCTTCTGCGGCAAGATGTCGGTGTGCAACGTGCTCACGCAGTACGGCATTCCGTACTCGCTCACCTCGCAGCACACGCAGCGCCCGGAGTCGCCCGGCTTTCGCAAGGACCTGCGCCAGTTCGCCGCAGTTTGTCGCGTGGTGCGCGGGCTCCGCGGCGCGCGCATCGGCGCCATCGGTGCTCGCCCGGCCGCGTTCAAGACGGTGCGCTACAGCGAGAAGATCCTCGAGGGGGCAGGGATCTCCGTCGAACCGATCGACCTCTCGGAGATCATGGGGCGCATCGCGCGCCTCGCCGATCGCGACACGGCCGTCGTGCGCAAGCTCGACGAGATGATGGCCTATGTCGACACGAGCGACGTCCCCGACGAGGCGCTCACGAAGATGGCCAAGCTTGGCCTCGTGATGGAGCGCTGGATGCAGGAGGTCGACGTCACGGTCAGCGCGGTGCAGTGCTGGACGTCGATGGAGGAGTATTTCGGCGTGGTGCCGTGCACCGTGATGAGCATGCTCTCCAACGCCAACCTTCCGAGTGCCTGCGAAGTCGACGTGATGGGGACGATCTCCATGCACGCGCTGACGCTCGCCTCAGGAACTCCCGCGGCACTCCTCGACTGGAACAACAACTACGGAGAGGATCCCGACAAGGCGGTCTGCTTCCACTGCAGCAACCTCCCCAAGGACTTCTTCGAGGCGCCGGTGATGGACTACCAGGAGATCATCGCCGGCACCGTCGGAAAGGAGAACACCTTCGGGACGATCGTCGGGAAGGTGCGCGCGGGCGACATGTCCTTCGCCCGCTTCTCCACCGACGACCGCACCGGGAAGATTCGCGGCTACGTGGGCGAGGGGAAGTTCACCAAGGACAAGCTCAACACCTTCGGTGGCGCCGGCGTGGTCGAGATCCCCAAGCTCCAGGATCTGCTGCGCCATATTTGTCTCAACGGCTTCGAGCACCACGTCGCCGGCACCTTCTCGCACATCGCCGACGCGGTGCATGAGGCGACCACCCGCTACCTGGGATGGGACGTCCTGAGGCACGCCTGATGGGGATCGTCGCCGGGGTGGACTTCGGGACGCAGAGCGTACGCGTCTCGATCGTCGACAGTGCGAAGGGGGTGATCGGACACGGGATCGGCGAGTATCCCGTGCATCGCGATGCGCGCGACCCCGACTACGCCACGCAGTCGCACGCCTCGCACATGGACGCGCTGGTCGAGGCGACAAGGCGTGCGCTGCAGTCGGCATCGATCGACGGGAGTCAGGTGCGCGCCATCGCCCTCGATACGACGGGCTCCACCGTCGTCCCGGTGGACGACGCCATGGAGCCGCTCGACGACTACTACCTGTGGTGCGATCACCGCGCCAAGGGCGAGGCCGCGCACATCACCGCCGTCGCGCACGAGCGCGACGAGCCCGCGATCGACTGGTGCGGGGGGACGTACTCGTCGGAGTGGGGCTTCTCCAAGCTCCTCCACTGGCTCCGCCACAATCCCGATAAGCGCGACCGCTTCGCCACGGCGTTCGAGCATTGCGACATGGTCGCCGCGGTCCTCTGCGGGATCACCGATCCCCGGCAGGTGCCGCGCAGCGTCTGCGCGATGGGGCACAAGTGGCTCTGGAACGAGTCGCTCGGCGGCTATCCGTCGGAAGAGTTCTTCGTCGCGGTCGATCCGCTCCTCGCCGGCATACGCGACCGATTCCAGGGGGCGCACTACACCTCGGAGCATGTGGCCGGCCGGCTTTGCGAAGTTTGGGCTGATCGACTCGGCCTCACCGCCGGCATCCCCGTACCGGTTGGTGCATTCGACGCGCACTGGGACGCCATCGGCGCCGGCGTCGCCGAGGGCGACATCGTGAATGTCATCGGGACCGGGACGTGCATCATGGCGATCGCCGCAAAGACCGGACTCATCCCCGGCGTATGCGGCGTGGTGAAGGGTTCTGTCCACCCCGGCTTCATGGGGATCGAAGCCGGCCTCTCGGCGTGCGGCTACATCTTCGAATCGTTGGCCGCACGGAGCGGGCGCTCGGTCGCCGAGCTGAGCGCTGGTCTCGATGGACATCGCGCCGGCCAGACCGGACTCATGCACCTCGCCTGGGAGAACGGCGATCGCACCGTCCTCGTGAACCCCAACCTCGGCGGCGTCACCCTCGGCTACAACCTCAACACCACCGCCGAGGATGATCTCTTTGCCGCGATCGAGGGGACGGCATTCGTCACGCGCATCATCTTCGACCGCATGCGCGACCACGGTGTCGCCGCGGCGCGGGTGATCCACGGCGGCGGGATCCCGCAGAAGAACGAGGTGCTCAACCGCGTCTATGCCAACGTCCTCAACATGCCGGTCCTCGTTCCGGAGTCGTCGGTCACCAGCCTTGGATCGGCGATCTTCGCCTTCATGGCCGCCGGGGAGTTCGCCACGATCGAGGAGGCGCAGCGCGCGCTTTGCCCGAAGTACCGGGTGATCCAGCCGGATCCGTCGCAGGTGACGACGTACGAGCGCCTCTATCCGATGTATCGCGACCTGTACTTCTCGCTCGGAGTCCCGGGTTCGTCGCCCGTCGGGATGGGGTACGTCCTCCCGACGCTGAGGAGCATCGCGGCCGAGGTTCATGCCTCCCGTTAGGGCGACCGAGGGAGGAGTGGTGGCAGCGCCGTCGTCGGTCGACACGCCCGCTGGCGGCGCATGGTCGCGCGCGATCGATGCGCTCGCCCTCGCGATCGCGTCGGCGCTTAGCGCCTGTCTGTTGCACCTGCTCGTAGCCGGTACGATGCGTCGCGTCCTGCATCTCTTCTCGTGGAAGTGGTGGCTGCGCGACCAGCTCTTCGTCTCCTCTGTCGGATATTTGCTCGTCTTCGGAGTGCTCGCCTTGGTGCCGTCGCTCCTCTACATCGTGTGGCCGCGACGGATCACGCTCCCTCGCCTCGTGGCGTTCCATGTCGCGCTCGCGACGTTCTCGGTCCTCCTCGTCTTCCAGCGCATCGCGCCGTGGGCGCTCGCGCTCATCGCCGTTGGCGCCGCCGTACAGGCGTATCGGTTCGCGCGCTCGCGCATCCCCACCCTACGCTCGCGCAGCCGGTGGTATGCGACCGGGGTGTTCGCGATCACCGCGCTCGCCGCGGGGTTCATCCACCTCTCGCTCCGACGTGAGGAGTCGCGCGCGCTCGCGCAGGTCGCGCCGGCCGCCGACGGGACGCCTAACGTCGTCCTGATCATCCTCGACACGGTGCGCGCGGCCAGCGTGGGCTTCCTGGGCGGACCGGTCGACAACGCGCCGCACCTCGCCGAGCTGGGGAAGCGCGGCGTGGTCTTCGAGGAGGCGTACAGCACCGCGTCGTGGACGCTCCCGTCGCACGCCTCGATCTTCACCGGCGAGTACGCCAGCACCACGCGCGCCGACTGGGCGCAGCCGCTGGGGAATGATCACCAGACGCTCGCCGAGGCGCTTGCGGCTGACGGACTGGTCGGCGGCGGTTTCGTCGCCAATACCGTGGCGGCGTGGTATCGCACGGGACTCGGGCGTGGCTTCGTCCACTTCGACAACACCAAGCACTCGCTGGCCGAGTTCGCGCTCTCGACCACGCTCACCCAGTCATCGTCGGTGGTGCGCGGCTACATGGGGTGGATTCGTACCGGATGGTGGCGCGCTGCACTCAACGACGCGCTCCCGCTCTCGCTTGCGCCCCGCGGCAACTACATCACGCACGATCTCATCGAGGGGGGGCGTGTCGTCGACGACTTTCTCGAGTGGCAGGGGACATTGGGCAAGCGCCCGTTCTTCGCCTTCCTGAACCTGTTCGATGCGCACGAGCCGTATCTCCCTCCGCGCGAGTTCCGCACGATGTACGGGAAGAACGCGCTCGACTACGATCGCTACCTCGGCGCCATTCGGTACATGGACGGGGAGATCGATCGTGCGCTCAAGGAACTGGAGCGGCGCGGAGTGCTCGAGAACACCATCGTGATCGTCACGTCGGATCACGGCGAGTCGTTCAAGGAGCATGGGCTCGTCGGGCACGGGAACGGGCTGTATCGCAACCAGCTCCGCGTCCCGCTGGTGATTGCCAACGCGCCGGGGAGTACGCCCGGGCACCGGGTCACGCGCCCGATATCACTGCGCGACCTTCCGGCGACGATCCTCGACCTCGCCGGGCACCCGACCGGCCATTCGTTAGGCGGGCGCTCGCTCCGAGCGCTCCTCACCGACGGGGGGACGGTCGACGCGAGTCCGGTGATCGCCGAGGTGAGTCACGGGATCAACATCGATCCGCGCTCGTTCGTGGGGCGCGCCGACCAGAAGTCGATCGTCGACGACACGTTGCATGTCATCCAGAGCAACCTCAACACGCTCATGGCCTTCGACATGGACGACGATTCGCTCGAACTGAACGACCTGACCGACGACCCAGCGGTGAAGGCGCACGCGCTGGAGGTCATCACCAGGCTCCTGAAGGAGCGCAAGCTCACCTGGCAGGTGCCGCCGCGTTAGGCAACGGTTGCGCCGCGACGCCCGCCGATCGTTCTCTCGGCGCTTCGCCCGTGCTACTCGCGTGACTTCTGCCCGTAGTACGCCTCCGCCCCGTGCTTGCGCAGGAAGTGGCGATCGACGAGCCGGGCTGAGAGCGGGCGAGCTTCGGGGGCCAGCGTGAGCGTGTGGTACGCCATCGTCGCGACCTCTTCGAGGTATGAGGCGTTGTCCACCGCGCTCGCCATGTCCTTCCCCCAGCAGAACGATGCGTGACCGGCAACCAGCACCGCCTGCATCGTCGACGGGTCCAGCGTGCGGAAGCGATCGACGATCGCCACGCCGGTGTTCAGCTCGTAGTCCGTCGCGATTTCTGCCGCGGAGAGCGGCGCCGTGACCGGGATCGCTCCGTAGAAGTAGTCGGCGTGCGTCGTGCCGAGGCAGGGGATCTCGCGCTGCGCCTGCGCGAACACTGTAGCGAACATCGAGTGCGTGTGCACCACCGCGCCGATGGCGGGGAAGGCGCGATAGAGCGCGGCGTGGGTGGCCAGGTCGCTCGATGGGCGGAGCGTTCCGGCGATCACATTCCCGTCCAGATCGGTCACCACCATCGACTTCGGCTTGAGCTTCGCGTAGGGGACGCCGCTCGGCTTGATCACGATCAGGCCGAGCTCGCGGTCGACCGCGCTGGCATTGCCGAACGTGAAGCGCGCGAGCCCGCGTTCGAAGAGTTCGATGTTCGCCTTGCAGACGGCCTGGCGCATTGCACGTGACGGCTCGCGGTGTGCGGATGCGCTGTCGGTCGGCATCGCGTTCGCGCCCTTCGGCTTGCCCGACTTCGCGCGCGGCTTCGCGCCGGGCTCGACGCCCTGCCTCTTCGAGTGGCTCATGCGATCCCCGCCCGTGTCTTTGCCGCCGCGATGATCGCCGCCATCGTGTCGCGGTGCTTGGTGAATGTGTCGTCGACGATCTGCAGCGTTGGGATCGCGGTGGGCGAGAGCCCCAACGTCTCGGTGCGGAATCGCCCGAATCCCCACTCGTGCACGCCGGAACTCCCTCGGCCGGGCGCAGGCGCGCTCAGGTGCTGGTAGAACTTGGAATACTTCCGCCAGCGCTCCCCACCGCCGGCGTGGAACATCGGGATGAAGCCGTGCAGCGCGTCGTACGGCATTTCTCCAACGCCCACGACCTTGGGATACTTCGTGCGGAGATTCTGGATCAGGAGGCGCGTCCCTTCATGCATGTCGCCGTTGGTGCTGTTGACGTGTCCGCCGACGATATCGAGGAAGTAGGCGTCCACGTCGTAGCGCTCGATCATCTCGGCGATGCGCCCCTCGAGGAAATGGCGCCAGCGGTCCTCGCCCACGTTCATGTAGGTGAGCCACCCGTCCTGGTGCCGGTCGTTGTTCCAGTCGACCCAGTTCAGGTTGTAGATGTCGCCGTCGATCTTGTGCGTCGCCCCGCTCGCGATCTGGTCCCACACCGGCTGCTTGCGGTTCGCCGAGTTGGTGCCGTACATCGGCATCATCCTGAATCCGAGCTTTCGCGCTTCGCGCACGAGCGTGGCGAAGCCGGCCTCGCCTCCCATCCGCGCCGGCACCTTGTAGTTGGGATAGTCCCAGTAGTAGCGCCCGTCCCAGGCGGCGAGGAAGACGAGGACGCGATCGGCGGGGATCTGCGTCGCCATCCAGCGCAGGATGGCGAGCTGTTGGGCGTAGTCGTTGAAGATGAAGCCGGTGTAGTGCATCCCGTGCATCGTCGTCACCA
>CAZWVG010000285.1:0-6975 GCA_964637355.1 uncultured Gemmatimonadaceae bacterium
AGCCACCGACCGCCTAGACATGGGTTTCTTCCTGGAACACGCTTATTTGCTGATTCGGGGCGCGCCGCGTCGAAGCGATATTCGGCGGTGGAGTTCTCGCCCGGGACGACGAGGAGCGCGATGCGCCCGATTCGGAGCGCCGTCGCGGCGGCGGTGTCGTCGAGGATTTCCACGTCGAGGAGCGAGTCGTGCGCGAGCGCCGAGCGCAGCGAGTCGGCGCCGGGTGCGGTGGCCAGCACCGCGATCTTCGACACCTCGGCCGGGCGCGAGCGGAAGGCGATGCCGAGTCCGGTCGCCAGGAGCAACGGGAAGACGAAGGTCCAGAAGACCGCCTCGGGCTCGCGGTAGAACTCGCGAAAGCGCACGAGGACGAGTTGCAGCATCGGAGAGAGGCGCGCGCTTGCGCCTGACGGCGTCGACACCAGGGGGCCGGTGGACCCGCGCTGGTCGCCGGGGGGCGCGACGGAGGTTCCCATGTCAGGTGTCCCGCAGGTGGCGGCCGGTGAGCGACACGAACACGTCCTCGAGCGTGGGAGAGTGGGTGCGCAGTTCGGTGAGGGTGAAGCCGTGGCGCGCGATCAGGGCGAGGAGTGCCGGGATCGTCTCGTGGGCCGCCGTCACCTGCAACGCGTGCTGCCCCCCGTCGCTGCGGGCGCGCAGCACGCCGGGGAGTGCCGCCACTTCGGTGTCGTCCAGCCGCTCGCCGTCGCCCACCGCACATTCGACGACCTGCTCCGCGCCTAACGAACGGATCAGCGAGCGCGGCGTGCCGAGGGCGATGACCGCGCCGCGATCGACGATCGCGATCCGGTCGCACAGGCGCTCCGCTTCGTCCATGTAGTGCGTGGTAAGCATGATCGTCGTCCCGCCCAGCCGGAGCTGCTCGACCAGCTCCCACAGCTGCCGGCGCGACTGCGGGTCGAGCCCCGTGGTTGGTTCGTCGAGGAAGACCAACGCCGGATTGCCGGCCAGCGCGCAGGCGACCGACAGGCGCTGCTTCTGCCCGCCCGAGAGGGCGTTCACCCGGGCATCGCGCTTCTCGTCCAGCTGCACGCGGGCGATCACCTCGTCCACCGAGGGTCCCTCCCGATAGAACGAGCGGAACAACCGCACCGTCTCGGCGACCGTGAGCTTGTCCGCGAACTGCGACTCTTGCAGCTGCACGCCGAGCTGCTGCCGGAGCGCCGCCTCGTCGTCCCGCCACCGCTTGCCAAGGACGACGACCTCGCCACCGTCGGGCTCGAGGAGTCCCTCGCAGATCTCGATGGTGGTGGTCTTCCCCGCGCCGTTGGGGCCGAGGAGACCGAAGCACTCGCCCGCGGCGACCTGGAGATCGAGCCCGTTGACGGCAACGACGTCGCCATAGCGCTTGACCAGCGCGCGCACGTCGAGGGCGAGTGGGAGGGCGAGCGACATTGGATGAGAATAGTGGATCGAAGGCAGGACGGGAGACGGGGGACGGGAGACGGGAGTGCCGGCGCGCTGCGCGCGCCGGCCAACGCTCGAACCAAGTGGGAAGTGCGCGATGGCGTTCAGCGTCCCGCGCGCTACGCAACGGGCGCCGCACCGCGGCGCCCGTTGCACTCCCGTCCCCCGTCTCCCGTCTCCCGTCCCGAATGCTTCGAAACCTTGCCCCCCACCGACCGTAGAACTTCCTGTCGCTCTCACCTTCGCGCCCGGAGTATTCCATGCTCGCCGTCCTCTCGCTCGCCCTCGCCCTCCAGCAAGTCACGGTGCGAATCGGGGAGCAGTCGGACAAGGAGCGTGCCGACAGCGTGAAGCGGCAGATGGCCCGCGACTCGATCCGCTATGAGATGATCGAGCGGCAGCGCGATCGCGACCGGCGCCCCGTCAGGCGCATTCCGCTCACGCCCGAGCTGGAGGCGAGTGCCTTTCTCGATCCGGGTGCGCGCACGCTGCTCCTTCGCGCGCGCGACGCACGGCTGCGGCAGGATTCCTCGCTCCTCAACTACGACGCCAAGGCGTATCAGCGCCTCTCGGTCGGGATGGGATTCCGCGCCTTCGGACGCGATCGCCTCCTCTTTCGCAGCGAGACGGCGTCGCGCGTGCGCTGGTCGCGCGGCGGGGGCGTACACATCGACCTCAACGGCTCGCGGAGCGTTTTCCCGTCACTCAAGGTCGACGATGGCGAGGCCGACCTCAGCGACGCCTCCCCGATTCCCTACTATCCCGGACGCGAGGCGCTCTGGATCGGCTCGGGGAAGGTGCGCGCCGAGGTCGACGAGAACGAACTCGTGCACCCGATCGCGTTAGGCGCGGAAGCCTACTACCGCTACGCCACCGGCGATTCGCTCACCATCACGCTCTCCGACGGGAAGGCGATCCGGTTGCGCGAGCTCCGCATCGAGCCGCGCCGCCCCGAGTGGAAACTCTCGGTGGGTTCGTTCTGGTTCGACGTGGAATCGGGACAGCTGGTGCGCGCGGTGTATCGCCTGGCGGTCCCGCTCGACATCTGGACGATCGTCGACGAGGAAACGAAGCGCGAGGCCGACGAAGCGCGCGCCCGTGGGCAAAAGGCGAATCCCGATGACGACGTCCCGGGATGGGTGAAGGGGATGATGAACCCGATGCAGGCATCGCTCGAAGCGGTCACGATCGAGTACGGCCTCTTCGGCGGGCGCTTCTGGCTCCCGCGCGCGCAGTACGCCGAAGGGTGGGCGCGCGCGTCGTTCATGCGCATCCCCTTCAAGATGGAGGAAGGATTCAAGTACGCGAGCGTGAACGGGACCGACTCGATGCCGACGATGCCGGAGCGGATGACGCGCCGCCAGCTGCGCGATTCGCTCTTTGGCGGCGACTCGACGCGCTGGAGCGAACTCACCGACGCGCAGCGCAAGGAACGAATCGGGATCCTCATGCGCGCAGACTCGACGCGACGCGTGCGGAGCGATTCGATCCGCAAGGCGGACTGCGCAGCGACGGGGCACTACACGCGCATCGAGTCGCGGATGGACAACGAGCTGGTGACCGCGATGCGCGTACCCTGCGATCCCAAGGCGCTCGCCGAATCGCCCGACCTGCCACCGTCGATCTTCGATCCGGGAGAGGAACTGTTCAGCGTGTCGCAGCGCGACGAGTTGCTCAAGGAGCTCGACTTCTCGTTGCAGCCGGTGTGGGCGCCGATGCCGATTCACCTCACGTACGGGCTCAGCCAGATGCGCTACAACCGCGTCGAAGGGCTCTCGGTTGGCGCGCTGGCCACTGAACAGCTCGGGCGCGGTTACTCGTGGGACGCGGGCGCGCGCATCGGAACGGGGGACTGGATGCCGAACGTCGACCTCGGCGTCACGCGGACCAACGGTCGCGTGAGCTGGCGGCTCGGCGGATATCATCGCCTCGCGGTTGCCAACGACGATTGGGGGACGCCGCTCTCCTTCGGCGCATCGCTCGGCGCGCTGCTGTACGGGCGCGACGAGGGCTACTACTTCCGCGCCAGCGGATTGCAGCTGACGCGCACGCTCAACCGCGGCGGCGGGCTCATGACGCGTCTCTTCGCCGAGCGACAGGGCGACGTTGCCGTTGAGACGAAGTTCAACGTGTCGCGCGCGTTGGGTGGCGGGAGCGAGTTCTTCCCCAACATCCGCGCAGCCGACGCGACGGTGGCCGGACTCGCGATTCGCGACCTGCGCAGCGCCGGGCTCGATCCGCGTGGCTTCCGCGTGCTGAGCGACGTGCGTCTCGAGGGGGGATGGGTCTCGATGGACAGCGCCGACGCCACGCTCTCTCGCGCGTACGGACGCGCGGCGGGGGAGTTCACGCTGAGTCATTCGCTCGGTGGCTCATTGGCCGGAGCGCTCACCGCGGGAGCGGGCGTCAGCCGCAATGCGCCACTCCCGCAGCGCGGCTTCTACCTCGGCGGGTCGCAGACGGTGCGTGGACAGCTGCTCGGTGCAGCTGGCGGGCTCACCGGTGGCGAGGCGTTCTGGCTCGGGCGCGCGGAGATTGCGCTCAATCGCGAAGCGGTGCGCCCTGTGATCTTCGGCGACCTGGGATGGGCGGGGGCGCGGAGCGAGTGGCAGCACCCCGGTCGCCCGATCAGCGGGGCAGGGATCGGGATGTCGGCACTCGACGGACTCATTCGCCTCGACCTTTCACGCGGGATCTATCCACGCAAGCAGGCGCGGCTCGATCTGTACGTCGAAGCCAGATTCTAGAAGCCTTCGTACCGCCAGCCTGCGCACACCGGACGGCGCTGCGCGCGCGCGGCCGGCAAGTACCGGTGCGGCGAGCTCTCGACAGCGGGAACGCGCCGGTGCGCGGGCGCCGCGTCACGGCGCCCGCGATGCGCGCGGCGTGACTCGACCCTAAAAACAAAAAGAATTTCTGTCGCGGCCATCGTGATGGTGCGCTGCGTCACGAAGCGCGATTCGCCTTGCCAGTCGAGTCCAATGGCGTACATTCTCGCCGCGCATTCATCCCGGCGCGTTGGTGATGAACTCTGTGGCGGAGTGAATCTACGATGTGGGAGGACTTCAAGAAGTTTCTGTTGAAGGCGAACGTGGTGGGGCTCGCACTGGCGGTGATTGTCGGTGGCGCGGCCGGCGCGCTCGTCAAGGCGATGACGGACGACTTCCTCATGCCGATCATCGGCGCGGTGCTCCCCGGTGGCGAGTGGCGCACCTGGACCCTCGACGTCGGCTCGATCAAGTTCGGCGTGGGTGACTTTGCCGGGGTGTTCCTGAACTTTGCGATCATCTCGTTCGTCGCCTGGCAGATCGGGAAGATCTTCATCAAGCCCGATCCGCCAGCCCCTCCCGCGCCGCCGACGAAGGCATGCCCCTTCTGCCTGAGCACGATCCCGGCAGCTGCAACGCGCTGCGCGCACTGCACCTCGCAGCTCTAGGCATTCGAGGAAATGCGATCGCCGGCGGTGCGAGCCGCCGGCGATCATGCAGGGGAGCGTCGCGGGAAGTGCCGTTTGCTCCTGACCATCTTGCACAACGTCGCCGCTCGCGCTGGCGCCGAGCAGCGGTCGAATGGCTTCGGTTTATGGTGGGGTGACGACTAGATCGTGATGGTCCCCGAGCAGACCAGGACCGACCCTCCCCCGACGCGCACCGCGGTGACCTTTCCCCCCGCAATGTCGGCCGACAGGTGCAACAAGCTCGGTCGCCCCATCTCGTAGCCCTGCTCGACGATCCAGCGCAGCGTTCCATCGCCCGCCATCTGCCGCTGCGCGAGATAACCACCGAGCGCGGCGCACGCCGATCCGGTGGCCGGATCCTCCGGTACAGCCTCGCTCGGTCCGAACATGCGCGCGCGCACCTGGTGCGCGGGGTCCTCGGCTTCGAGCGCGAAGATCATCATCATCGGCGCGATGGTCGAGGCGAGCGTCCGTTCCCAGACATCGGTGCGCAACCGGGCGCGCCGTACCGCATCGCGCGAGCGCAACGGGATGAAGGTGAACGGGACGCCACACGAGACCACCTGCGGATGATAGGCGCCGGAGAGCAGGTCATCCTCGCCTAACGACAACATCGCCGCCAGCTCCGATGCCGGCGGCGCCGGCGGCAGGACTTCCGGCAACTTCGCCACCGAGAGTTCGGCGTACACCGGGACGCCCCCCTCGCAGCGAATCGTCACCGGGACTGGGCCCACGCCTTCCTCGAACACAATGCGCGTCTCGTCACCATCGAGCGCTATCGCCCCCGTCATGGCCAGCACCATCGCCGACCCGACCGTGGGATGCCCCGCGAACGGGAGCTCGCTCCCCGGCGTGAAGATCCGTACGCGACGCGTGTGCGCCGGGTTGTCGGGAGGGAGGATGAAGGTGGACTCGGAGTAGTTGAACTCGCGCGCGATCACCTGCATCTGCTCGGTAGTCAACCCGCGCGCGTCGGGGATGACCGCGAGCTGGTTGCCGCCGAAGCGGCGGGTGGTGAAGACGTCGGTGGTGTGGAAAGAGTAGTCGGGCATGTAGAGATGGGAGAACTGGACGGGAGACGGGGGACGGGAGACGGGGGTGCGCGACGTTGTCGCGCGGGGACTCGTCGCGGTTCGGTCAGATGTGCGCGCTACGCCTCACTGGTGGTGAGCTCCGGCGACGCGCAAAGCGCGTCGCCACTCCCGTCCCCCGTCTCCCGTCTCCCGTCCGCAGTTCTCCTACTCTTCCCCCATGAACGGATACCCGTACGCCTTCGGCGGTACGAACGTCTCCTTGATCGAGCGCGGGCTGAGCCAGCGCAGGAGGTTGAGCTTCGAGCCGGCCTTGTCGTTGGTCCCCGAGGCGCGTGAGCCGCCGAAGGGTTGCTGGCCGACGACGGCGCCGGTGCACTTGTCGTTGATGTAGAAGTTGCCCGCCGCATTGCGCAGCGTGACCAGCGCCTCGCGCACCGCCTGCCGATCGTTGGAGAAGACAGCGCCCGTCAGGGCGTACGGCGAGGTGCGGTCGATCGTCTCGAGTGTCTCCAGCCACTTGTCGTCGTCGTACACGAAGACCGTCAGCACGGGGCCGAAGATCTCTTCGCACATGAGGCGGTAGTCGGCGCTCGGCGCCTGCACGAGCGTGGGCTCGATGAAGTACCCCTCGTCACCTTTGGCGCCGCCGCCGGCGATGATGGTCGCGTTCTTCTTCGCGTCGGCGAGGTAGTCGGAGATCTTGTCGAAGGCGCGCTTGTCGATCACGGCGCCCATGAAATTCCTGAAGTCGCGCGTGTCGCCCATCTTGATGTCGGCGATCATCGCAACCGCCGCGTCACGCACCGCCGGCCAGAGCGACTTGGGAACGTACGCGCGGCTCGCCGCCGAGCATTTCTGTCCCTGGTATTCGTAGGCGCCGCGGACCAGGCCGACGGTGAAGGCCTGCACGTCGGCGGAGGGGTGGGCAATCATGAAGTCCTTGCCGCCCGTCTCACCAACGATGCGCGGATACGTGCGGTAGTTCGCCATGTTGCCGCCGATCGTCTTCCACATCGAGTTGAAGACGCCGGTGCTCCCGGTGAAGTGCACGCCGGC
>CAZWVG010000286.1:0-6948 GCA_964637355.1 uncultured Gemmatimonadaceae bacterium
CGCAGAGAACGCAGAGAACGCAGAGAACGCAGAGAACGCAGAGAACGCAGAGAACGCGGAGAACGCGGAGGGAATCGGCGAGACGCCGACGTTGGACGCGCAGTCCTCTGTGTCCTCTGTGTCCTCTGTGGTTGAAGTTCTTTTCACCACAGAGGTCACGGAGGTCACAGAGGGACAGCATGAACGCTCCGATGTCGGCGACACTGCTGTTGGCGAGGTCACTGACGTTGTTCTCTCCGGAAGCACCTCTGAGCTCGCCGAGATGGAAACGGCGGCTCCGACCTCCGAGGAAGGGAGTGAGATTCCGTCCGTTGATGTGAGCAACGCGAGCAACGCGAGCAACGCGAGCAACGCATCAGACGCTCTCGACGCTATCGACACTACTGACGCCACTAGAGACGCCAGTCGCCGAGACAGGGACGATCCTGCGACGGTCGCGACGGTTGGCGAGTTCGCCGATGAGCGAGACCGGGGTGCGCGGGGGGAGCTGGCGGATGGCGGGGGAGGATCCGCCTCGTCAGCTGCAACAAACGAAAGCGCAGCCCCGCTCGTGGGCTCGCCGGTGAGTGGGGCAATCAGCGACGATGTTCTGGCGCGAGTGCGTCAGCGCGCGCAAGCCAAGGGGCGGATCGTGTCGCGCGAGATCCCCGCGCCGCGACCGCAGCGCGAGCCGGGATCGCTCCTGGTCTTCGTGGCCAGCGCCATCCTCATCGTCGCACTGCTGGTCGCGCTCGCGGTGATCTTCCAGCGTGCACCCACGGCGCCGTGGTAAGGCACCGGGCGCGTACGTGCCGGAGGTCGGGAGCCTCTCGTCACCTCGCGCCCGGTGGGGTCACGATTCGCGGGCGGCTCAGCGCCGCGCCGCAGCGCCCAGCGCCTCCCGAGCCTCATCGAGCTTGCGGCTGGCGGCGGTGAAGCGAGCGGCCAGGTCGGCGACTTCACCCTTGGCCAACGACGCATTGCCGGCGCGCATCGCCTCGTTCACCGATGGGAAGACGATCGTCGCGTAGCCGTTGTCCTCATCGGCGGCGTAGATCAGGTTGCGGAACCAGGGGCGCGTGCGCAGCCCCTCCGGACGCGTGAGGGCGCGCTCCACACCCAGCAATGCCCGGTTGGACGCCGCGAGCGTTGCAGCCGACGGCATTCCGGCGAGCACCGCGTCGCGCGCCGCAGCGTACGACGCTGCTGCCGTCTCCATTCCGGTGATCGCCGCGTCGAGCGCCGACACGTCCACCGAACTCCCCGCCGCTCGCCCAGCCTCGGTCAGCGACGGGAGATACCGGCGCATGGTGCGCGCATACTCGACGTAGTCGTACGGGAGCAACTCAGCGTTGGCCAATCGCAGGAGCATGGCCGCTCCTACCCGCGCGGCCGTTGCGTGATAGACAAAGCCCGGATCACCGAAGCGCGACATCCACGCGTACGAGTCGAACATCGAGTGGTACACACCCCCCGCTCCGCCAAAGCCCCATTCGGAAATCGGGATGCCGAGGTGATTGTAGAAGCCCGCGAAATCCGACCCGCCTCCAGGATCGCCCATCGCCGGCTCCAGCGAGTCGCTGGCCAAGCGAGCCGCCGCGCGCCAGCGCGAATACACGCTTCCCCCCTTTGGGTCATCGACCTGCCGCACGACGTCACGCAGCGTCGCCCGCAGCGAGGGAGATCCCCCACCACCGAAGCTGCTCCCCTGCGCCGACACATCCTGATTGAGGTAGGCGACCGCTCCCTTGAGCAGTCGCAGCGAGTCGTCCTCGACGTACTCGGTCGATCCGATCAACCCCCACTCCTCGGCGTCCCACGTGGCGAAGACGATCGTGCGGCGCGGGCGCTCGCCCTTGCGCACCTGCTCCATCACCGCGCGCGCCGCCTCGAGCACGCTCACCGTTCCGCTCACGTTGTCGGCGGCACCCGGCCCCCACGCATCGCGGTGCGCGCCGATGATCACCATCTCGTCAGGCAGGTCGCGTCCGCGCACGATGCCGAACGTATCCCAGATGGTCTTGTACGCCTTGGTCGCGGTGTCGGTGGCAATGGCCACGCGCGCGCGCACCGGACCCGGCCCCACGTGATAGCGGAACGGGAGCCCACCTTGCCACGCGGCCGGAATCGCGGTTCCGCGCAGGTCCTTGAGCAGCAATGCAGCGTTAGCGTACCCCATCGGGACGACGGGGATGTGCGGGACGTTGAAGTCGCTGACCGGGAGTCGCTTGGCGCCGGTCACGCTCGCCCACCCCGGCGTCGAGGGATCGCCATTACCGTTGGCCACGCCGCCGCGCTGGATTCCCGTCGGCGGACGCATGGGGCCCTCGGGATACACGTCTCCGCGTGCGTAGCCGTCGTCCTGCGGATCGGAGTAGATGATGAGGGCGATCGCCCCGTTCTTCTCCGCCTCACGCGCCTTGATCCCGCGGAACGACCGACCGTAGCGCGCGACGGCGATCTTGCCACGCACGGAGACGCCGAGTGCCTCGAGCTGCTTGTAGTCCTCGATGAGGCCGTAGTTCACGAAGACGACCTCGCCGGTCACGTCGCCGCTGCCGGCGTAGCCGTTGATCGGGAGGACTTCGCCGGTGGTGCCTAACGTGGAGTCGCCGGCGACGGGCCCTTCGTGGAGATCGAGTTCCCTGGGCGAACCGTCGACGCGCCAGGCGCGCACGCTCGTCGGGTGCGGCATCCAGATGTCGTAGGCGCGCACCTCGGTCTCGAGCCCCATCGTCTTCATCTGCGCGATGACGTAGTCTCGCGTGCGTGCCTGCGCCGCGGTGCCGGCCACGTGCGGCTCGGCCGACAAGGCTCGCGAGTGCGCCGAGGCGCGGTCCGGAGAGGGGACGGCAATCGCCGCGCGCTCGAGCTCGCGCTGGTGCGTTCCCGACTGCCGTGAATAGCCGGTCACCTGCTGCGCCTGGAGCAACGACGGAGCCAGAGGAGCGATCAGTGAGGAGCACAGCACGGCTGCGATCGCGAGCGCCGGTACGGGGCGGGCGGGGCGAGCGGAACGACGGGACATGTCGATGGAAGTGGGAATGCGAAGGTGGAGGCGAGCGCCGCCGTCAGCGGCGACCGCGATCGTCCTGTTCCTCGAACTCGTGGATGGCGTGCGTGATGGCGGCTCGCAGCGTCGATTCGTCGAGCGATCCGCTAGTGGCGCGCGAGAGGAGCGCGAATTCGCGTTCCATCTCGGCGTCGACAAAGTCGGGTTCGGGGGCGTCGAGCCCTAACGCGTTGAGCGAGACGGTGGCCAGGCGGCGGAGGAGGGCGAGCGTCTCATCGGAGAGCCCGTCGAGCGTTCCGGGCGCGCGGCGATGCGCGCGATACTCCTGGCCGCGACTTCCGTCGCGGGTGCGGCGGGGCGCGTTGAAGAGCGCGCGAAGCGGGGCCAAGGTCACGGCGAAGGATCCCGCGGTGTGCTCCTCGACCTTGGTCACCACGCCGGCGCGGCGCAGGCGCCCGAGCAGCTTGCGAACCTCCTCGCGCACCACTCCGACCTGCCCCGGGCTTCCCTTGCCGCGCCCGGTGATGACGAGGACATCGCCGACGCGCTCGACCTGCTTGGAGCGCAACCACCCTTCGGCGCGCCGCGCGGCTTCGGCGCCGCTCACCATCGGCTCGCGAACGTTCAGCGTGCGCCGCGGTCCGTAGCGCGCTTCATCGAACGCCTGCCGCAGCCCGTCGCGCGCCCGCATGCCTAACGAATCACCCTCGTGAGGACGCGGCCGTCGAGGCGCTCTTCCGGCCGAATCTCGGCGAGCGCGGCCAGCGTCGGCGCGATGTCGACCACCCGCACCATATCGTTCGAGCGACCGGGCTTGACTCCCGCGCCGTAGAAGAGGACGGGGACACGGGCATCGTAGTCGTGCGGTGTGCCGTGGTTGGCCGTCAGCACGCCGCGCCAGGTCCAGAACGGCTTGAGCGTCACCACCGCCATCACCGGAAGATCGGGGGGGAACATGTGCAGCCACCGGCGGGCGATGACGTCCTTCGTCGTGTCGCGCTTCGCCAAGTCCCGATACAGGTCGGCCCGCAGGACGCCCTCGATCTTCGCCATGTCGCGGACGTAGGCGCGCGCGACGGAATCGCGATCGATATGGGCGCGCAGAAGGGCGAGCGAGTCGAGGTAGAGCACCCCCATGTCGACCCGAAACCCGGATGTGTCGACCCCGCGACTGGCAAGCGCCGTGTAGAGTGCGCTCGTCACCTGTCGGAGCGTCGTCCGTCCCGCCGGTTCCTTGCGATAGCGCGAGGTGAAGCCCGGGTCAGGATACGGGGCGACGCCGTGGTCGGCGGTGAACGAGAAGACGATGGTCGACGAGTCGCGCAGCTTGTACAGCGAGTCGATGAAGACGCCGAGCGTGCGATCGAGGCGCAGCATCTGGTCGTGCAGCTCGCGCGAGTCGGGACCGTACTTGTGTCCCACGGCGTCGGTCGACGAGAACGAGACGGCAAGGAAGTCGGTGCGCCCCGGCATCGCGCCGAGTTCGCGCGCATTCACCCCTTCCAGCGCGAGCGCCGCCGTGAGTTCGTCCATCATCGGCGTGTGGATCAGCAGGAGCGCCGTCTCCTTCAAGTCGCTCGGGAACGTGTGCGGAAAGAGATAGTCCTTGCCTAACGCCTCGAGCTTGTTGCTATCCGGTTCGGTGTATTGCGCAGCTGGGGCGAGGAGGTTCCAGCTCTTGCCGGCGAACGACTGCGGAAGCTTGCGCGCATTGAATCGTTGGACCCATCCGGGAAGCGTGTCCGCGTACCAGCGGCTGGTCGTGAAGAAGCCGCTGAGCGGCGCGTACCAGTACGCCTCCCCCTTGGCGCGTCCGAGCGGGAGGATGGCCGCGCGATCTTTCCGCGAAATGGAGAGGAGACGGGAGCGCGCGTCGTTGAAGCGGAGCCAGTCGCCGAGCGTCGAGCCACGGAATCGGTACGGCGACGCGGGCTCGCCACTCGCGCCGGCGATAAGCGGGGACTCGGTGTCCAGCACGCCGCGATCGTTCTCGACGATCCCGGTGCTGCGCGGGAAGCGCCCCGACATCATCGTCGAATGCCCGGGCGCGGTCTCGGTGACGGCGTGGTCCTGGTAGCCGTTCGGGAAGTATGCCCCACCCTTCAACAGGCGGGCGAGGCCCGCTGTAAACTCGGGCCCGTAGACGTCCAGGTAGTCGGGCCGGAGCTGGTCGATGCTCAGGTGGACGATGAGGCGCGGCCTCGCGGCGACCGAGCGCTGGACCTGGGCCGAGGCACACGAGGCCAAAAGGTGCAGCGCGGCGAAGGCGAGGAAGACGGTTGACCG
Organism: uncultured Gemmatimonadaceae bacterium; assembly: GCA_964637355.1. GTDB lineage: Bacteria > Gemmatimonadota > Gemmatimonadetes > Gemmatimonadales > Gemmatimonadaceae > SCN-70-22. Next base: position 5,279 of record CAZWVG010000286.1, read on the forward strand.
TCGCGACATCGGCAAGCGTGGAAGAAGGAAGGGTGGAATCTATCGTCGCGCCGCATGGTGCGCGGACGCCTTTCACACGTACGTTACCCCGCGGTTGCCCGCTGACTTGCGACCCTTTGGTGACATCGCTCGTGCTCCCGGTTCTCACCCATCCTACCGGAGTTTCCCATGCGCGCGAATGAACCGCCCCGCATTCCTCGATTCTTTTCCCGAATTCTGCTGGGGGCTGCCCTGCTGGGCGCGGGATCGGCGCCCGGATGGGCGCAGGGGCCGGCATCGGCGCGGCCGGTCTCGGTCGTTGTCGCGGGAGGAGCGTCGGTCCCCGTGGGTGGGTTCAAGGACTACAACGATCTGGGAGTGCACGCCGACGTCTCGCTCCTGCTGCGCATCGCCGGGCAGTCGATCCGCCTGCGGCCGGAGTTTTCGTATGCGCGCTTCTCCCTCAAGAATGCGTCGACGATCTACACGAACGTGCTCGCTTCCCGGTCGGGCGAGGCGAATCGCGCAGTGTCGGGATCGTTGGCCGCGGGAAGCTCGTTCGACGTTGCGACGAGCGCGGCGTACGGGAGCGGAGACGCTTCCACGCTCCTTGGACTGCTGGGCAACGTCGAGATTCCTCTCGCCGGTGGGTTGTACATCCTCGCCGGCGTTGGCGCCACGAGCGTGAAGAGCGGTGCGACGAACACGGCAACTGACCTGAGCCAGACCGCACTGACCTACAACGGCGGTGCAGGCATCCGTTTCCGACTCGGCGGGATCTCGGGGTTCGTCGAGGGACGCCTCAAGGACATCGCGGTCGACAAGGGGAAGGCGCTGTTCAGTGATGTGAAGACGGTGCCGGTGTCGTTCGGATTGGTGTTTTAGGAGCGGACGGGGGACGGGGGACGGGAGACGGGAGTGCCGGCGCGCTTTGCGCGCCGGCCAACGCCCGGGCCAAGACGGTCATGTGCAGTGGCGTCGCCCTAGCACGCCGACAACGCAAACGGCGCCGCAATGCGGCGCCGTTTGCACTCCCGTCCCCTGTCCCCCGTCTCCCGTCCGTTTGTCCTACCCCCCCAGCGCCGTCTCCAGCACCGCCAGCCCTCGCGCCAGGTCTTCCCGCGTCGCCACGAGCGGCGGCAGCATGCGGATCGTATGCTCACCCGCCGACACAAGAAGCAGCCCGGCGTCGCGGGCACGCCCGATGATATCGGCGGCCGGCTCGGTGGCGTCGAAGCCCCACATGAGCCCTGCACCGCGGATCGCGCGAATGCGACCGGTGCGCTGCGACATCCCGTGCAGCTGGTCGGAGAACCAGGATCCCATCGCGCGCACGTGGGCGAGGAGCGCGGGGTCGTTCAAACGATCGAACACATGTAGCGCGACCGAGGCGACGAACGGGCCACCGCCGAATGTCGTGCCGTGATCGCCGGGCTGCATCGCGGCGGCGATGGTTTCCGTTGCGAGGATCGCGCCCATCGGCAATCCGGCAGCGATCGGCTTGGCAAGCGTGAGGATGTCTGGCGTGACCCCTAACCCTTCGTAGGCAAAGAGGTGTCCGGTGCGCCCCATTCCGCACTGGATCTCGTCGAAAATCAGCGCAACGTTGCGCGCCTTGGTGAGCTCGCGCACTCCCCGCACGAACTGCGGATCGAGCACGCGCACCCCCCCCTCGCCCTGGATCGGCTCGA
>CAZWVG010000287.1:0-6931 GCA_964637355.1 uncultured Gemmatimonadaceae bacterium
TCCCGAGACCGTCGCGAACTTCGAGAAGCTGGCGAACAGCGGCTTCTATGACGGCACCAAGTTCCACCGTGTGATCCCGGGCTTCGTGGTCCAGGGAGGCGACCCCTACTCCAAGGGTGGCGAGCACGCCAAGGGCCCCGTCGGCACCGGCGGACCGGGGTGGCGCATCAAGTGCGAAACCGCGGGCAACCCGCACACGCACCAGCTGGGGGCGCTCTCCATGGCCCACGCCGGAAAGGACACCGGCGGCTCGCAGTTCTTCATCGTCCTCGATCCCAATAACTGCGTTCACCTGAACGGCGTGCACACCGTCTTCGGGCGCGTCACCGACGGCCTCGACATCCTGCCGACCATCAAGCAGAATGACGAGATGGTCTCCGCCCGCGTCGCCTAACCTCCCGACCGAGAATCCGCATGTCTTCCGCACATCCGCCGAGTGACAAGGGGGCCGCGTTCGTGGGCCTGATCGTGACCTCGGTTGCGCTCGCCGCGATGGTCTTCGCCATCGTGACCTGGACGAACGCCAAGTACGCCAACCACGAAGGTGCGAAGGCCGAGGCGACGACGACGCACTGAGCCGAATCCGGGCTGCTGCGGGGCCGGGGTCGCCAATGGGGCGACTCCGGCCCCGTTTCGTGTCTTTGCGCTCTCGTTACGGCGAAGGTGCTCGGTCGTACTTGTGGCGGGTCAGTAAGTAACTTACCGTTCAGTCATTAAATGACGAACACTCCCGCCGTAAACCCAGCCGCCAACCCGGACGACGTCAGCGCCGACGAACAGACGCCCCCTCCCCCGATCCCGGCGGAGGGGGCGTCGGCTGAAGCATGCGCCAAGAAGTGGCGCCGCCTCCCCGAAGAGCGCCCCGGCCAGATCATCGACGCCGCCTTCGACGTCTTCACGGATTTCGGACTCGGCGGCGCCCGCCTCGACGAGATCGCCCGACGCGCCGGCGTCTCCAAGGGGACCATCTACCTCTACTTCAGCAGCAAGGAAGAGCTCTTCCGCGCCGTCGTTGAATCCAAGGTCATCACCGTGATCGAGGCCGCCGAGGCCGACGCCCAGCGCACCGCCTCGGAGCTCTCCGCCACCGAAGACCTGCGCCGCACGATGATCAGCAACTGGGAGTACCTGCGCTCGGATACCTACCTGGCGATGCACCGCCTCGTGCACGCCGAGCTGCACCACTTCCCCGACCTGATGCGCTACTACGGCGACGAGGTCATCGAGCGCTCGCTCCGGATCAAGGCAGGGATCATCTCCCGCGGGATCGCGAGCGGAGAGTTCGTCGACACCGATCCGCTGGCGACCGCCCGCATCATCTCGGCGATGCTCATCACCCACGCCGTCTGGCACGCGCGCCGGCACCTGTACCGCTCCAGCATCAACGCATCGGCCGACGCGGTGCGCGACACCGTCATCGACTTCGCACTTCGCAGCCTCGTTCCGCCGGCCGCCGGCGACCGCTCTCCCACTCACTCCTGATGTCAGCCGTCACCTCGTTCCTGCGCCGCACCGCATTCGGCGCCGCACTCTCGGCCGTCCCCGCGATCGTCGGTGCCCAGCAGCCGGCCGCGCGCCCGTTGTCGTTAGGCGACGTGGTGCAGCTCGCGGCCGGCCAGAACGCCGCCGTCGACGTGGCCCACGCCCGCCTGGCCCAGGCAAACGCCCGCATCCGACAGAAGCGCGCCGACCTTCTCCCCAACCTCTCCGCAGCAGCGGTCCAAGGGGGACGCACCTTCAACACCTCCACCCTCGGCTTCGCCTTCTCCGGCCCCGATGGCGTCCCGTTCTTCGATCCCGACGGCCAGGTGATCGGCCCGGTGCACACGGTCGACATCCGCGCGCACCTCTCGCAATCGCTCTTTGACGCCGCGGCCTTCGAGCGCGTGCGCGCCGCCCGCGTTGCCGCCGACGCCGTCGGAACCGAAGCCGACGCCGCCGCCGAGCAGGCCGCAGCGTCTGCCGCCGTCGCCTATATCCGCCTCCTTCGCGCTGATGCACAGGTTGGCGCCCGCGCCGCCGACTCGACGCTCGCCGCCGAGCTGCTCACGATCGCGCAGGAGCAGCTGCGCGCCGGCGTCGGCATCGCCCTCGACGTGACGCGCGCCCGCGCCCAGGTCTCGCAGTTGCACGCGCAGGGAATCGCTGCACGGCAGGAGCGCTCGCGCGCCTCGCTCGAACTCGCACGCGTCCTTTCGCTTCCGCCGGAGCAGGAGATCGTCGCCTCCGATTCGCTGGCCGGCCTCGCGCTCGCCGCGACCGAAGCGGGCGACGTCTCGGTGGCGCTTTCGAAGCGCCCGGAGCTTCGCACGCTCGATGCCCAGCTCAATGCCTCTGATGAAGCGGCCAAGGCGATCCGCCGCGAGCGACTCCCTACGCTGTCGGCGTTTGGAGACAACGGTCCAATCTCCGGCGAAGGGGGCTCGTATCTCCGTACCTACACCTGGGGAATCCAGCTCTCGCTCGGAATCTTCGACGGATTCCGCCGCGACGCGCGCCTCGAGGAGCAAGCGGCCTCGCGCGACGAACTCGAATTTCGCCGGCGCGACCTCGTGCGCCAGGTCGCCATCGACGTGCGCAGCGCCACGACCGATCTCGCCGCCGCGCGCGAACAACTCGACGCCGCCCGCGAGCGTGTATCGCTCGCCGAGCAGGAACTCGCCCAGGCGCGCGAGCGCTTCCGCGCCGGCGTGAGCGGAAACTCGGAGGCGATCACCGCCTCACTCGGCCTCAACGCCGCCCGTACTCTGGTCAACGACGCCCTCTCCGCCTGGCACCTGGCGCGCATCGCGCTCGCCCGGTCCGAGGGGGCAGCCCGCACCCTGCACTAGACATTTAGTTCGGCTTCGCCGTCCACCTCCCCCTCGCCTCATGTCAACGACCACCGTTCCAGAGTCCACCACCCACGCCAACGGCGCCAGCACCACCGCGTCGCCCGCAACCGGCGGGCTGCGGCGCAAGATCATCCTGGGGATCGTGGCGATCGCCGCGCTCACCGGTCTCACCATCGGCTTCAGGATGTGGCGCTACGCGCAGGCGCACGCCTCGACCGACAACGCACAGGTCGACGGCAACATCATCCCCGTCGTGTCGCGCGTCGGCGGCTTCGTCTCCCAGGTGCGCGTGCAGGACAACGCTCGCGTGAAGGCGGGCGACACGCTCGTCGTCCTCGACGACTCCGAATTCCGCGTGCGCCTCGCGCAGGCCGAGGGCGACCTCGAGGCCGCGCGCGCCATCGCCGGCGGCAAGGGGATCGCTGGGCAGTCCGAGGCGCTCGTGCGCAGCGCGACCAGCCAGCGCGCCTCGCTCGAGGCGCAAGTCACCGCCGCCAAGGCCAACCTCGCGAAAGCGCAGGCCGACCTCGGACGCATGGAGGACCTCGTCGCCAAGCAGATCGTCTCGCGCCAGCAGCTCGACGCCGCGCAGCTCGCGGTGCAATCGTCGCAAGCCAACCTCGAGTCGGCCGAGAAGCAGCTGGCCGGCGCATCGGCGGGCGTCGACAACGCGCAGGTGGGAACGCGGCTCGCCAAGGCGCGCCTCGCCTCGGCGCAGGCCATCCGCGACAACGCCGCCTTGCAGCTGAGCTACACCGTCATCGTCGCGCCGAGCGACGGCTTCGTGTCGCGCAAGCAGGTCGAGGTCGGACAGCTCGTGCAGCCCGGGCAGCCGGTCCTCACCGTCGTCGACGAGCAGGACGTCTGGGTCTCGGCAAACTTCAAGGAGACGCAACTCGCCGACCTCCGTGTCGGGCAGCCGGTGGAGTTCGACGTCGACGCGTACGAGGGGTGCACGGCGCACGGAACGGTGGAGTCGCTGAGCCCCGCGACCGGCGCCAAGTTCGCCCTCCTCCCGCCCGACAACGCGACCGGCAACTTCACCAAGGTCGTGCAGCGCGTCCCGGTGCGCATCAAGATCACGACGGGGTGCGGCGCCGATCGCCCGCTGCGTCCGGGGATGTCGGTCACTGCGCACGTCGCCACGCGTTAGGCAGCTGTCCCGATGGCCACAACCGTCCTTCCCGCTCCCGTCACACCGCGGGCTCCGAGGCGTCACGCGCCTTCACCCCCGCCTCCGCCTCCTCCACCATCGGCCGTTCCGATGGTGGCGGAGGAGGACCCCTACAAGCACAAGTACCTCATCGCCATCGCCGTCACGCTGGCGGCGGTGCTCGAGCTGATCGACACCTCGATCGTCAACGTCGCAATCCCCCACATGATGGGGAACCTCGGCGCTACGGTCGACGAGATCACCTGGGTCTCGGTGGGCTACATCGTGGCCAACGTGATCGTGATCCCGATGTCGGGGTGGCTCTCGGCGTACTTCGGGCGTACGCGCTATCTCGCCGGCTCGATCGCGCTGTTCGTGGTCGCCTCGTTCTTCTGCGGCGCCTCAACTTCGTTAGGCATGCTGGTCGGCTGGCGCGTCGTGCAGGGGATCGGCGGCGGAGCGCTCCTTTCCACCGCGCAGTCCACGCTCTTCGAGGCCTTTCCCCCAGCCGAAGTGGCAATCGGGCAGGCGATGTTCGGGATCGGCGTGATGGTGGGCCCCACCATTGGCCCCACGCTCGGTGGCTGGATCACCGACAACTACAACTGGCCCTGGATCTTCTACATCAACGTCCCGCTCGGGATCATCGCCTTCTTCATGGTGCTGTCGTACGTGCGCGACTCCAAGCACCAGGCGCGCGCTCGCACCATCGACGGCACCGGCATTTTCCTGTTGGCGCTCTGCATCGGCGCGCTGCAATGGATGCTCGAGCGCGGCGAGCGCTATGACTGGTTCGAGTCGCGCTTCATCGTGGCGCTCGCCGCCACGTCGCTGATCTCGGGCGTCCTCCTCATCTGGCGCGAGCTCACGATCGAGGAGCCGATCATCGACTTCCGCATCTTGCGCAGCCGGCAGTTGGCTGCGGGCGTCGCCTTCGCCGCAGCGCTCGGGCTCTCGCTCTACGGCGGGATCTTCGTTCTCCCGATCTTCCTGCAGCAGCTGCACGGGCTTTCGGCCTCGCAGACCGGCTTCCTCCTCCTTCCTGGCGCGATCGCCTCGGCCTTCGTGATGGGGACGATGAGCCGACTTCGCGGGCGTATCGACGCGCGCTACACCATCACCGCCGGTTCGCTCATCTTCCTCCTGTCGATGTGGCTGCTCTCGCGCCTCACGTTGGAGAGCGGGACGCACGAGTTGTTCTGGCCGCTCATCATGCGCGGGCTCGGGCTTGGATTGATCTTCGTCCCGCTGACCAACGCCAGCATGGCCGATCTGCACCCGCGCGACCTCGCGCAGGGGACCGGGCTGTTCAACCTGATGCGGCAGCTGGGCGGGTCGATGGGGATCGCTGTGATGGCGACTCTCCTCGGGCGGTGGACGTCGGCGCAGCGTGCGATTCTCACCGAGCACGTCGGAGCGACCGATCTCTCGACGATCGAGCGCGTCGACATGCTCTCCCGCGGGGCCATGGCCCATGGGACGCCGATGCTGCAGGCCAAAGCGCAGGCGACGGCGATCATCTCGCACCAGATCGGCGCGCAGGCGTCGGTGCTCGGCTTCTCCCGGATCTATCTGCTCAACGGGATCCTGCTCGTCTGCGCACTTCCGCTCTTGCTTGTCTGGCGGACCGGTCGTGCGCGTGGCTCCGTCGAGGCGATGCACTAGCTGTCAGCTGGAGAGGCGACGACGCTTTCGGCGAGCGCTGAACGCCGGCGAGGCCTTCGACTGCTAGCACGATGAGGTGTACGTGGCTCCTCGCGTCCCCCCGCCTGGGGGGCGCTGAGGGGGGCTCAAACTGCTAAGATTCCCCCTCCCTGCGCGCGGGACTGCCCGTTGCGCCGATCCCGACCCGCCTCGAGAGAAGACCCGACGATGACGCTGCCGTCCCGAGACGACGCCCTCGCCCTGATGCAGGAGTACACGCAGAGCGAATCGCTGCGAAAGCACATGCTCTCCGTCGAAGCGGCCATGCGTGCCTACGCGGCAGAGTTCGGGGAGGACGTGGATCGCTGGGCGCTCGCGGGGCTGATGCACGATTTCGACTACGAGCGGTGGCCGAACGCCGCGCATTCGGCCGAGTCGGAGCATCCGGCAGAGGGGGTTCGCGTCCTGCGCGGGCTCGGATATCCCGAGGATGTGCTGCAGGCGATCCTGGGGCACGCGACCTACTGCGACGTACCGCGCGAGAGCCGGATGGCGAAGACGCTATTCGCCGTGGACGAGCTCACGGGGCTGATCACGGCAACGGCGCTGGTGAAGCCGACGAAGAGCGTGCACGACGTCGATGCCCGCTCGGTGATGAAGAAAATGAAGGACAAGGGATTTGCGCGCGGCGTGAATCGTGAAGATGTCATTAACGGAGCGGCCGATCTGGGTGTCGAACTCGAAGGACACATCCAGTTCGTGATCAACGCGATGCGCGCCGATGCCGAATCGCTCGGATTGGCGGGCTCTCACACGCCCGCGTAGCAGAGGCGATCGATTTCCGAGTGCGGCTGTGCCTTTTGCGTGATCGCTCATCGCTGGCCAACGCCGCTCAACACTGGACCGAACCGACGCGTTCTACGGAGGAACAGGATACGCTGAGAAACCGTGACGACTGCACTCATCCCCACCCTGCTGGCTCCTGCGGCGGGCACCCCATCGCGACGGATGATGTCCGACGCCGAGCGGGCTGACCGCGCGCACGAACACCAGCTCGTCGTCGCCGCCCAAGGCGGCGAAAACGAGGCGTTCGCCGCACTTGTGCGCTTGCACCAGCGTCGCGCGTACGCCGTGGCGCGTTCGATCGTGCTCACGCACGAAGACGCAGAGGATGCAGTGCAGGAAGGATTTCTCCACGCGTATCGCGCACTGCATCGCTTCCTCCCCGACCAGGCATTCGGGGCGTGGCTGCATCGCATCGTTGCCAACGCCGCGCTCGACATCACCCGTCGCCGCAAGG
>CAZWVG010000288.1:0-6909 GCA_964637355.1 uncultured Gemmatimonadaceae bacterium
ACTTCTTCGGCTTCTGCATCGCCGACGCATCGAGCCCGCCCGACATGATCTTCCCGGACTGCGGAATCACCGCGTTATGCGCGCGCGCCAGACGCGTGATCGAGTCGAGCAGGATCACGACGTCCTTGCCGTGCTCCACCATCCGCTTCGCCTTCTCGATCACCATCTCGGCGACCTGCACGTGGCGATCCGGCGGCTCGTCGAACGTCGAGCTGATCACCTCGGCCTTCGGTACCGACTCATTGAAGTCGGTCACCTCTTCCGGCCGTTCGTCGATCAGCAGGACGATGAGCGCGACTTCCGGGTGATTCTCGGCGATGGCGTTGGCCATCTTCTGCAGGAGAATCGTCTTGCCCGCGCGCGGCGGTGCGACGATCAGTCCGCGCTGTCCCTTCCCGATCGGCGCGATGAGATCGACGACGCGCATCGAGAGGTCGCCATTCTCCAACCGCAGCCGTTGGTCCGGATAGCGCGGGCGGAGGTTGTCGAAGATGAGTCGCGGGTGCGACGGATCGGGATCGTCGCCATTGACCCGGTCGACCTTGAGCAGGGCGAGGTAGCGCTCCCACTGCTTCGGCGGGCGCACCTCGCCACGAATCGTGTCACCGGTGCGAAGGTCGAAGCGCTTGATCTGCGACGGCGAGACGTAGATGTCGTCGGGGCCGTGGAGGTAGCTCCAATCCTGGCTACGAAGGAAGCCGTATCCCTCGGCGAGGATCTCCAGCACGCCTTCTCCGCGCAGGACGACTTCCTGATCGAGCAGTCGCTGCTCGATACGGAAGATCAGGTCCTGCTTGCGCAGCCCCGACGTCTCTGGGACGCTCAAGTCCGACGCGAGCTCGAGGAGTTCGGCGACGGACTTCCGTTTCAGTTCGACAATGTCCACGCGAGGTGGGGAAGTCTCGAATGTTCGGGGTCGCCAGAGGCTCGGTCGGGCGAAAGTAGTAATCGCCCTCTCGGCGTGCAAGGCGACCCCTTGTGTTGCGCTCCGTCGGCGGAATGCCACGAAGCGGTTCGGGAGTATACGCCGGAACGCGAGCGTCTGTCGCCGACGTCTCCCATCTCGTCGCGCCGCCTTGGGCGACGAAGGGGAGGCCGAGACCGTCGGCCTCCCCCGGCTCCTGCGACAACTCAATGAATGCGCGAGGCGGGATTCGAACCCACGACCTTCGGCTCCGGAGGCCGACGCTCTATCCAGCTGAGCTACTCGCGCGCGATCGATCCTGTGGCGCGCCCCGGGCGGGAGCCTTCCCGGCCGATTGGGGAGAGGGAAGGCTAACGGTCGTGGTCGGGCAATACAAGTCGAGCGGTTTGCGGTCGATACTCCTTCGTGATAGGCAGCTCATCTTCGTGTCGAGCACGACCGTTGAAGGCGATTCGACTCCAACCCCTCGCTCTGTGACCATCGCCCCTTCCCCGGACGCGTCCTCCCCCGGTGCATCGCTGGTCGACGTATTCGTCGCCCGACAACCGATCTTCGACGTGTCCGGCGAAACCTATGCATACGAGCTGCTCTACCGGCGAACGGGTGTCACGTCGATTGCCGAAGGAGTGAGCGCCGACGTGATGGCCTCCGAGGTCCTGGTTCACACCTTCCTGAACATCGGGATGGACCGGATGACGGGTGGGCACCGCGCCTTCCTCAACTTCACGCGCGAAATGCTCGTGCGTGGGATGCACCAGCTCTTCGATCCGCAGACGGTGGTGATCGAACTCCTCGAAACCGTGGAACCGGACGAGGAGGTCGTGGCCGCGGCGAGAGGGCTCGTCGAAGCGGGGTACACGCTCGCTCTCGACGACTTCGAGTTCAATCCGTCGTTCGAGCCGCTGCTCAAGATGGCGCGCATCATCAAGCTCGACGTCCTGAACAAGACCGAGAAGGAGCTCAAGACGAACTACGATCGCGTCGCCTCCTACGGCGGGACGATCCTCGCCGAGCGCGTCGAGACGCAGGAAGTGAAGGACCTTTGCCAGGCGATCGGTTACCGCCTCTTTCAGGGGTACTTCTTCAGCAAGCCGGAGACGCTGGCGCGCCGAGATCTGTCGGCCGGGCAGCTCACGATCCTCCGCCTGATGAACCTGCTGCGCGATCCCGACACGACCGACGCCGCACTCGAGGACGCGTTCCGTACCGACGTCTCGCTCACGTACAAGCTGCTTCGCACGGTGAACTCGGCGTCGATGGGCGGGCGCGGGATCGAGTCGATTCGCCATGCGGTGCGCATGGTCGGGCGCGCCGAGCTGCACAAATGGCTCTCCCTCCTCCTGGTCACGTCGGTGGCGGGGAAGGGGGGAACCGACGCGGAGCTGGTGCGCGTCGCGATCCAGCGCGCGCGCCTCTGCGAAAACGTCGCACGCCAGGGGCGTGACCGCCGCAGCGCCGAGGCGCTGTTCATGGTTGGACTCTTCTCCCTCCTCGACGCGATCCTCAAGGTGCCGTTAGGCGACGTGCTGCATCGCATCGACCTCACCGACGAAGTGCGTCGCGCCCTGCTGGCGCGGAGCGGCCCGTACGCGCCGACGCTTTCGCTGGTGGAAGCGTACGAGCGCGGTTCCTGGCACGCGGTCGATGCGGAGTCGCAGGTGTTGGGCGTCGATCCCTCGATGCTGGGTGACCTCTATCTCGAAGCGGTGCGCTGGACGCGCGAGCGTATCGAGCAGGCGATGTAGTCGACCCAGCGCACGCGACGCGAAACGGGCGCGCCCTGCGAGAGGGCGCGCCCGTTTGCTTTGTTCGCGTGTGTGAGCGTTCGTCGATGCTGCGTGGTGAGGCTACGCTGGCGATGGCAGGCGAATCGCAACGCCGCGCTTCTCCGACGGCGGAAGCTCTAATGGCGGAACGCCTTACGACGACTGCTTGACGCTGTTCTCCAGCCGTTCTTGCAGCTGCTCCACCGACGGTGTGTCCGGAGGGTCGATGAAGGGGAGGAGGATCGAGATGCGGCGATTGGCGGGATTCAGCGGATCAAGCGGGTAGCGCAGCTGCTTGTCCGCAAGACCGGTCACCTCAGCGATGCGCCCGTGGTCGAGCCCCGATTCCTCGAGGATGCGTCGTGCCGCGTTGGCGCGATCGGCCGAGAGATCCCAGTTGGTATACGTGCGGTTGGCGTAACGCGCCGCGTCGGTGTGTCCCTCGATGACGATCGGATTCTCCAACCCCTTCAACTCGCCGGCGATCGTTTGCAGCGTCACGCGCCCCTGCTCGGTGAGCACGGCCGAGGCGATCGGGAAGAAGGTGTCCCCCTTCTCGTCCTCGATCAGCTCGATGCGGAGCCCGCTGCGGGTGATGGTGATCTCGACCTTGGCGCGCAGCTTCCCCAGCGCGGCGATGGAGTCCATGGAGCCACGCAACTGCACCTGCACGGCCTTGAAGCGCTGGCTTTGCAGCTGGCGGATCGCCATCTGGATGGACTCGCGCTTCACGGCAGCGGGCGAACTCCCCGACGCCAGCGGGCTCGAGCCGGACGAGTACCCCTTCTTGTAGCCGACGGGGCTCGAGAAGTACCCCTCGATGGCCTGCTTGGTCTGCTCGTCCATCCCGAGGATCCACATGACCATGAAGAACGCCATCATCGCGGTCACGAAGTCGGCGTAGGCCACCTTCCAGGAACCGCCGTGGTGGCCGTGGCCCCCCTTCTTGATCTTCTTGACGATGATGACTTTGCCGCCGCCCTTTGCCACGTCAGGCTGCCTTCTTGCGCGTGAGTTGCTCCAACTCGGTGAAGCTGGGGCGATCGACGGGCTCGATGTTGCGGCGCGCGAACTCGACGCAGGTCATCGGCGCGTCACCGCGCGCGAACGAGAGGAGCGCCGTGCGGATGCACGACATGTATTGTCCCTCGCCGCGCTGCCGCGCCTCGATCGCCTTGGCGAACGGGCCGATCATGCCGTACGCGAGCAGGATGCCGAGGAACGTTCCCACGAGCGCCGCGGCGACCTTGTTGCCGATCTCCGACGCCGCACCACCGATCGAACCCATCGTGATCACCACGCCGAGCACCGCGGCGACGATGCCGAAGCCCGGCATGGCGTCGCCCATGGTCGTGATGGCCGACGGAACCTGGTGCTCCTCCTCGTGCATGCGCTCGAGGTCGAGGTCGAGGATGTCGGAGAGGTGGTGATCCTCCACCGCACCGGTCAGCAGCACCTTGAGCGTGTCGCACAGGAAGGTGACCGCATGGTGATGGTGCAGGAACTTCGGGTACTTGGTGAAGATGCTGCTCTTGTCCGGCTCCTCGATGTGCGCTTCGAGGGCGATGAGGCCGTCCTTGCGCGCCGTCTGGAAGACTTCGTAGAGGACCTGCAGCAGCTCGCCGTACGATGTCTTGTTGAATGGCGTCGGCTTGAGCATCGCGAGGCCGGCGGCAATCGATGCTTTGATCACGCTGGGCGGGTTGGCCATGATGAATGACCCGATGCCCGCGCCACCGATGATGATGAATTCGGTCGGTTGCCACAGCACCCCGAGCTTGCCGTGGTGCATGGTGTAGCCGGAGATGACGCTTCCGAGGACGACCGCGAGACCGATGAGCTGAAACACGACGATATCGTGGGGGAAGACTACGAGGACTTGCTGGCGACGCCGCCCACGAGCGCCGCGGCGTCGGCGCCGACATTGGCGCGACGATTCTCGTCGGCGATCTGGGTGACGATTTCCTCCCGCACGATGCTGACGTGCGGCGGCGCCTCGATGCCAAGGCGCACACCGCGTCGATCGGAGGCGAGGACGACGATCCGGATGCCGCCTTCGATCACGATGGCGTCCCCGGCGCGTCTGGAAAGGATGAGCATCGGCTCAGACCATGTTGAGGATGGACTGCGCCATTTCGTCGGCGACCTTCACGAGCCGGCTCGCCGCCGTATATGCCTGCTGGTGCCGCAACATCAACGTCAGTTCCTCGTCGATGGACACGCCCGCGACGGAGGCGCGCCGATTGTCGGCCTGCGTCGAAAGCGCGTCGTATACATCGAACTGCGACTGCGCGTCGGCGGTGTCGACGCCGAGCTGCGTGACCGTCGTGGTGTAGTGATCGGAATAGGACTCGCCCGACGCGAAGCCGATCTGCGTGGCGAAGTTCGCGCCCATGCGCGTCTGCAGCGCGGCCATCCCGTTGTCGTCGCGCAGCGCGCCGATCGCAGTGGCCAGCGTGTTGTTGCCCGGGGCGTTCTGCACGTCGCCCGAGGCGATGACCAGTGCGCTCGCCGTCACCTCGCCGGAGAGCCGAATGGTCCCCGCAGTGGTGAAGCTGGAATCGAAGAAGTTCACGCGCGATCCGGTCGGCCCGTTGAGCGGGTTCCAGTTCGCGTTGCCTAACGCATCACCCGCCGCCGTCCAGCCGGAGGCATGGTATTCGTTCACCCCGTTCACCAGCCCGCGGGCGAAGTCGTTGAGGCGCCCCTGCATCGCCGGCACGTCGGTGTTGATGAAGGAGATCATCTGCCCGGCCTGCCCGCCGACCGTCTGGATCGGCTCCACGTCGCCCACCATGGCCAGGTTCGTCGTCGTCGTCGTCGAACGCACCTCGAGCTGGTGTGCGTTGTTCGCGTCCACGAGCATCAACCCGCCCAGGTATACGCCCATGGTGCCGTTCGCCTGGATCTCCACGCGCGCGCCCACGAGCTGCGCGAGCTTGTCGGCAATACGATCGCGCGCGTCGCGCAGGTCGGGGGTCTGCTGCCCCGACACCTCGGCTGCAGTCAGCTGTTTGTTGATCTCGGCGACCTGCTTCGCCATCGTGTTGACCTGTCCGGCAACGTCGGAGAGGTGCCCGCGGGTGCGCACGGTGAGATCGTCGATGCGCTGCGAGTAGGAGTTGAGCGTGTAGGCCACCTGTTGCCCGCGCTGGCGCACCGCGCTCTGCGCGATCGCACTCCCGGGGTTGTTGGCCAGGTCGCTCCACGAATTCCAGAACTGGTCGAGCGTGTTGGCGAGCCCCGATTCGGACGGTTCGCCCAGGAGCCCTTCCACCTCGCCGAGCAGGTCGCGACGCACGGAGTACGACTCGCGGTTGCCGACCTCGCGACGGTACGACGCATCGAGGAGCTCATCGCGCATGCGGATCACGCCGCGCACGCTTACGCCGGTCCCCACGGTGTAGTTCGGGAAGCGCTGCGGGTACGACGTGATCATCTCGGCGCGCTGGCGCGAATATCCCTCGACCTCGGCGTTCGCGATGTTCTGCGACACCGTCTGCAGGGCCACCTGGTGCGCCGAGATCGCGCCGCGCGCGATGCTGAGGATGCTCCCGATGCTCATGGCTACGCCCGCCGGTTCACGAGGACCGGTCCGCGCGGTGCTTCACCGGCGCCTGACGAGTCGTAGCCGGTGCGCGACGCGCCGACGCCGGCGAGCGTGCGGACCATCTCCTCGCCGGTGGTGAGCGCCTCGCGCAGCACCTGTCGGTTCGTCGACACCTCGCGCGCGAGCGTGCGCGCAGAGCCCTGCAGCGCCTCGCGCGAGGCCTGCAGATCGTCGGTAGCGTAGGGACCCATGGCCGCCAGCAGGTCGCGAAGGGCGACGTCTTCCTGTTGCCCGAGCCGCGTGTTGATCGCCCGGCGGCGCTTGCGCGCCTCGCCGAGCGTGAGCAGGACACGCTGCACCGCAAAGACCGAATCGTCGACGCCCTGCAGGTTGTCGGCGGCAACCGCTTCGCGCTGCTGGCGCATGATCGCGATCAGCTCGTCGATGAGGCGGCGCTCCGACTGCAGCGCATCTGTGAGTCCCTTGACCAGCACGGGCCACTGCGCCGGCGAGATCTGCGACATGGCGGGCGAGGGATGCACAGGCGTGGCGTTCATCGAGTCCCCTCCGGCTTCGCGGCGACAGGCATGCTGGTCGCGCGGCTCGCGCTGGACGCGCTGGACGCGCTGGACGCGCTGGACGCGCTGGACGCGCTGGACGCGCTGGAC
>CAZWVG010000289.1:0-6895 GCA_964637355.1 uncultured Gemmatimonadaceae bacterium
CTCGGCCCGCCCAAGCGGTAGTCGCGTGGCGTACCGGACCTCTGGCTCGCGCGCGCTTCGCCTCGCGCGCCCGCTCATTGCGGTGCTCGCGCTCGGCGCCTGTGCCGTCGTGCATCGCCCGCCGGCGACGCGCGCCTCGCTCGCGCGCGACGCCGTTGCAGCTGCCGCGCAGGAAGAGGCGACATCCGACTCGATCGTCGCCCGCCTCGCGCGACGCGCGCTCGCCCGCGGCGATCGCACCGTCGACATCCTCCTCCTCTCCGGCGGCGGGCAGAACGGCGCCTACGGCGCTGGCTTCCTGCGAGGATGGAAGTCGCGCAGCAGCGACTCGATGCCGACGTTCGACCTGGTCACCGGGATCTCCACCGGGGCCCTGCAATCCCCGTTTGCCTTCGTCGGAACCAACGCGTCGCTCGACACACTCTCGGCACTCTACCTGCGCGCAGCCGATCGATTCTCCCCGACCATCGACTGGTTCTTCTGGCTGAGAAAGACGGGTGGCGTCGTGAAGACGGGGCGCTTCCGTGAGACACTCGCCACCGTCGTCGACAGCACCATGGGGGCAGCGCTGGCACAGGGATTCGCCGACGGACGACAGCTCGTCATCGGCACGACCGACATGGACCTCGCGGTCGGGCACACGTGGGACCTCTCGCGCGAGCTGACGCCGGAGCGTGGGGGGCTGCCGCGCGTCCACCAGCTCATGGTCGCGTCGTCTTCGATCCCCGGAATCTTCCCGCCGCAGGTACTCGACGGACACGTGCACGCCGATGGCGGCGTGATCTCCAACGTCCTCCCCGCGCTCTCGCTCCCACAATACGAGCGCCTTGCCGCAGAGGCCCGCGCCCTCCACTTCAAGGAGCCGCTGAACGTTAGGCTCTGGGTGATCATGAACCTGTGGACGCAGGGACCGATCGCCGTCATGAATCCTGCCAATCGCAAGGGGATCGCCGGCCGGAGCAACCAGCTCCTCTTCTGGGCGCAGCTCTCGCAGGTCATCGAGCGACTGCGGGAGCTCACGCTGGCAGTGAATGCAGGCGTCGACGGACTGCGCATGGAGATGCACTACACGACCATTCCCGTCGCGATGTCCGACGACCCCGATGCGATGAAGCTCACCTCGCAGGGATTCATGCAGCGTCTCGAGCGGCTCGGGTACGACAAGGCACGGAGTGCTGCGCCGTGGGATTCGCTTCCGCCGTCGCCGTACCGTCGTCAGCCGCAATAGGGGGAAATCAGCGCCGCGGCGTCAGCTCCCGATCCACCTCCCCGACCGGATCCTGGAGCTTCCGCAAGTCGAGCAGCCGCTGCGGCGCGATTCCCTTCCCGCGCATCCCGCCAGCCGGGAGTCCCGGCCCGCGCGTGATCGTGCCGTAGCCGAGATACCAACGCTTCTCGTTAGGTGACCACGCCACGATGCTGGTGCTCTGGTAGTCGAGCGCGCCGGCCGTCGGCTCGCCGAACACCGTCGCCCTCGGGCTGCGGAGCGCGTAGAGCACGAAGACCTCTGCCGCGCTCACCGTCCCGCGGTCGACCAGCACGCCCACGCGCCGCGGCCCGCTCGACACCACCCAGTCCCGCGGATCGCTCTTCCTGACCGTGTCGGCAGGATCGTTGAGCGGTACGAGCTCGCCGGGATGCGCGCGCAATCGGTCCACCAGCCCGCGCACGAATGCGGTGGTGTCGCTCCCGAATGCTCTCCGTGCGTAGGTGATCTGGTCGTCCGACGAGAGCATGAGCGGGCGATCGGTGGGATACGGGTTCGGGAGCTCCTCCTTGAGCGAGACAAACGGCTCGAGATCGTTGGTCATCCCCGAGCCACCACCTTCGTTTCCCCGCAGGTCGATGATGAGCTTGTTCGCCTGACGCATCTCGTCGCGATACTGCGCCACCAGGCTGTCGAGCGCGCGCTTGTACCCGTTATGCGACGGGATCGCGAAGACCAGCGTCCCGTTGCGGCGATACACCACCGGGCGATGCGGATCGACTGGATCGAGTGTCGCCGTATCGGCCGGCGCGACGGGAAAGGCTTTTCCCCACATTCCCGGCGACAGGCGCAGCACGACGTGGCGAAAGATCTCGCCGCGACGATGCACCACCGCATGATTGGTCTCGCGCACCTCGGCGTCGTAGCGTCCGTCGGGGCGACGTGCGAACCGCGCACGGATGGCACCGGGTTGCCAGGTGCTGCTATCGCTGGAAAGCATCACGGCCACGAATCGTCCCGCCCCCGCCTGCGAATCGGGAACGATCGCCACGCGAAGCCCGCGGTCGTACCAGATCCCCTCGATCGGATCGAGCCGTGGGCCGCGACGCGCGAAGTACGCCCGCGCACTCGCTTCAGTCACGCCTGCCCGCGCGACCGACGCGGCGCGCCGACTGGTCTCGGCCGAATCGAGGCGAGTGCTCTCGAACAGGAAGAGATGCGGATCGTCGAACCACTCGATGAAGTCGCGCAGCACGAAGTAGCAGTCGTCGCCGTCGGCGGTCGAGGCCTTGCGCTGTGCCTCGCGCTTCATCGCCGCGAATGCCGTCAGCCGATCCCCCCTCAGCTCGAGCGTGTAGCCGGCGTAGTCGAGCATCATGCGCCGCTCGAGCAACGCCAGGTTTGTCTCGCACGAAAGCGCCGAGTCGCCCTTCGGTTGGACGACGAGAACGGCGGTGAGCAGGAGCGGCAGGAGCATGGAGCCTCCGGGGGAAAGGGGGGATGGCCCGCTGTCCTGTCGAGACACCGTTCGCTCGCCTTCGGTTGGCCGCGCGGGGCGGAGCGTGCAACGCGCGGGACTCGCCGTGTCGATCGGTCCCTCGGCCGGAGCACGCCGTGCGTCCCTGCCGAACGGCGCAGAATCGCGCGCTCGCTCGCGCACCACCGTGCGCTATCGCGCCTGGCGCCGCTCCATCTCCTCGGGGAGGCGCGGCGTCGCGCCGGCGCGCGTGAGGACGCGAACATCGATCATCGCGTGATCGGCGCGCGCGATCGTCGCCCCCAGCTCCTCACCCCCTTCGCGCACCGCCCACCCTAACGAGAAGGGGACCGGGGCGCTGCGCGCGGCCGCTTGCTGAAGCCGCGTCGCGACCTGTTCGGCGCGTGCCGCCGTCGTCTCCTGCAGCACGATGACGAACTCGTCGCCCCCCACTCGCACCACGTGCTCATCGGCCCGCACCTGCCGCATGAGGAAGCGCGCCATGCGCGCCAGCACTCGATCCCCCTCGGCGTGCCCGTGCTCGTCGTTGTACTGCTTGAAGTGATCGATGTCGAGGAAGAGGCATCCCCACGTCACATCGGTCGCGGGTTGCAGCTGGTCGCCCAGGTCGAGGAGGAAACGCCGATTGTAGCACCCGGTGAGCGCGTCGCGCGTGAGCTGGTCGCGCAGTTGTCGCTCGAGCGCGGTGTGCGCACTGATGTCGACCAGGAAGCCGTGCACGAAGTGCTCGCCGGTGTCGGGATCGGTCACCACGTACGCGGTCTCCTGCACCGTGCGCCGCTCACCATCGGCGCGCACGAGTTGCCACTCGAAGTTGCGCACCGATCCGTCGCGCTCGAGCAACTCGCGCCAGGTGTCACCCCGCGTTGGGTCGGCGTATTGCTCCGCCGCATGCAGCGTGGGGAGATCCGTCAGCTGCCGCGCGCCGAGGATCTCGAGGAAGGCCGGATTGGCGTCGAGCACTCGCCCGTCTGCATCGGCGATGTAGATCCCCTCCCCGAGATTCCGCACGAGGAGCTGCAACGTCTCGGGATCGTCGAGCTGGCGATAGCGCGCGGGAGTCTCGGAGCGATCCATGGCCACAATAGTATGTGCCCCCGCCGCAGCCGCAAATGAATGTTTGCTGAGCCCGTGCTTGACGTCTCGCCTACTCCCCCTCCCGTCCCCCGTCTCCCGTCTCCCGTCCCCAAAACAACTCACCCCGCGAGCCGAGTGCGGCCCGCGGGGTGAGAACGAGAGATGCTGCGAACTACTTGAGCTTCGCCGAGAGCACTTCCTCAGGCGTCCACGGGCCAGTGCGCGACGCGGTGATCGAGCGAACCGACGCGACCTGCTCCGGCGTGACGGCCGACGACGCGTTCCCCCACGAGGAGCGCTCGTAGGTGAGGATCGCGGCGATCTGCGCATCGGAGAGCGATGCCCACGGCGCCATCACGTTGTTGAACTTCTGCCCCTTCACCGTGATCTCGCCCTGCAGCCCGTGCAGGATGATCGCGATCGGGACCGTCGGATCGCCATTGATGATCTCGGAGCCGGCGAGCGGCGGGTAGAGGTTCGGCAGCCCTTCACCGTTCTCCTGGTGGCAGGTCTGGCAAACGAGATACTCCGCCTTGCCATCCACGGCGCCAGCGGCGGGGGCCGCCGGGGCCGACGCCTGCATCGCGGCAGTGTCAGGAGTGGTCGTGGAGGTCTCAGCCGCCTTTTCGCCGCCGCCGCCACAGGCGGTCAGCGCGGCACTCAGCGCCACGAGGAGCGCCGGGGTCGTCAGAACGGAACGTCGCATGAAGCTCTCGTCGTCTTGGGTTACGTGGGTTTGGTGATGGGAGCGCAAAAGATAAAGCAACCGAGCGCCCCGTGCACTGGCAAACGCTTCGCGGCAGAAAAAAGTGCGCGGACTTTTCATCATCGGACGGGTTCGCTCTCAACGAGTCGTTCCCGACGCCCCCTCCGCCCCCGTCACCACGCGGAACGCGGTGTCCACGAAGGCCCGATCGACGCTTCGGCGCGCAAACTCATTGAAGTCGCGCACACCGTCGGCAAAGGGATTGGACTGCGGAAAGCTCACGATGTAGGCGATCCCCGGGCTCCGCCGCAGCAGCTCTCCCTGCGGCGGCCCCTCCTCGGCCTCCACGCGCGCCCACGCCGTCGAGTCGTACACGTACACACCGAGGAGCGTCTGCGGGACGATCGTCGTGTCATAGGGGACGTAGTTGAAGAGGCGCGCGCTCCGAATGCCCTGCTCGCGCAAGCCGGCGATCCCCTCGGGATCGTCGACCATCACCACGCGGTCATCCCAGGACGCGGGGGCACTGAGCGCCCACGAGAGCGATGTCGCCGCAGCGATCGGCGCCGCGCCTCCCTTCGCCGAGTCGCCCCCTTCTCGCTCACTTCCTGCGTTGCACGCCGCGCTCAGGACCGCTGCCGCCGCGCCCATAAGGAGCCACGCACTCCTTCGCATGCTCGTTCTCCGGAATCGCCGTTCGCCTTCGTTCGTGGTGCCCATTCGCGTCCCACGATGCCTGGAAACTGAACCACCGCGCTTCGCTCACATCCGCGTCGCGCTACCCATCAACTCCTTGAGCGTGCGATACCAGAAGTCGACCGCCTGGCCGAAGTGCTTCACGCCGAGGCGCTCGTCGCGCCCGTGTGCCCGATCGTCGTTGGCATCGTAGAGCGGTCCGGAGATCCCGAAGACCGGAACGCCGAGGTTTCGGAGATAGAGTCCGTCGGTCGCACCATTCTCCATCACCGGAATCGTCACCGCGCCGGGCCAACTCTTCTCCGCCTGCGCCTCCACGACGTCGACCACGTCCTTCCGGAGCGGCGACGCGTCGCTGGGCGTGCTCTCCCCCACCGGGCGCACGTGGATCGACGTATCCGCGACCACGCGCGCGAGCGTCGCCTGAACCGATGCTGCTGTAACGCCGGGGAAGATGCGACAGTTCACGGTCGCCGTCGCGCGCTGCGGGAGCGCATTCTCGGCGTGACCGCCGCTCAGCATCGTCGCCACGCACGTCGTGCGGAGATTCCCGTTGATCGAAGGATCGCGTGAGAGGCGCGCCACCGAGGGACCGCTGGTTTCCCCTCGCGCGAGCGCTGCGAAGTCGGCGGCGCGCTGGCCGCTCTCGAGCTTCGCGGTCCGCGCAAAGCTCGTGCGCGTCACGTCGTTGTATTGGACCGGAAAGCGGTAGCGCTCGAGTCGCTCGAGCCCGCGCGCCAGCGCGTAGATCGCGTTGTCGTCGCGCGGGAGCGACGAGTGTCCGCCGCGGTTCGTGACCTCCAACTCGAACGTCTGGTACATCTTTTCGGACGACTGCAGGAAGAAGCGCGGCGGCTTGCCGCTCTCCTCTTCCAGTCCGCCGGCGTCGGTGTTGAGCGCGTACTCGGCGTTCCTGAGCGCGGGCACGTGGGCGATGAGCCACCCCATCCCCGCCGTCGCCGACGTTTCTTCGTCGGTCGTGAGGACGAGGACGAGGTCGCGCGCCGGGACGAACCCTTCGCGCTTGAGGCGCATCATGTTCGCCACGAGGAGCGCTGCTCCCCCCTTGTTGTCCGTAACTCCGCGTCCGTAGAAATACCCGTCCTTCTCGTGCAGGACGAACGGCTTCATGGACCAGTCGCTGTCGAGCGCCTCGACCACGTCCACGTGCGCCATGAGGACGATGGGCTTGGCTCCCGCTTCGCGCCCACGCAGCGTCGCCACCAGGTTCTGGTGCGCCGAGTCCGGGCCCGTCAGCTGCACATCGGCGCGCGGATACCCGGCCCCGATCAATCGCGCGGCCATTGCCGCCGTCGCACGACTCATCTCCCCGCCGCTCGGCGCGGTGTTGATCTCCACGAGCTCCTTGAGCAGCGCCTCGGCGAGCGCGTTGCTGGTATCGCGCGGCTGGCCGACATTGGCGACTTGCGACGCGGCAGATGTCGTGGCGGCGAGCGGCGCGACGACGGCGAGCGCGAGGAGCAGTGGACGGCGGATCATGAGTGGCGGGCGCGAGGGCGACGACGCGGAGCGTGCACGTCTGTAAACCGCTGACACGTGCGCCCTCAACCTACCCTCCTTGCGTGGGCGCGGCACCACCTGAGTGGGAGGCGAGGCATGGAGAGCCTCGCTACTTTCCTTCTCTCTCGCCCTCACTCGCAAGGAGATTCCCGTGGCCGCTCCAGCCGACGCGCAAACGTCGACGCTCGAC
>CAZWVG010000290.1:0-6826 GCA_964637355.1 uncultured Gemmatimonadaceae bacterium
CGATGTAGATCTGGTAGTCAGCGAAGTACGACTCCTGCGTGGTCGCCATGTTGCGAAGGTCGGACTTCATCGACGCGAGGTACGCCTTCTCCTTCGTGTTGGCGAACTTCGGAATCGCGATCGCGGCGAGAATGCCGATGATGACGACGACGATGAGGAGTTCGATCAGCGTGAAGCCCTTGCGAGTCTTGTTCAGCATGTTGGTCTCCGGGGTTGTGCGACAGGGGAGTGAAGAGGGCGATCTGGAGGAGCGTGTCGTTCTCGAATCTCAGCTAAGGCAATCGGTGGACCAGCAGCGGTTCCTCGGTCTATCGTGTTGCTAGACAGCGAGTTGGAAGATTCCTTGGACTGCGCGCAGACCGCGAGCTTCGAAGTGTTTTGCACGCTGTCTTGCAGTCTGCCACACGTCCAACATCGTCGCGCGGCCCGCCACGTTCACCTGCTGCCCTGCATCGGGATCCAAGGGACGACCCGTCCGACAGGACACTCGCAAGACGCCGACACGGGCGACGCGGTAACACGTGAAAGCCCAACTACCTACAGCGCTTCACCAGTCGTGCGGCGCGTCACCGGTTTCATGAGGTTGAAGCGCACAATGTGCCAGAATGCGGCGACGCCATCGCGCCATCCGATCTTCTTTCCTTCGGCGTAGGTGCGTCCGGCGTAGGTGATCGGGACTTCGTAGATGCGCGCGTTCGCTTGTGCGAGACGTGCGGTGATCTCCGGTTCGAAGCCGAAGCGATCGGCGGTGAGCACCAGCCGTCGTGCGACTTCGCCGCGTACGGCTTTGTAGCACGTTTCCATGTCGGTCAGGTTCAGGTTCGTGAACATGTTGCTGACCGTGGTGAGGATCGAATTGCCGACGGAGTGCCAGAAGTAGAGCACCCGGTGCGAGCCACCCAGAAAGCGCGAGCCGAAGACGGCATCGGCTTTTCCGTCGATGATGGGATCGAGGAGGAGTGGCCAGTCGGCCGGGTCGTATTCGAGATCGGCGTCTTGCACGATCACGATGTTGCCGGTGCTGGCGCGCATGGCGGTGCGAATGGCCGCGCCCTTGCCGCGATTGACCGGCTGGTGGATGAGCGTATCGATCAGCCCTTCGGCGTGCAGCGTGTCGAGGATGTCGCTGGTGCCGTCGGTCGAGCAGTCATCGACGCAGATGATTTCCTTGCGCACCGGGACCGCGTGCACCTGGTCGAGGATGAGGCGAATCGTGTGGCGCTCGTTGTAGACCGGGATGAGGACCGAGAGGACGACTTCGTCGAAAGGGATCGGGGTGCGTCCCCGCATGTACGGCGTGCCGCTCTCGATCGCGCCGCTGAAGGATGGAGTGGGATAGCGGTGCATCGTCATCGAACGGCGGGAGTGCGTTGGAAGATCGTCATCGAGGGCGTCGCGCCGATGTGTCGCAACTCGGGCGGAGTGCGGGCCATGAGTGCGCGCGCCGCGCGAAGGCCAGCTTCACTACCGACGATGAAGTAGTCGGGACGATACGCGTCGAAGATCTCGTCGACGGCGCGGAGATCTTCCTCATCGGTGAGCGGGCGCACGCGCTCGGAAGCGGTGAAGGTCGACGTGGGGACGGCGACGCGACCGGTGTAGAGGTGGATGATCAGGTCGTCGTCGGTGGCGATGACGGCGTTGGGGGGTGTGTTCCGTTCCACCCATTCGACCGTTGGGCGTGCGCGCACGCCGGCGTTGCGTTGCACGGCGGTCCACCACTGACGCTGGTAGCCCACGCCATTGTACCAGAGGTAGCCGCCGCCGATGCCGACGGCGACAACGAGGACGATCGCGCGCCACGGGAGACGCACGACGTTGGGGATGCCGGCGTTCCAGCAGGCGGCGACACCAAAGCCGACGAGCGGGAGCCAGAGCGGCCAGACAGCGATGAGAAAGCGATTGGGTTCGAAGGGCCACAGCATGATGACCAAGCTGTAGCAGGCGAGGAACCCGAGCGTTACCGGCGCATTGCGGGCGTACCGTTTCATTCCCGCGAGCATGAACGTAAGGAGTCCGACGAGGGCGATCGCGCGTGGCCACGCCGCCTGCACGGGGAAGAGCATGTAGCTGATCGTGCTGTCGATATCCTGCGCGTTGCGGAGGATCGCCGCGCGGGCGAAGGGCCAACCTCCCTCGCGATATCCCTCGACGAGCCACGCGCCGTACGAGCCGTACTTCCCGACCAAGGGGTGCGCCATCTCTCCCTGGTAGGCGGAGACCCAGAGCTGCCAGGGAACGAGGAAGAGCGCGGCTGCGGCGCCTAACGCGAAAGCGGCGCGCCAGTGACGGCGCCAGAGCATGATGAGCCCTGCCGCCGGAATGGCGAACACCCCGAGGGTGCGGACCATCGAGAGCGCGCCGAGGAGAAGGCCGGCGATGACGGCCGTGCGCACGTCGCCGCGCGAAGCTGCACGTTCCGTCAGGAGCAAGGATGGGAGAAGCAGCGCGAGGAAGAACGGTTCGGAGAGGACGACGCCCGTGATCAGGAGGACGACGACCGAGAGCGTCCCGACGAGCGCGACGGCAGCCGACTGCCACGGAGAGAAGCGCCAGCGTTCGCGACTGAAGACGTAGCTTCCCACGGCGGCCGCCGAGAGGAAGAAGGCGTTCACGAACTTGAAGAGGACGATATTGTCCGGGAACGAGGGCCAGAGCTTCCAGAGGCCCGCCAGGAGCAACGGGTAGCCCGGGGGATAGTGCGTGTTGTGCGGGGCGCCCGGGAGGTTGATGAGGCGCAGGCCGTGTCCCTCGGCGAGGGACTTGGCGAGGACGGTGTAGATCGCGTCGTCCTGGAAGGCGCCGACCGGCCACGGGGTCACCGTGAGGACGGCGACGAGGAGGACGGCGGCGGCGATGGCGAAGACGAGGAGGCGCTCTCGGCGGTGATCCATGGCGGGCGTTTCGCGGGGGGCCCCCCCCAATGAAACGTTAGGCAACTCCGTAGACGGCGGCATCACCGTATCCGTGCGGGCATCATCATTCGGATGCGATGCGTCGGGCGGTTGGGTGCGGAGCGGAAGACTCATCGCTCGCTCCCCCTTGACGACTTCCTCGGGTCATCGTGCGCCGGCGCGGGAGTCGCCTTCGCGCCCGCAGGCGCGGCGATCCCGCCCGACGGCGCGCGCCGCGATGTCGCCGAGTCGACGGTCGCTCGGCGCAGCGGGACGAAGATCGCCCCGGTCGACAAGGCTCCAACGATGCGCAGCTCCGGTGGCGACTCCTGGACGAGCCCGCGCGCGGCGTAGGTCCCATACTGCGTCGACGCGAGCACGAAATCGGGGTGATACCGATCGATGATCGTGCGCAGCGACGCGACGGCAAATGCCGGGGTCTGCGCGACCAGGTGCTCCTGCGGAGTGAAGGCGCCGTTGGGGATCGCCTGGCGCCCGGTGTACAGGTACATCAACACGTCGTCGTCGGTCGCGAGGACCGCGGTGCTATCGGTGTTCGCCCGCACCCACTCGGCGAGCGGGCGGGCGCGATCGGCGACCGATTGCTGGACGACCGTCCACCAGTGGCGCGTGGCGCCGAGGTAGTTGTAGCCGGCGTAGCCGAACGCGAGGGCGGCGAGTGAGGCGAGGGCGAGCGGGCGGAGAACGCGACGCGCGCGATAGAACGGTACGACCGGCGATGGAATGGTGATGGCGGATGGGGCAGCGGATGCGATATTCTGTTTGGGGGGGGCCCCCCACGCCGCGCCGCCGATTTCGCCCACGACGCCCCTCCCCTCGCCCTCCCCCAGCGCGTGCCCCCGATCGGCCGCCGCTTCCTGTGCGGGCCCCCTCCCCCTCTCCCACTCCCACACCGCCTGCGCCGCAAGCGCGTACACCAACCCCACCAGCGGCCACACCCCCCACGTAAATCGCGCCGGCGCGAACGGCCACACCACCACGATCAGCAGATACCCCGCCAGGAACAACGCAGCGACCGGCGCCCGCTTGAGCAGCCGCGCCGCACCCATCCCGAAGAAGAACGCCAGTGCGATCGACGTTGCGTTCCGCACAGCGGCACCCAGCGTATCAGTCGCGGTCGACGCCCACCCCTGCGCCACGAGGCTCTTGAGGTTCGCGTCGGCGACCGCCCACAGGAAGCCGATGCCATCGCGCTTCACCGCGTCCACCAGCCACCCCAGGTACGATCCATACTTGCCGAGGTAGATCGCCGGGACCTCGGCGGCGTGCGCACTCACCCACAACTGCCACGGGATCGACGGGACGACGGCCACCGCGCCCAGCACGAGCGTCGCGCGCCACTCCTTGCGCCACAGGAGCACCAGCGCGGTCGCCGGCACGAGGAAGATGCCTAACGTGCGCACGAGGGCGAGCATCGCGATCGCCGCGCCGGCCCACGCCGCGTCGCGCAGGCGCCCACTGGATGCGGCGCGCTCACAGATCAGGAGCGTCGCGGCGAGCCCGCACAGGAACATCGGCTCCGAGAGGACCATCACCGTCAGGAGCACGACAGGGGCGCAGGCGCTGAATGCCGCGACCGTCACCAGCGCGCCGATCGTCCCCAGCTGCAACCGGCGCGTCGCAAATCGAAAGAACAACGCCGCCGCGCCGCCGAGCAATCCGGCATTGGCGAACTTGAAGAGCGTCACGTTCTGCGGGAACGCGGGGAAGAGCTTCCAGAGGAGCGCGAGCAGCGCCGGATAGAGCGGCGGATAGTGCGTCGCGTTCGGCAGCCCCGGCATGTTCAGGTAGCGATACCCGTGCCCCGTCGCGAGCGACTTCGCCAGCACGACGTAGATCCCGTCGTCCTGGAAGACGCCGACGGGCCACGGCTCGATCGCCGCGACGGTCGCTCCAAAGGCGGCCAGCGCCACGATCCACGGCGCCAGCCGCGCGAGCGTCTCCGCGCGCGTGTCGACCGACGCGCCGGCGCGCATCACGCCCCGCGCCGCCGAGTCGTCAACGGCGGACGTTGCGCCTGTTCCCCACGACAACTCCCGCGCTTCCGCTCCGCTCAATTGTCCGCTCCAAAGCGCTGCAGCTTCCGGTGGAGCGTCGACGGGTCGATGCCTAACGCCTCGGCGGCGCGCGTCTTGTTTCCACCTTCGGATTGCAGGACCCAGAGGATGTAGGCACGCTCGATGACATCGAGCGGCGGATTCGGCGTCGCGCGCTCCTCCACCAGGCGCTCGGCGGTGTGCGTCGAGACCTTCTCCGGGAGCGCCGATGCCTCGATCGTCGTGCCGTCGGTGAGGATGCAGGCGCGCTCCAGCGCGTTCTCCAGCTCGCGCACGTTCCCCGGCCAGTTGTAACGCATCACCAGGTCGAGCGCTCCTTCGCTCAGCTGCTTCACGTCCTGCTCGCGCTGCTGCGCGGTGCGCTGGAGGAAGGCCTCGACGAGGAGCGGGATGTCGTCGCGACGCTCGCGGAGCGGGGGGAGGTGCACCGCGATCACGTTCAATCGATAGTAAAGGTCGCGGCGGAAGGTCCCGCGTCGGATCTCCTCCTCGAGGTCGCGGTTCGTCGCCGCCAGCAATCGCGTGTTGATCGGGATCGCCTCGGTGGCGCCGACCGGGATGATCTGTCGCTGCTGCAACACGCGCAGGAGCTTCACCTGCGTGGCCGGTGTCGTCTCGCCGATCTCGTCGAGGAAGAAGGTCCCCTTCTCGGCCGAGGCGAAGAGACCCGTCTTGTCCTTCACCGCGCCGGTGAACGATCCCTTCACGTGTCCGAACAGTTCGCTCTCCAGCAGCGACTCCGGGAGCGCGCCGCAGTTGATCGAGAGGAACGCCCCGTCGGTGCGCTGCGACAGGTCGTGGATGTAGCGGGCGATCACTTCCTTTCCCGTCCCCGACTCTCCCTGGATCAGCACCGTCGAGTCGGTGGGGGCGACGGTCTCCGCCAGGCGCAAGACGTCGAGCCAGGCGCGGCTCTTCCCGATCGGGCGCGTTCCCCCCGAGCGATCGCGGCGGCGGATCTCCTGCTTGAGCGTCTTGTTCTCGACACGCAGCGTGCGGTGCTCGGTCGCGCGCCGCAGGATCGCCAGCAGCTCGTCGTTGCGGAACGGTTTCTGGATGTAGTAGAAGGCGCCATCGTTCACCGCCTGCATCGCCGACTGCAGCGTCGCCTGGGCCGTCATCAGGATGACCGGCGTGTCGGGGTCCTTGTTGCGCGCCGCGCTGAGGATCTCGAGCCCGCCGACGGCCGGCATGCGGATGTCGCTCAGCACCACGTCGGGGGCGAGCGACTCGATCTGCTCGAGCCCCTGTCGCCCGCCTAACGCTACATGCGGCGTGAAGCCTTCGTTCTTGAGCAGGATCCGCAGCGATTCGAGGATCCCGGCCTCGTCATCGACGACGAGGACGTTCGGTCCGGCAGCGTGTGGATCGGTCACGCGGCAACTCCTGGTTCGGCCTGCGAGGTGGGAAGGAGCACGGTGACGCGCGTCCCGCGCGCGTCGCTGTCGACGAAGACGAAACCGCGGTGCGACTCGATGGCGCGGTGCACCACCGACAGCCCGAGCCCGCTCCCGCCGGGCTTCGTCGTGAAGAACGGATCGAAGAGGCGGTCGCGGATCTCGGCGGGGATTCCTCCCCCTTCATCGGAGACACGGAGCGCAACGCCACCGCGATCGAACGAGACACCGGCGGGCGCGTCGTCCGACGTCAGCGGCGCCAGCTCGATGCGCACGTTGCCAGACTGCGACGACGCCTGCACGGCGTTGAGTGCAAGATTGAAGACCGCGCGATGCAGCAAGTCCTCATCTCCCTCGACGATCATCGGGGCTGCGGGGACGTCGAAGTTGACCTGCACGCCCTCCGGCCGATCGGGGTGCGTCGACACGAGCGTCGTCGCGTCGCGCGCCACCTCGG
>CAZWVG010000291.1:0-6819 GCA_964637355.1 uncultured Gemmatimonadaceae bacterium
CTTGGCGGAGTCGGCGGCGGCGCGCGCATCGGTGGTCGCCGCAGCCGCCGAGTCGCGTTGCAGCTGGGCGCGCGACGTGGGGTGCACGATGTAGCGAATCCCCGGCGGGAGAACGCTGTTGCCGGCGGTATGGTCGCCGTGGTCCGAGCCGACCACGTACCAGCGCACCGCCTTCGCGGTCACCGTGCGAATCTCCTGGAGCATCCGGCGCGTGGCGTCGGGACTCCCCTGTCCGTCGGCGATGAGGACGCCGCTATCGCCGATCACCACCAGGCTGACCGTGGTGAAACCCGGCGCGCGGATCTCCTCGTAGCCGTAGACGCCATCGGCGAGCGGGACGAGGCGCGGAAAGGCCGATAGCGGTATCCCGCGCGCGGCGGGGTCGGCGGTGCGCACTTGCGACCTGGCGGTGGCCGGCGCGAGGAGCTGCAGGCAACAGGCGCCGGCCAAGGCGGCGAGGCGAACGACGAAGCGGGGGATATGCATGGCGCGGATGTTATGGCGAAGCAGCGCGCGAGCGCCAGCGAGTGCTGCGCCCACGCTCACTGCACCAGCATGTCGTTCGACGCCGCCGTATGCTCGAACGCGCGATCGTGTTGCTTCGTAGCGTGCCCGATCGTTGGCAAACGACGACTCTGCGGATTGCAGCGTGGACGGCCAAGCCGGAAGGGAGTGATGGGTTGAGCGCGCGCACAACGGGAGCCACGCGGAGAGGCATGTCACGCGCAATCGCGAAGCGGCTGATCGCCTATCCCGGCAGCATCGCGTTGGTACTGCTGGTCCTCTGGTTCGTCTCGATCCGCATGCCGGGCAGGACGTTTCGAGGATCGCCCCCTCCCCTCACGTCACAAGAGGGCGAGACCGTAGAGCGACTGCATCACGACGTCTCCTTCCTCGCGGACTCGATCGGTGAGCGCGAGGCGGTCTCGGCGTACCCCGGTCTCGAGCGCGCTTCGGCGTGGGTACGCGGACGCATCGAGGAGACGGGGGCGACCGCCGACGTGCAGGAGTATCGCGTGCGCCGCGGGCGCGCCGTGCAGAATTTCACGGCGCGCGTCGGTTCCAGATCGGGAGCGCGCGCTGCGGCGTTCGTCCTGGTCGGCGCGCACTACGATGCCGTTGCTGTCACCCCCGGCGCCGACGACAATGCCAGCGGAGTCGCGGCGGCGCTCGAGCTCCTCCGTCGGCTGCAAGCGGCGCCGGCCGAGTGCGAAGTGCGCGTCACCTTCTTCACCAACGAGGAACCGCCCTTCTTCTGGAGCGACTCGATGGGGAGCCTGGTCTACGCTCGCGCCATGGCCGCGCGCGGCGAGGTGCCCTTGGCCGTCTACTCGCTCGAGTCGATCGGTTACTACAGCGATTCTGCCGGTTCGCAGGCGTATCCCCCGGTCCTCGGCTGGTTCTATCCGTCGCGTGGCGACTTCATCGCCTTCGTGGGTGACATCTCGTCGCGCGCGCTCGTACGACGATCGATTGCCGCGTTTCGCGAGGTGGCGACGCTACCGTCGGCGGGGAGCGCCGCGCCGCGCCAGTTTCCCGGGGTGGGATGGTCCGATCACTGGTCGTTCTGGCAGGTGGGGATTCCCGCGGTGATGATCACCGGGACCGCGCCGTACCGCGATCCGCACTACCACGAGTCCGACGACCTCCCGGCCAACCTCGACTTTTCCCGCCTCGCCCGAGCGGTGACCGGGATCGAGCACGTGGTGCGGGAGGCCTGCCGCGCGACCGACGGCGCCTAACGCTTCGGCGTGAGTCGCACTTCGTACATGGTCGGCCAGAGCTTCCCCGTCAGGAGCAACTCGCCGGCGCGCGGGGCGCGGGCGATCCCGTTCATCACGTCGGTCCCGTACGGGCGCTTCTCGCGCGGCCAGAGCGCGGCGAAGTCGATGAGCTGCCTGACCGTCCCGGTGGCCGGATCGATGCGCGCGACCCAGTCGGACTCGTAGACGTTCGCGTACAGCTCCCCGCCGATCCATTCCAGCTCGTTGAGCTTGGAGAGCGGTGAGTCCTCGTAGCGTACGTGGACGACCCGCGCCGCCTTGAACGTCGACGGTTCCAGCACCCGGATCGAGTCCGAGCCATCGCTCATCCAGAGTGAGGTTCCATCGGTCGCGAGCCCCCACCCTTCTCCCGCATACGGAATCGAGTCGACGACGGCGAGCGTGGCTGCATTGTACACATAGGCGATCTTCGACTCCCAGGTGAGCTGATAGAGCCGCCCGTTGAGCAGCGCCATCCCCTCACCGAAGCGGTCGTCGGGGAGCCGCGTCGAGAGCTTCACCTCTCCCGTGCGCAGATCGACGCGGCGCACCTCGGAGTGGCCGTATCGCCCCGTGCTCTCGTAGAGCACGGAGTCCTCCCAGATGAGCCCCTGCGTGTACGCGCCGGTGTCGTGCGGGAAGGTCGCCACTACTTCGAACGGCGCGTCGATCGTCTCGCTGCGCGCGTTACCGCACGCCGCGAGGAGCACGGCGCCGACGAGCAGGACGAACTGCGAGAGGCGAGGCATTGGCGAGCGGGAGGTGTGGAGTCGCGGAATCCGTCTCTCGAAACTGCGCGCGGTCGCGGGGAAATTTCCAGTGGGCGCGCGCGATCGTTGGCGCGACGATCGCCGCCCCAGTGGCGCAGCCGAGGATTGCGCGACACGTTCCAGCGCGCGACGCACCCGTGTTGCAGCTTCTTCACTCCCTCAGCGTTCCTGGCATGCGGATCGGCATCGACGTAGGCGGCACGAAGATCGAAGGAATCGCGCTCGACGACGCAGGCGAGACGCTCGAGCGCGAGCGCGTGTCGACGCCGCGCGAATATCGCGGCACCGTCGACGCGATCGCCGCGCTGGTGCGCGACCTCGAATCGCGCACCGGGCAGCGCGGTACGGTCGGCGTGGGGATCCCGGGGGCGGTGAGTCCGGCCACAGGCAACGTGAAGAACGCCAACTCCACCTGGCTCATCGGACAACCGCTCGGCAGCGACCTCACCGCCGCACTCGAGCGCCCGGTGCGCCTGATGAACGATGCCAACTGCTTCGCGCTGAGCGAGGCGACCGACGGCGCGGCCGCGGGGCACGGCGTCGTCTTTGGCGTGATCATCGGCACCGGCGTCGGTGGGGGAATCGTCATCGACGGACGATGCCTGGCGGGGGTGAACCTCATCGCCGGCGAATGGGGACACAACCCGCTCCCGCGCATCTCCACCGACGAGTTTCCCGGCCCGCCGTGCTACTGCGGGCGCAACGGGTGCATCGAGACCTGGCTCTCCGGGCCAAGCTTCGCGCGCGATCACACGGCGACAACCGGGGAAACGCTCTCAGGACCCGAGATCGCGCAGGCCGCGGAGGATGGAGACGCGGGGGCGAAGGCGACGCTCGCGCGCTACACGGCGCGCCTGGCGCGTGCGCTCGCCACGGTCGTGAACGTCCTCGATCCCGACGTAATCGTGCTCGGGGGGGGCATGTCGAACCTCCCGTCGCTCGCCGAGTCCGTTGCGCTGCAGCTCCCGCAGCATGTCTTCTCGGACACCGTGGCGACTCGCGTGGTGCGCCACACGCACGGCGACTCGAGCGGGGTACGCGGTGCGGCCTGGCTCTGGCCCGCCGCCGGCGAACGCTGACTGCTCCCGGCTCGGCGCATCCGGTGGTTAGGTGCGCCGAGTTGTTCTTGACGCCTAGGGGATCCGGTCGCGCGACTCGAGGTGGGCCTCGACTTCGGCGCGTGTCCGCCAGGCATCGCGCATCTCCTTCTTTGCGAACAGTTCGAGCTGGTCGCCGATGTGCTTCGAACCGGGCTGCGTGGCGTTGCCGTAGGCGGTGAGCACCTTGGCTCGCACCGGAACGGAGAACTCGACGACCTGGTAGTACGTGTCGCCCGCGACCACGCTCGACGTTCCGTCCTTGTCTGGCGCGTAGTACGCGACGCGGAAGATCCCGAACGGATCGCCCGGACCACCATTCCCCGGCAGGTCCTTCCCTGCGTAGCGAATGCGATAGACGTCGCCGTACGGAACGTCGAGCGCCCCGTGGTCGCGTACGGTGGCGCGCGCCGCCTCGCCCAACGCCTTGGCCGCAGCGCGCGCATCGGCAAGACCGTTAGGCGTGGTGAGCGCCGAATCGAGTCGCCACGGATGCTGGAACGGACTCCCCTTCGCGGTGCGCATCCACTCCTGCACCCACGCCACGAAGAGGACGGCGCCGCGGCTGTCGGCGTTGGCCTCGCGGTCCCACTGTTCCAGCACGTCGGCTCCCTTGCGGGCGTCGGCATCGCCCGTGGCGCGCGCCGCGGTGAGGAGTTCGGGGAGGACGCGATCGGCAAGCGCCATGTGCGTCGAATGCTTGTCGGCCACGAGTTCGTCGAACGTCACGCTCGAATCCGCCAGCTGCATGAGCGCCGAGCGCTGTGGGCGGAAGCCCATAACGCGCGGCGCCACGTACGGCGCGAACGAGTCGGGGGAGAAGACGAGGGGCCAGGTCACCGTCCACGGCGGATCGTTGGCGTTCTGCAGC
This sequence comes from uncultured Gemmatimonadaceae bacterium, assembly GCA_964637355.1. GTDB lineage: Bacteria > Gemmatimonadota > Gemmatimonadetes > Gemmatimonadales > Gemmatimonadaceae > SCN-70-22. Next base: position 4,502 of record CAZWVG010000291.1, read on the forward strand.
CACCCGCTTGGCGGATCCATGACGTGCGGGAGTTCGTCGTAGTCGAGATAGGTCGACCAGGCGCGCGACGAGGAGTCGCCGGGAACGGGACTCGACCAGTGCGCGAAGTCACCCCCCGCACGCTTCGGCGTCCGCCCGCCGAAGAAGTAGTAGATGTGCCCGTCGCGGCTCGCCGCCATGACGTTGAAGAAGGGGACGTGCAGCTGACGGACGATGGACTCGAACGACGCCATGCTCTTCGCGCCCCCCATCGCCCACCACTGTTCGATTGCCCCGGGATCGAAGAGTCCGGCGACGCGCACGGCGAAGGTTCCCGTCGAATCGTCGCGGAAGACCGGGCCGAACTCGGACTCGCGAACCACGAGCGTGTCGTCGCGCATCCCCGACGCCTCCTTCACCCGCATCACCTCGCGGTGTACGCGGTACGGCTTTTCGGCGCCGTCCACCAGGTAGCCCGTGCCCTTCGGCGTGAGGGCAAAGACGTCGACGCCGTCCTGCGTGTTCACCGTGTGCGACCATCCGACAAACTCGTTGAAGCCGATCGCCGGCGTTGGGACTCCAACCAGGGTCACGCCGGTGAAGTTGCGGTCGGGCGTGACGACGTTGGCTTCGAAGAAGAGGTACAGGTCGCGCCACGCCAGGTGCGGGTTCCCGATGAGCATGGGGTGCCCCGACGCCGATCGCTTCGCCGAGATCGCCCACATGTTCGAGCCCGGCGCCACGTTGTTGTTCATGGTCGGCGGGAGGTCGGCCTGCCCGAAGAACATGAAGAGGAAGTTGATGATGCGCTGGCCGTGGGCGATCACGTCGGTCGCGGTCACCGGGAGCACGACCTTCATGCTGTCGGCGATTTGGTCCGGGTGGCGCGTCGCGTAGAGGTTCACCCCTTCGACGAAGGCGTCGACGTTGGCGCGCGTGGTGGACGAGAGCCCCCCGTACCACAAATCGGCGCGGGCGGGAATCCCCATCGTGCGCACGAAGCGATCGGTGGGGAGGCGCGACTCCCCCCAATACTCGGCGGATCGCCCGCGCGCCTCGCCGTAGAGCTTGAGGAGGAGGTCGCCGTGCGCCTGCATCTGCGCGTAGCCGTAGGCCTTGAACGCCTGCGCGTCGTTGGGGGCGTAGATGTGCGGCACCCCCCAGGTGTCCCAGAGGATCTCGGTCTCACCGTTCACTGGGGACGAGCTTCGACAGGCGGAGAGGGCGCAGAGGAGCGCGACGGTGCGCAGGGGGTGTCGCATCGTGTCGTCGGAGAGGAGAGGAAGGCGTCGTCAGGTCGAACGTAATGCGTCGAGCGGGTCCACGCGTGAGGCTCGGCGCGCCGGGATCCAGCTCGCGATGAGCGCCACGACGAGCACCGCGGCCGCAACACTCGTGTAGACCAGCGGATCGGTGGGACGCGTGCCGTACAGGAGCGCGGCCAATGGTCGCATGGCGAGGACGGCGGCCACGAGTCCAAGGGCCACGCCGGCAATCGTCACCGCGAGCGCGTCGCGCAGCACCATCACCGTGATCCGCTGCCGCGTCGCGCCCAGCGCACCGCGGATCCCGATCTCGCGTACGCGCACCCCCACGGCGTAGGCCAGCACGCCGTGGATGCCGAGCAGCGCGAGGAAGAGCCCCACCGCGGCGAAGGCGAGGATCTGCGTTGCGTTGGTCCGCACGCCGCTCAACTGGTCGGCCACCTGCTCGGCCACGAGCGTGGCGAAGACGGGGCGATCGGGGACCTCGCGCACGAGGAGTTCGCGCACCGGACGCAAGAGCGCGGCGGGCGCGGCGGCACTGCGTACGAGGAAGGAGGGGAACGGCGTGCTCGCCTGCAGCCACGGGCGGTACAGCTCCGCCCCTTCGTCGGCGAGGAGGACGTTGGGGAGCGCGGCGCGATTGTCGTGCACGACTCCAACGATCGAGAGCGCAATCGCCAGCCCGGGCGCCGTGTCGACTCGCACCACCTGCCCCACCGGGTCCTGCCCGGGCCACCAGCGGCGTGCTGCCCACTCGTTCACCATCGCCACCGGGAGCCCTGCGGCGCGATCGTCGTCGGTGAAGCTGCGCCCGCGTACGACCGAGACATCGAGCGTCCTGAAATAGGTCGGCGTCACGACGACGGCAGTGTTGGGCACATCGCCGACCGGGAGCGGCGACGCTGCTCCGTCGAGCGTGAGGGTGGGCTGCGAACCGCGTGGCGCGAGGGGGAGGCTCGCCCGCACGGTCGCCCCTTGCACCCCCGGCATCGTCTGCAGCTGCCGGAGGATGCGATCGGTCACCGGGAGATAGGTCTCGGGAACGCGCCACGGATGCGGGAAGCTCGGCGATCC
>CAZWVG010000292.1:0-6811 GCA_964637355.1 uncultured Gemmatimonadaceae bacterium
ACGTTGAGCTGCGCGCTGTCGCCACCGACCACGTTCACCTGTGCGACGCCGTTGATGGAACGCAGCTCGCCGCCGATGATGTCCTCGGCGATCTGCGTGAGCTGCGGCGGCGAATAGACGTTGGAGGTGAGCGCCAGCGAGATGATCGGGAGCTGCGACGGATCGAAGCGCGCGATCACCGGCTCGATGATCTCCGCCGGGAGTTGTCCGCGCACCGCCGAGATGGCGTCGCGGATGTCCTGCGTCGCCTGGTCGACGTTCTTCGAGAAGACGAACTGCACGATCAGCTGGGCGAAGCCGTCGGTCGACGTGGAGTTGAGTTTGTCCACGCCGCTGATGCCGGAGATCTTGTCCTCCAGCCGGTTCACCACCTCGCGCTCGACGACATCGGGGGCCGCACCGGGGTAGGCGACACCGATGAAGACGATCGGTTGGTTCAGCTCGGGATACTCATCGGTATCGAGCTGGACGAGCGCCACCAGGCCGAAGACGACCAGGGCGATCATCGTGACGACGGTGATGATCGGGCGGCGAATCGAGAAGTCCGAGATGAACAAGGGGCTACTCCGACTAGAAGACTAGAGGTCATCTCACAAATGGTCGCCGGCCTCCGGCCGGCGCTGGGCGCCGGCGCGACCGGCGACCATTTGTGAGATGACTGTTATTGCGGCGGCGTCGCGATGCCCGCCAGCGAAAATCGAACGATGTGCTCGGCGACACTGCTCAGGTCATCGCCCGAGAGCGAGGCGACCTCCGCGAGTCCCGCCGCGCGCAATCGCCCCTTCATGCGGATCATGTTGCGCACGAAGTAGCACTGGGCCTGCACGCTCATCGCACAGTTGCGCACGTGCTCGTCCTCGGGACTCGAGCTCGTGAGTTCGCTGATCACCTGGCAGAGGTACCGCATCCTTGGTTGCATCACCCGGCGAAGGATCGACTGCGCGGCGGGGGTCGGGTTCTCCATCTCGTGACGCAGGAGCTGATACACCCAGTCCAGATCGGCCGGCGCATCGACCAGCGAGAGGAGGGAGTGCACGAAGAGGCGCAGGCGTTCCTCGGCGTTACTCCCCGCCGGGGCGTCGCGCGTGCCGTCGTGCGCCCCCTGCATGAGCGAGATCGCCCGGTCGATGACTTCCGAGTAGAGCCCGAGCTTCCCGGCAAAGTGGTAGTTGACCGCCGCGACGTTGGCGCCGGCAGCTGCAACGATGTCACGGACGGTGACCTTCTCGAAGCCGCGCTCGGCAAACAGCCGAGTGGCCGCCTGCAGGAGGCGTTCACGCGTGTCGACATCCGACGCGACGGAGGCGCGTACGGCGCTCACAGTTCCCGCTTGAAGAGGAGCGCCGCGGCACCCATGGTGATGCAGGAGAAGATGGAGAGATACGCGAGATCGCCCCCGATCGCTGCGAAGCCGGTGTTCTTGAGGAGAAGGCTCTTGAGCGCGTGCACCCCGTAGGTGAACGGGTCCACCGCGGCGATCGCCCGCATCCACCCCGGGAACGCCTGCTGCGGATAGACGGCACCGCTCGGGAAGTAGAGGAGCGTGTTGAGGACGCCGAACATCGCGCGCGGGAGGAGCGGGTCGTTCATGCGCACCATGATGAGGAACATCATGCTCACCAACGCGATCGACGACAGTGAGATGACCACGAAGAGGCGCACGAGTCGTATCGGGTCGAACGGATTGGGGACGCCGGCGATGAGCGAGCCGATCGTCATGAGCACGGTCCCGGCAATGATCGCCTTGAGCGCGCCGGAGAGGTTGAAGCCGAGGATGAGCTCGAGGCGCGTCACCGGGGTGACGAGATATCCTTCGTGCAGCCCGCGTGCCTTGTCGTCGATGTAGATGATCCCGCCCCCGATCATCACCATCATGAAGATCGACATCACGATGGAGCCGGGGAGCAAGTACTGGATGTAGGGGACGAACGGATACATCTCCACGAGATCGAGCGACGCGCGCGACGACAGGCGGTGACTCGTGGCGGCCGGTTCGTTGAAGACCTGCACCATCCCCGCCAGCGTCGACGAGAGCGCCACGCCGACGAAGTTGTCGGTGTTGTCCTCGATGAGCGCGACCTTCGGCGACAGTCCAGCGAGCGAGCGGCGCGAGAAGTCGGCCGGAACGATCATCACGCCATTCAGCTTTCCATTGCGCAGCGCGGTGAGCGCGGCGCCTTCGTCGTTGTAGGGGACCATCGTGAAGGTCGCCGCATTGGCCGTGACCGCATTGGCCAACTCCCGCAGCCGCACGACAGCGACCCCGTGGTCATGGTCCACCAGGCCAACGTTCAGGTGCCGCACGCGACCACCGAAGGCGTAGCCGAGGATCACCAGCTGCACGATCGGGAGGAGGAGCGACATGATGATGAGCGCCGGACTCTTGGTGAAGCGGCGCAGGTCGCGCTCCACGATCGCCCACATGCGTTCCATGGCTAGCGCCTCCGCAGGTTGGGCGAACGCTCGGCCATCGACTGCTCCTGCAACGCGTCGCGGAGCGCGTGTCCGGTGAAGTGGACGAAGACATCGTCGAGCGAGGTGCTGGAGACGGCGAGCGATTGCACCTCTACCCCCGCCGCTGCGGACTCGGCCATCAGCGCCATCGTCGTTTCGGGGCCGCGGTCACTCGTTATGCGATAGACGTGGCCGGCGTTGGAGACTGCGGCGACGGCGGGCAGCCCGCGCAGGCGCTCTCCCCATCCCTCGGGTTCTGCGGAGAAGGAGACATCGAGCGTGTTCTCACCGGGAATCGCGGCCTTGAGCCGGAGCGGCGAGTCGAGCGCCTTGAGCTCGCCGTGATCCACGATGGCGATCCGGTCGCAGAGGCGATCAGCTTCGTCCATGTAGTGCGTGGTGAGGAGGACGGTGAGGTCTCGCTGCTCCTTGATCCGGCGCAGCATCTCCCATACGGCGGCGCGCGAGACGGGATCGAGCCCGGTCGTCGGTTCGTCGAGGAAGAAGATGCGCGGCTCGTGCACCAGCCCGCGGGCGATCTCGACCCGGCGACGCATCCCCCCCGACAGGTTCTTCACCGGCTTGTCGGCCCACTGCGTGAGGTCGACGGCGGCGAGGAGCTCGGCGATGAGCGCCCCTCGGCGCGCCCGTGGGACGCCATAGAGCTTTGCGAAGATCAGGAGGTTCTCCTCGGCGGAGAGCTCGAGATCGCTGGTCAGTGCCTGGGGGATCACGCCGATCGAGCGCCGCACGCCGTCGGGGTCGAGCACCACGTCGTGCCCGCCGACGATCGCCGTCCCGCTGGTGGGGCGCACGAGGGTGGTGAGCATGCGGATGAGCGTCGACTTGCCGGCACCGTTAGGCCCCAACAACCCGAAGATCTCGCCTTGCTCCACGTCGAAGGAGAGTTCGTTGACCGCGGTGAAGTCGCCGAAGCGCTTGGCGATGGCGCGGACTTCGATGGCCTTCATGCGCCGGCACGCACCGGAAGGAGCACCGTGGTCGTCATCCCCACGGCGAGACGGCGGGCGCTGTTGTCGAGGCGCACGCGGATCTCGAACGTGCGTATGTCGCGCTTGGTGCGGCTCACGTCGCGCTGCGTCGCGAATTCGGCGTCGACGCCGCGATAGGTCACGACCCCTTTCGCGGTTTCTCCCCACGGAAGGCGCACGCTCAGCGAATCGCCGAGCCTCACGCGATCGATGTAAGTCTCCTCGACGTCGGCGCGTACCCAGAGCTGGTCGGGATCGATGAGCGTTAGGATCGGCTGTCCCGCCGTGACGACTTCGCCCGCCCGCACCGCGTCTACATCGATGATGCCGGCAATCGGGGCGCGGATCTCGCGATAGGCGAGGCGCACGTCGGCCTTGGCGGTCTGCGCCGAGGCGGCGGAGCGCTGTTGGCGGAGCGCGGCGACCGAGTTGCGCCTGGCGGCGAGCTGTGCGGCGGCCCCCTGTGCGAGGACGAGCGCCGAGCGACGCGTCTCGACCTGCTTGACGGCGGCATCGTAGCGCGCCTGGGCGACGGAGAAGGCGGTGCGCGCCTGGTCGGCTTCCTGAGGCGACGCGCCGCCGGTCGAGAGGAGCTTGTCCTCGCGCTCTCGGTTCGCGCGCGCATTGGTGAGTGTCGCCTCTGCTTCCTGTTGTTGGGCCAGCGCGGCATCGAGTGCGGACGAAGCCTGCCGGATCTGCTGCTCCGTCTCCATCGACTGGTAGCGCAGGTCGGCTTCGCCGGCCTGCACTTGCGCTCCCATCGCGCCGGCGGTGCTGGCGAAGTAGTCGCGATCGGCGGCGAGTTCACCCGGCGCGAGCTGGGCGAGGAGCTGGTTGGGGGCGACCGAGTCTCCCTGCGCGACGAGGAGCTGGGCGACCTGCCCGGGGATCTGGGCGCTCACCACGACTTCGTGGGTGGTGACGATCCCGGTGAGGGCGAGCGTTCCGGCGGCGCGCCGGTTCCACCAGATGGAGGTGGCGATGGCGGCGACGAGGAGGGCCACGACGAGGACGAGCCTGGGGCGTTTCATGGGGAGGGGGATTGGAACAGTTGATTCAAACAACTGTTCGAATCGAAGTCAAGCACGACGCTGGAACTGGAGCTCGTCTTTGCGACGTCTTCCCGTAGGTCGCTTCGCTCAGCCGCCGCAGAGGTGGGGCGAGGGCTTCGTGCGCTCTACTTCACGCCGTCGAGCCACCCCCCCGTAAACCCCGCCCGTTTGAGCCCGCGCACGATGTACGGATTCTGTCGCAGCGTGCGCCACACCAACTCGCTCCGATAGTTCTCGATCATCGCGACGATCGGTCCCTGGTCGATGCCGAGATAGTCGTTGTCGAACCAGCCGAGCGTGGGGTCGATGCGCCCGTGGCGAAGCGGGAGCGGTTGAGTGAGCGTCGGGTTGAAGGCGTCGAGGAAACCGTACTGCTGGTAGAGCTGCGCGCCGTATCGCTCGCGCATCGCGCGGATCGCCGGCATCACGATTTCCGGCGCGAAGGGGAGCGACGCGGCGGCGGCGGTGGGAGCGATCGTTCCGTCGTCGCGGATCTCGGTGGCGGCGGCGCCCCGCGCCCAGTACGTGTGAAACTCGCGCGACTTACCCGCGACGGAGAACGTCGAGTCGAGCGGGCCGTCGCTCGCGGTGAGACCCCAGATGTCTGCACCGTAGCCGACCCACCCGGCTGGGTTCTCGATCGCATAACGACGCTGCGAGATCGTGGCCCGGCGCGAATTCTCGAAGTAGTCGATCCCGTGCGCGCGCATGTAGGCGTCGCGAATGCCACGGAAGTCGATGAACATGTGCGAGTACTGGTGCCCGAAGAGTGGCTCGAAGTTGATGTGCGTCTCCCCCTGGAAGGTGCGCCAGGGGTTGGTCGCCGTGTATGCCGGCCAGGCCGCCGAGTCGATAGGGAAGGTCGGCGAGCCTAACGCCAGCACATAGAGGATCATCGACTCGTCGTACCCCTTCCAGTTGCTCGGCGAGTAGCCGTCCTCGGGGCGCCAGCGATGGTTCACGAACGGCGGGTTGGGCTGCATCCACGTCCACTCGACGCGGCGGTAGAGCGAGTCGGCGTAGGCGCGGATGGCGACGTCGGTGGCTCCCGGACCGGCGTAGTACGACTGACAGAACAGGACTCCGCCTAACAACAGCGAGGTATCGATGGTGGAGAGCTCGACGGTCTCGAAACGGTTCCCCGTCGACATGTCGAGAAAGTGATAGAAGAATCCCTTGTAGCCGGCGATACCGCTCGGTTGAGGACCCTGAGGCGCCTGCCAGAAGAAGCGCAGCGTGTTGAGCGTGCGCTCCGCCGCCTGCTCCCGCGTGATCCAGCCACGCTCGGCGCCGATGGGATATGCGGTGAGGGCGAAGCCAACCGCAGCGACGCTGGAGAAGCTCGGCGTTGGCCACCGATCGGGGGTGAGCCCGGTCTGCGCGTTCGAGCGCTCCCAGAAGAAGTTGAAGGTGCGGTGCTCGAGCGAATCGAGGAGGGCGATGTCGGCGGCGGGGAGCGTGGTGCGCGCCGGTCCGGTGACCTGAACCGACGCGCACGCGCTGGCCACAGCGCACACGGCGACGACGATGAGTCGCCACCGTGTGCGCATAGTCGGTGCGTTGAGGCTCACGCGCCGAGGGGCCGGCAGTCCGCGATCATGGACGCCCGCTGCCTAACGGTTGCAGCCCGTAGCGCGCACCGATCTGCAGGCGACGCCCGAGCGCGGCGCACCCCGGCTTGTTGAAGTTCGCATTCGGTGACCCGGAGGTCGGATTGATCTGCGCGTCGTAGCACCCGAAGTTCGCCGTGTTGAAGGCGTTGAACAGGTCGGCAATGATGCTGACGGTCTGCCCGCTCGCCACGGTGAATCCCTTCTCGAGGCGCAGGTCCATGTTCTGCGTGTTGAAGACGTGGCCGATGCCGAGGAACGGCTTGGTGGGCGGCGCGTACACGTAGGTCTTCTGCTTCCCGAAGTCGAAGCCGGCGCTGGCGTCGGTGGCGTTGACGGTGAGCCCCGACCCGAGGCTCACGATGCTGCTGAACCGGAACCCGGCCGGCAGTCGCACGACACCGTTCGCCACGATCGTGTGGGTCTGGTTGTTCGGCGCGCGGCGACGCGGGAGGTCCGAGACGGTCGGGTAGTGATCGTCGAAGCCCCAGAAGATGTCCTGACTCTGCCCCTGCTCCTCGCTCCGCGCCAGCGTGTACGACAGCGCACCGCCGAAGCGATCGTTCCCGCGCATCGGGCGCTCGAGTTGCAGCTGCATGGCGTCGTACCAGGTGCGCACGTGATCGTCGGTGATGAAGACGGTCTTGTAGTTGGGGCCGAGCGCATCCCACGGCGTGGCGTGGATGAAGTTCATCCCGTTGTA
>CAZWVG010000293.1:0-6810 GCA_964637355.1 uncultured Gemmatimonadaceae bacterium
CGCACGAAGTCGGTGGCGAAGTGCAGGCAGAAGAGGATCCAGCACGTCAGGAAGAGACGGATGCGCATCAGTCGAGGAGACGGGGGTGCGGGACCGGGACGATGAAGCGCCCGCCTCCCGCAGCGTAGGCCTCCTGCTCCTTCGCGATCTCGTCAGCGAGGTTCCAGGCGAGGAGGAGGAGGTGGGTCGGCGGATCGCTCTCGAGTCGCTCCGGTCCCACGACCGGAATGTCGACGCCGGGGATCCGCTGCCCTTGCTTGGCTTCGTTGCGGTCCACGACGTACTGGACATCGGAGGCGCGCAACCCGCAGTAGTTGAGGAGGACGGTTGCCTTGGCGGGCGCGCCATAACCGGCGATGCGCGCGCCGTCTTCCTGCAGCACGCCGAGGAGCGTGCGCAGGTCGCGTCGCACCGTTTCGGCGCCGCGCGCGAGGTGCTCGCACCCTGCCGCGCCCGCGCGATCACCTTCCTCGGCGATGCGCGCCGCGACGCGGTCCGGGCGGGCGAGCTTGTGTCCCGGTCGCCCGATCGTGGCGCGCAGCGAACCGCCGTGCGTCGAGACACGCTCCACATCGAGGAGTGCCACGCCTTCGACTTCGCACAAGCGAGCGAGTGGCGCCGTGGCGTAGTACGTCATGTGCTCGTGGTACGTCATGTCGAAGGCGAGCGTCGACACGGTGTCGGCGAACGACTGCACCTCGACCATGAAGACGCCGTCGGACCCGAGGAGGGCGAAGGCGGCGCGAATGAATCCGCGCACGTCGTCCACATGTGCGAAGACGTTGGTTGCCGTGACGAGTGACGCAGGCTTCTTCGCCGCGAGTTCGCGTGCGACCTCTTCGCCGAAAAAGGCCGCATGCGTGGGGATCCCAGCGGCGGTCGCGCGCGCGGCGAGATTCTCGGCGGGCTCGATCCCTTGTACCTGGACGCCGCGCTTCTGGAAGCACGACAGGAGGAGGCCGTCGTTGCTCCCGACATCGACCACGAGGTCGTCACCCGTCAGATGCAACCGCTCGACGGTGGACGCGGCGAACTCGTCGAAGTGCGCGCGCATCGTGCTCGATGTCGACGGCACGTAGGCGTAGTCGGCAAAGAGGAGCGCCGGGTCGACCACCTCGCGCAGCTGCACCAGTCCACAGTCCAGGCACCGGCAGAGCGTGAGCGGATACGTGGGGACGGGAGCCGGATCGCTGCGTCGCCGCAGGCGATTCGCGAGCGGTTGGTCGCCCAGGGCGAGGAACGGCTGCAACGCACCGTCACAACCGCGGCACGTCGTGCGAATGGTGAGTGTCACGCCTTGAGGCCGATGGGGAGGAATTCGCAGTGTGCGCTCCACGCGACCGGGTCGAGCGCGCGGCGCGCATCGAGGACCAGCGGCCGGCGCATGAGTTCGCGCACCTTCGCGGGATCGAGCGACACGAGACTCGGCCACGCCGTGGCGAGGACCGCCGCGTCGGCGCCGTCGAGCGCCGATTCGGGATCGCTCGTGACCGTCGCGACGCCGGCGAGGCGCTCCGCCCCTTCGGCAGCTGCAACGGGATCGCAGGCGCGCACCTCGGCGCCAGCCGCGTGCAGCAGGCGCGCGAGATCGAGTGAGCGCGATTCGCGGAGGTCGTCGGTCTCGGGCTTGAAGGCGAGTCCCAGCACCGCGACGCGCGCTCCCGCCAGTTGCAAGCGCGACTTGAGGAGATCGAGCACTTTTTCCGGGCGCTGCGCATTCACGCTACGCACGGCGTCGAGCACCGGCGATTCCACGCCGCGCGCGCGCGCCCAGGCGGCGAGCGCCTCGGTGTCCTTGGGGAAGCAGCTCCCGCCGTAGCCAAGCCCGGGAAGGAGATACGACACGATGCTGGCCGGCGCGTCTGGGCGCGCAGCGTTCAGCTTGAAGCGACGATCCGCATGGACGGCGCGGAGCACCGCGACGGCATCGGCATCGTCGACAGACTCGCACATGGCGGCAATCTCGTTGGAGAACGAGACGAGCGTAGAGAGGAGCGCGTTCGACGCGTACTTCGCCATCTCCGCACCGGTTGGCGTGGTGAAGACGACGTGACAGTCAAACGGGGCGTACATCTCGGCGAGCTTTGCACCTGCGCGTTCGTCGCCGACACCGAGGACGACGCGATCGGGGGTGCGCATGTCGTCGACGGCGACGCCCTCGCGCAGGAATTCGGGATTCATCCCGATCCCCAAACCGTTCGCATCAAGTCCTGAATGTTCGCGCAGGATCGGCTCGACGATCGACGTCGTCGTCCCCGGCGGCACGGTGCTCTTCACCGCAATCACGCGATAGCCGTCGGCACCATGCAGCGCCTTCCCCACCTCGGCGCTCGCAGCGCGGAGTGCGGTGAGGTCGGCGCCGTGCCCAGTCGGTGGCGTCCCCACACAGATGAGGACAACCTCCGCACCGACGACCGCTTCAGCTGCAACGCGAGTCGCCGTGAGCTTGCCGCTGTCCACGACGGTGCGCAGGAGTTCGGGAAGTCCCGGCTCGTGAAAGGGCGGAACGCCGCGCGAGATCTTGTCGGTGCGCACCGGATCGATATCGACCACGCGCACGTCGTGTCCCACGCCGGCCAGCACGGCGGCGCTGACCAATCCGACCGGTCCGCCGCCGATGATCGCGACGCGCATCAGGCGCTCGTCTCCTTCGCCCAGCGCAGCGTACGTCGCACTCCTTCCTCCAACGGAATGCTCGGCGCGTACCCGAGGTGCGAGCTGGACTTGGTGAGGTCGGGACAGCGACGTTGCGGATTGTCGGTGAGATAGTGCGGATCGCTGCTCACCTTGAACGTCACCGGCGTCCCGCTCATCCCGGAGACGATGTCGGCGAGCTGGCGGATGCTGACCTCGTGCGGATTGCCGACGTTGTACGCCTCACCCGGATGTCCCTTGAGCATCGCGAGGTAGAAGCCAGCCGTAGCATCGCTGATGTAGCAGAACGAACGCGTGGCGCGACCGTCGGAGTGAAGGACGAGTTCCTCGCCGCGCGACGCAGCGCGCATGAGGTCTGGCATGATGCGCCCGTCGTCGATGCGCTGCCCTGCCCCATACACATTGAAGGGACGCACGCTGCGAATCGGGAAACCGAATTCCTGATGATAGACCACGGCGAGCGTCTCGCCGAAGCGCTTGGACTCGTCGTAGCAGGCGCGCGGTCCGGTGCACGAGACGTAGCCGCGATAATCCTCGCGCGTCGGAATGTGCTCGGGATCGGGGTCTCCGTAGATCTCGCTCGTGCTGAAGAAGAGGAAGCCCTGCAGGTCGTCTTGCGCGCGGGCCAGCTCGAGCATGCGCCGCAATCCCCAGACGTTCACGTCGGCAGTCTGCAGCGGCTTCGCCCTATAGATGATCGGCGAGGCGATCCCCGCTGCGTGGATCGCGAAGTGAAACGGCTCGGCGATCTCCACGTCGCGCGAAATGTCGGCGCTCATCACCGTCACGTTCGGATCCTCGGCCATGCGTTGCACGCGCGAGGGAACGCCAGTCACGAAGTTGTCGACGATGATGGCTCGCGCTGGCTTGGCGAAGCGGGTGCGATTGAGGTGAAGGAGGGCATCGGCCATCGCGGCGCCGAGGAATCCGGCACCGCCAGAGATGAGGACCGTCTTCCCTTCGAGTGCGTCGGCGGCAGAGCCCATCGACGCCGCCGCGTGCGCCGCGTCTTCCCGGAGAACGCCCTCCCCCGGGAGGAGCGTCTCTCCCTTCGCATCATCTCCGCGTCCCTCAGTCTGCAAATCCACCATGTCGTATGAACCTGATCCGGGTGTCGAAGTCATCTCTCCAATCGTCGACGGCCATCGGCCGGCGCTTGGCGCCGCCGCTGCGATCGGCGACGATTTCAGAGCCGACCGGTAGTGAAGCGACGGCGACGTATCGTGTTCGCCGTTACGTGGCCATTGACGAGCCCACCCGGCCACTGGCAATCCTCGTGCGCGGGAGATTGGAATGCCCCGCGTGGCGAACAAGCCAAATGTGGTCTAGAGTAGTGGCACGTGCGCCACAGTGCGGCGGATAAGCCTCGTGATTTCGGCCAGTCCGGGGTTGGTTGTCCCGTTCAAAGACATCGAGGGGCGCGAAAATCGGTGTACGGTGTGGGATTCGACCGACGACTGGACGTCGTGGTCACGGAACTTGCGTTGAGCGTGGCCGGTGACTGTCCGGCGACGAGCGGGTGCCCTGAGCACGGGGCGCGTCGTCTCCCGATGTACCGATGTCCAGAGACTTTACGAGCCGAGTGATGCCTTCTATTCCGTTGCCTCCTCCCGATCCGCAGGAACTGCTGGCGCCACCGGACATCTCGTTGGTGATGCCGTGCTACAACGAAGAGGCGATCGTCGGGCAGACTATCCGCCGCACGCTCGCCGCCTTCCGCGGGGCTGGGCACCGGCTGCAACTCGTCGCGGTCGACAACGGCTCGCGAGACCGGACCGGTGAAATCATCCAGGAGTACGTCGATCAGGGGCACCCTGTGATTCACGTGCGCGTGGAGCAGAACCAGGGGTACGGCTTCGGCATCCTGAGTGGCATACCCAGCTGCACGGCGCCGTGGATCGGTTTCATTCCCGCCGACTCGCAGGTCGACGCCCACGAGACGGTGCATCTGTTCGAAGAGGCGCTCGCCTGCGAGGAGCCGGTGCTGGCGAAGGCGCGCCGGCGTTTCCGCATGGACGGCTTCATCCGCAAGGTCGTCTCCGTCAGCTACAACCTGCTCTTCCGCGCGTTGTGGCCGAGCATCGCCTCGTTCGATATCAACGGTCTCCCGAAGATCCTGCATCGCGATGTGGTGCGGCGCATGGGGCTGTCGTCGAAGGACTGGTTCCTCGATCCCGAGATCATGATCAAGTCGCACTATCTCGGGGTGCGTTGCATCGAGTACAGCGTGTTCGCCCGCATGCGGAGCCGCGGGCTGTCGCACGTGAATGCGGGGACCTGCTTCAACTTCTTCGCCGGCCTCGTTCGCTATCGCTTCTCGTCGGAGCTGTCGCGGTGGCGCCAGCGCTCCCCCGGAATGCTCCCGATGACGGGCGAGTTGTCGAGCGGTCGGGTGACCGAGTGACGGCTCACCGCGATCGCCATTCGATCGTGCGCACGCCGATCCACCCCTCGTTCCCCCGGTTCCACGCATGAAGGTGATCATCCTGGCCGGCGGTCGCGGAACGCGGCTCGCCGAGGAGACTTCGTCGCGCCCCAAACCGATGGTGGAGATCGGGGGGCGACCGATTCTCTGGCACCTGATGAGCTTTTACGCGTCGCACGGGTTCAAGGAGTTCCTCGTCGCCTGCGGCTACAAGGGCGAGATGATCAAGGAGTACTTCAAGAACATCGCGGTGCACGAGAGCGACTTCTTCGTGGACCTGCGCAACGGATCGATCGACGTGATCCAGGGGAGCCGGCTCGATTGGCAGGTCGGGCTCGTGGACACAGGGCTCGACTCGATGACCGGCGGGCGCCTGCGCCGACTGCGTCATCTCACCGGCGGCGAGACGTGCATGGCGACATACGGCGACGGCCTCTCGGACGTGGACCTGACCGCGTTGCTGGCCTTCCATCGTGCGCACGGCAAACTCGCGACAGTGACCGCGGTGCGTCCGCCGGCGCGCTTCGGCGGATTGCGGCTGACGGATGATGCCGTCACCGAGTTCAGCGAGAAGCCGCAGACCGAGAGCGGGTGGATCAACGGTGGCTACTTCGTCTTCGAGCCGGGGGTCTTCGACTACATCGAGGGAGACGAAACCATCCTCGAGCGCGAACCGCTCGAGCGCCTCTCACGCGACGGCCAACTGATGGCGTTCAAGCACCCGGGATTCTTCCAGCCGATGGATACCTTGCGCGAGCGCGACCTTCTCGAGTCGCTCTGGGCCAAGGGGCGCGCTCCCTGGAAGCGCTGGGACGACCGCCGAAGCAGCGCGGGAGACAACGCATGAGCCGCCAGCCGCATGTTGTCGTACTCGGCGGCGGCCCTGCAGGGTGTGGTGCTGCATTCCAACTGCGCCGTGCCGGCAAGGCGACGGTGACGCTGCTCGAAAAGCAGGACGTCGTTGGGGGCAACGCCGCGTCGTTTCAGTGGGGGGGCCAGTGGCTCGACTACGGAAGCCACCGGTTGCATCACACCTGCGCACCCGAGATCCTCGCCGACATCAAGGAGATGCTGGGCGACGACTTCGGCGACTTCGCGCGACACGGGCGCATTCGCCTGCGCGGACAATGGCTGCACTTTCCCATCCAGACGACCGACCTGCTGCGCCGACTGGACAAGGGGTTCGCGCTGGGAATGGCGCGCGACATGGTGATGACCAAGGTCGCCAGGCCCGCCGAGGGGGACACCTACGCCTCGGTCCTGCTGGCGAACCTCGGCCCGACGATGAGCCGGCACTTCTACTTCCCCTATGGCCGCAAGATGTGGGGGAAGAATCCGGAGTCGCTCTCGGGAATCCAGGCGCGCAAGCGCGTGTCGGCGGGGAGCTTCGCGAAGCTCATCAAGCGGCTCCTCAACCCGGTCGGCGGCGGCAACTACTACTACATGCGCGAGGGATATGGCCAGATCTCCCGCGCCTACGCGCAGCGCGCCGAGTCGTTAGGCGCGGAGATCGCGCTGGGGTGGGGGGCGACGAGCATCACGCCGTCGACCACGCCGGGGTACACCTGGACCGTGAACGCCGAGCACGACGGCGAGATCCGCAGCATCGACTGCGACCACATCTGGAGCACGATCCCGATCACGCTCCTCGCCAAGATGATGCAGGTGCCGGCCGAGTCGGCGGTGATGAAGGCGGCGACGCAGATCCAGTACCGGGCGATGGTGCTCGT
>CAZWVG010000294.1:0-6789 GCA_964637355.1 uncultured Gemmatimonadaceae bacterium
CGGGGCGCAGCTGACGACGAGGGCGAGTCGCGCGGTGCGCGCGAAGCGGATGAGAGAGCGGGGAGTGCGTCGCATCGAATGGGGACTCGTGGGCGTAAGACGGACAAGCTATCGCGCGTCCGTTGCTTGACGCTCCTGCGGCGCTCCGACAGCTTCGCTTCGTCCCACACCTCAGGGTCCCCCCCCCCGCTGCGCGCACGTCGCGCTGTCTCGAGCCCAGTCACGCATGTCTCTCACTCGTCCTTGGCGCTCTCGCCTGAACCTCGCGTCGTGCGCAGCGCTCGGTGTCGCGCTCGCAGCGTCAGCGCGCACTGCCTCCGCTCAGCCGGCAAAGAGCGCCGCGCGCCCGGCCGCATCGATCCCGACGCCCGCGTCGGTGCTCGGATGGGAACCCGGCACTGACCGCAAGCTCCCCAGCTGGCAGCAGGTGACGACGTACTTCCGCGCGCTCGCCAAGGCGTCGCCGCGCGTGCAGGTGCGCACGCTCGGGAAGACGGTCCTCGGGCGCGACTTCATCGTTGCCTACATCGCCGACCCGGCGACGCTGGCCAATCTCGAGAAGTACCGGCAGATCCAGCGCAAGCTGATGGATCCGCGGTTGCGTACCGCCGGCGAGTTGCCGCGGCTGCTCGATGAAGGAAAGAACGTCATCCTGATCACGTCGAGCATCCACAGCACCGAGGTGGGAGGATTCCTCACGCCCTTCGTGATTGCCGATCGTTTGGCTCGCGGCAATACGCCCGAGGTGCGTTCGATCCTGCAGAACACGATCATCATGCTCGTCCCGTCGCAGAACCCCGACGGGGTGGACATCGTGGGGAACTGGTATCGCTCGACGCTCGACACGCCGGCCGAGGGCTCGGGGCCGCCGGAGCTGTACCATCACTACACGGGGCACGACAACAACCGTGACTGGTACGCCTTCACGCAGCCGGAGACGCGGTATACGGTCGACTCGCTCTACACGCCGTGGGATCCGCAGATCGTCAACGACGTGCACCAGCAGGGAGCCAACGCGGGGCGCATCTTCATCCCGCCGTACATGGATCCGCTCGAGCCCAACATCGACCCGATCCTCACCGGCGCCACGAATGCGTTAGGCATGGCGATGTCGTGGCGCCTCATCTCCGAGGGGCTGACCGGCGTGGCCACGAACGCCTCGTACGACCAGTGGTCACCGGCGCGCCAGTACTCGCTCAACCATCACGGGGCGCGCATCCTCACCGAGACGGCGAGCGCGCGCCTGGCCACGGCGATCACCATCCCGTTCAGCGCGTTAGGCACCGGGCGTGGGTACGACGCGCGGGTGCAGAGCTGGAACTATCCGGCCCTGTGGAAGGGGGGGCGCTGGGGGATCGGCGATATCGTCAAGTATCAGTCAGCGGCGAGCTGGGCGCTCCTCGCCCAGGCGGCGCGAGACCGTCGGCCGTGGCTGGAGAGCTACGCCGCGCTCGGCGACCGTGCGCTCGCCGCCGATGCGCCCTGGGCGCTCGACTCGGTCGTCCCGACGGCCTACGTGATTCCCAAGAACCAGAAGGACGCGCAGGCGCTGCAACGCCTCATCTGGACGCTGCAGCACGGGCAGATCGAGATCCGGGAGACGACAGCGCCGGTTGTAGCTGGCGGGGCGACGCAGCCGGCAGGGAGCTACGCGGTAGTGATCCGCCAGCCGTTCGGTTCGTACGCCAAGGCGCTGCTCGAGGCGCAGGCGTACCCGAACCTGCGGGAGTATCCGGGCGGTCCGCCCAAGCGCCCGTACGACGTCACGGCGCACACCCTCCCGCTCCTGTTCGGCGTCGACGCCTTCGCCGTGCGCGGCGATGTCCCTGTGACGGCGACGCTCGTACCGGCGATGCCCGAGCCTAACTTCACGGTGGCGGGGCTCACGGGGAACAGCTCGCGGCGCATCGGGATCTACCGCTCGTATGCCGGGAGCATGGACGAGGGGTGGACGCGCTGGATCTTCGACACGTACAAGGTCCCGTTCTCTTCCGTGGTCGACAAGGACTTGCGCGCGGGGAACCTCAATGCGCGTTACGACGTGATCATCCTCCCCGACCAGAATCCTCGGCAGATTACCAACGGGCTCGGCGGCAACTATCCCGACTCGCTGCGCGGCGGTGTTGGCGAGGATGGTGCGCGTGCGCTCGCGCAGTTCGTGGAGAACGGCGGTACTGTACTCGCCTTCAACGAAGCGAGCGACTACGCGATCGACGCCTTCAAGCTCCCGGTGAAGAATGTGCTCGACGGCGTGCGCAACACCGAGTTCTACGCACCGGGGTCACTCTTCAAGGTGACGCTCGACAAGTCGAACCCGATCGCCTCGCATCACACCGCGACGACTGCCGCGATCTGGTTCGAGGATTCGCCGGCCTTCGAGATCACCGACCCGTCGCGCGCGACGGCGGTCGCGACGTACGAGACGAGCGGGAATGCGCTCGCCTCTGGCTGGCTCCTGGGCGCCGAGCGGTTGCAGGGGAAGGCGGCGCTCGTCGAGGCGACGGTGGGGAAGGGGAAGGTGGTGCTCTACGGCTTCCGCCCGCAGTATCGCGGACAGACCACGTCGACCCTTTCGCTCATCTGGGACGCGATCGGTCGCGGGCCGGCGCAATGATGGCAAACCGTGCGCAGCAGGGACTCTCGGCGCTTCACGCTCACCTCAAACGCTACATGATGTCAGACACTCGCCCTCGCCGCACCGTCTTGAAGCGCGTGGTTGCGCTGGCCATCGCCGTGAGTGCGCTGTCGTCGCCGGCCGCGGCGCAGCACATCGGTCGCACGCACTGGGACTCGACCGCGCGCGACCTGTTCAAGGAGCTGATCGAGATCAACACGAGCGAGAGCTCGGGGAGCACGCTCAAGGCGGCGCAGGCGATGGCGGCGCGCCTCAAGGCGGCGGGGTTTCCCGACTCCGATGTCGTGGTGATCCAGCAGACCGACCGCAAGGGAAACCTGGTCGCGCGCCTCCACGGGAAGAACGTGACGCGGAAGCCGATCCTCCTCCTCGCGCACCTCGACGTGGTCGAGGCGAAGCCCGAGGACTGGACGCTCCCGCCGTTCACCTTCACCGAGAAGGACAGCACCTTCTACGGGCGCGGCGTCGCCGACGACAAGGACGATGCGGCGATGCACCTGACGACGATCATGCGGTTGAAGGCCGAGGGGTATGCAGGGGACCGCGACGTGATCGTGGCGCTCACGACGGACGAGGAAGGGGGCTCCAACAACGGAGTGGAATACCTCCTCGATCACAATCGCCCGCTGATCGACGCCGAGTACGCCTTCAACGAGGGAGGGGGCGGGCGGGTGCGCGACGGGAAGTATCTCTCGCACGACATCCAGGCGAGCGAGAAGAAGTACGTCGACTTCACGCTCGAGACGACGAATCCCGGCGGGCACTCGTCGCGCCCGGTGAAGGACAACGCGATCACCGAACTGTCGGCGGCGCTGGTGAAGGTCGGGGCGTTCGACTTTCCGGTGAAGCTCAACGAGATCACCCGCACCTACTTCGAACGCTCGGCGGCGATCACTCCGGGGGCGATGGGAGAAGCGATGAAGGCGCTGGCCAAGGACCCGACCAACGCCAAGGCGATCGCCACGCTGTCGGCCGACCCGTCGTACAACTCCCAGATGCGCACCTCGTGCGTCGCCACCATGCTCGAAGGGGGGCACGCGCCTAACGCGCTCCCTCAGCGGGCGCGGGCGAACGTGAACTGCCGCATCCTCCCCGACGCCACGACCGAGGACGTGCAGGCGACGCTGGTGCGGGTGATCGGCGACCCCAAGGTGAAGGTCTCGACCAATCGCGCGGCTCGAAACTCACCGCCTTCGCCGCTCACCCGCGAGCTGATGGGGGAGATCGAGCGGGTGACGAAGGAGATGTGGCCGGGGACGCCGGTGATCCCGACGATGAGTACCGGGGCGACCGACGGGCTCTACCTGCGGAATGCCGGCATACCGGTGTACGGCGTGAGCGGCTTCTTCTACACGGATACGTTCGCGCATGGGATGAACGAGCGGATTCCGCAGAAGGGGTTTTTTGATGGGATTGAGTTTATGTATAGGTTGGTGAAGCGCGTCACGACGCCTTCGGCCGTGCAGTAGGGCTTTGGACGGGAGACGGGGGACGGGGGACGGGAGTGCAACGGGCGCCGCGATGCGGCGCCCGTTGCGTGTCGGCGTGCGAGGTGGGGGTGCTGCACACCGGGGGGTTGGTTCGGGCGTTGGCCGGCGCTTCGCGCCGGCAGGTCGAATGCGCACGAACCGCAAACGGCGCCGTTAGGCGCCGTTTGCACTCCCGTCTCCCGTCTCCCGTCCCCCGTCCGAAAGCCTATCTCTTGTCGTAAGTACCAACTGGCTTCGTGCTCTCCCCGTACATGTCTCCGACATACCACCACGCATCCCCATACGGGCGCGCCACCGGCCAGATCTCATCGAGCGAGTTCGCGTCGTAGAGCGTCCCCCCCTTCATCACGTAGCGGATATCGGCGGTATTCCGGATGTTGTCGAGCGGGTTGGCGTTGAGCACCATCATATCGGCGAGCTTGCCGACGGCGATGGAGCCCAGGTCCTGGTCCATCCCCAGGAACGTCGCGCCGTGCATGGAGGCGATCTCGAGGGCGGTCATGTTCCCCGCCGCCTTGGCTGCCATCCATACATCCCAGTGCGAACCGAGCCCGGGTTGCTGGCCGTGCGAGCCCACCGCGGCGTACCCGCCGGCTGCAACGATGTCGGCGATCTCCTGCGAAACGATGTCCTTCGAGTAGTCGGTCTCGGGGCGCATGATGAAGCGGCGGGTGTGCGGGATGAGCTGGCGCCACGGCGTCCACTTCCCCTGCTTGGCGTCCTTCCACACCGGGCTCGCCTGCCAGAACCACTCCTCGTTCCACGCGGCGAAGCCGCTCACCAGTGGCGTAGGTGAGTAGACGTACTTGGCCTGCCCGATGAAGGTGGTGAAGTCCGAATAGAGCGGGGCCTGGACGGTGAGGTGCTCGCCACCGGTGTGCCCGTCCATGATCATCCCGAGCTTGTAGTTGAGGTCATCGCTCCCCTCGGCGGTGACCCGCATCCCGACCTCGCGCGCGGCGTCGACGGCCCACTGGCGCTGCCGGCGTGTAGGTTGGAGATATTGCTTGAGCATGATCGCTCCCCACGACTGGCGGCGGCGCGCCTCGTGGACGGCCACATCGCGCGTGGCGATGTCATTCGTGAAGCCGGCATCTCCCGCGTACATCGCTTCGGCGGTGTTGAAGATGCGTGGTCCAACCATCTCGCCGACCTCCACCAGCTCGGCGGTCGGGAACGAGGCGTTCGATGTCGACGCGGGGTCGTTGGTGGTCGTGACGCCGTACGCCAGGTAGATCGCGCTCTCGAAGTTCTCGCGCGGTGTGAGCCCCATGTGCTCGCGGTGATGGTGCGCGTGCACGTCGACCCACCCCGGGATGATGGTCTTGCCGCTGGCGCTGATGACCCGGTCGACGCCGGCGACCGAGCAGCGCCCTACGCAGGTGATGCGCCCCTTTCGCGCCACGACGGTTCCCGATGCGATGACCGGCTTTCCGTCGAGCGGGATGATGCGCGCACCCGTAAGCGCAATGGAGCCGGACGGAATCGCGCGCGGCTGCGAGAGCGCCACCGTCGCCGTGTCGGTGCGGCGCGTGGTCACGTCGTAGGCAAATGCGCGATTGCCGCTCGTGAAGTCGAGGATCGTCGCCGAGCGCCAGCGCGGGTAGAGCCCTCCCTCCGTGGAAAGTGCGGTCGCCGGGAGATTGCCCCCGGACTTGGCGATCTGCGGTGCGCGATCGCCGCTCCCGCCCACAGGAAGGGGAGAGAGATACACGTTGCCCCCCTGCATGAAGGCGACCCAGCGCCCGTCGGGAGAGATCGTCGCGTCGTCGGCGTCCTTCACCAGCGCATGCGTGCGCTTGTCGGACCCGTCGAGTCGCACCGACGCGACTTCGGCGCCTCGTACCTCGCCGGACGCCGGCGAGGTCCAGTACACACGCCCGTCAGCTGCCATGGTCGGTCGCACGTCACCGCCGCGCCCGCCACGCCGCGGCGTCTGCACGATGTCGACTTCCTCTCCCCCATTGGCGGGGAGCTGGATGATGTCGAACCAGGTCGTGCGCGCGCGTGTAGAGGCGCGCGCCGACGCGCCCGAGCCTCGCGCGAGTACGAGCGTCGAGCCGTCCGCAGTCCACGAGGGATTCAGGTACTCCCCCGCGTCGCGCGTCACCTGCACCGGGGCGCCCCCGCCAGCCGCAACGCGCCAGACTGCGCCGGCGTTCTTCGCGTCGACGGTCACGAAGGCGATCGTGCGCCCGTCGGGGGACCACGACGGCTGGAACTCGAACGGAGAGAAGTCCGCCGGCGTGAGGCGCCTCGGTGTCCCATTCGGCAACGTCTGCGTCCACAAGCGGCCGAATGCCTGAAAGACGAGTGTTCGCCCGTCGGGCGACGCCGCGGCCCAGCGGATGAAGTGCGTGTCGATCGGGTCGTCGCTCACGCGACGCTTGGCGAGCGCCGCCTCGGAGATCGTACGGTGCACTCTCGCCGTGAACGGGATCGTGCTCACCACGCCGCTCGCCACGTCGACACGGCGGATCTTCCCGCCCTGGTGAATCACGATGCTCTTCCCGTCCTGCGCCCAGCGATACATCGGATAGCTCCCGTTCACCGGGATGCTTTCCTCCGATAGGTCCATCTCCACCGGGTCCATGAGGAGTCGCTCGCTCCCGAGGCGCAGGTCGCGGATCCAGAGCGCGCTGCGCGGGCCGAAGCGCTGTCCCT
>CAZWVG010000295.1:0-6771 GCA_964637355.1 uncultured Gemmatimonadaceae bacterium
CCGGAGCAGGTAACGGCCGCCTCCGTCGACCTGCCGCAGTCGACCTACGATCGATCGACCGGCACCATCCCGGCCTTTCACGCGCGGGCGCTGGCGCAGATCGGCGCGCAGCCGGGCGTTGCAGCTGCCGGGTTCGTCAACCTGGCGCCGTTGCGGGGGAGCTTCCCCAATGGGGCGATGGAGGTGGAAGGGAAGCCGCACCTCCCGCGCGGCCCGTTCAGCGGGAGTTCGGTATACCGCGTGATCGGGGGCGATTACTTCGCGGCGATGGGGATCGCGCTCAAGCGAGGGCGCGTCTTCGGACCGGGAGATGACGCACAGGGGGCGCCGGTGGTGGTCGTCAGCGAGGCGTTCGCGGAGGAGCAATGGCCGGGCGAGGATCCGCTCGGGCGGCGTGTGCGACCCTACGGCATGGACGGGCAGAACGAACCGTGGTGGGTCGTGGTGGGAGTGGTGGGCGATGTGCGCGCCAATTCGGTGACCGATCCGTACCGCGCCACCTACTACTTCGACTACCGCCAACGTCCCGCGAACCGTTCGGGATTCGTGACGTACGTGGTGCGTTCCGCGCTCGACGAAGGGAGCGTGGCCGCCCTGATCCGGCGTGCAGTCGCATCGATCGACCCGCTCGTCGCGGTCGAGAGCACGCCGTATTCGCGCTTCGTCGCCGAGTCGCTCGCCGACCGACGCTTCACGATGCTGGTGCTCGGGGCCTTCGCGCTGGTCGCACTCCTGCTCTCGGTCGTTGGCATCTATGCGGTGGTCGCGTATTCGGTAGCGCAGCGGACACGCGAGATGGGGGTTCGCCTCGCGCTCGGCGCAACGCCCGGCGGGCTCCGCACGCTCGTGCTGCGCGGCTCGATGGCGGCGGTGCTGCCCGGCCTCCTCATGGGGCTTGCGATGAGCGTGGCATTGTCGGGGGCGCTGCGCTCGCTGCTGTACGGCGTCACGCGATTCGATGCGCTCTCGCTCGGCGCGGCCGTGCTCCTGCTTGGCGGCGCGGCATTGGGGTCGGTTCTGATTCCGGCGATGCGTGCGACGCGGGTGGATCCGATGTTGGCGATGCGCGCTGATTAGTCGCTCGGCTAGTTCTCTGAAGACGAGAAGACGAGAAGACGAGAAGACGAGAAGACGAGAAGACGAGGGGCGCGAGACTCGGGGTTCGCTCTGGCGTCCCGCGCCCGTCCGTACTCAATTCCTTCGAAGACTCGTCGCGCGCGCGGCGCGCGTGTCTTCACTCGGAGGAGTACATGGCGGTGACTGCTGGGGAGATCGTGAAGCAGCTCGAGAAGCTCGGGCAGCCGTCCTACAAGAAGATCCTGCTGGCGCATGGGGCGGCGGAGCCGGTCTTGGGCGTCAAGATCGAGGAGCTCAAGAAGATCCAGAAGAAGGTGAAGGACGACCACGATCTCGCCCTCGCGCTGTACGACACCGGGATCTACGACGCGCAGTACCTCGCGGGACTGATGGTCGATGACGACCGGATGACCAAGCGCGACCTGCAGCGCTGGGCGACGAAGTCCAACAGCGCGGGGATCAGCGAGTACACGGTCGCCTGGGTTGCAGCCGACGGACCCCTGGGATGGGAGATGGGGCTCGAATGGATCGAGTCGCCGAAGGAACTCGTCGCGGCTGCGGGGTGGGCGACGCTTGGCGGGGTCTGCAGCGTCACCGACGACGACGAGCTCGATCTCGCCGCGCTCAGGAAGCTCCTGCAGCGCGTGGAGAAGACGATCCACAAGCAGCCCAACCGGGTGCGCGCGACGATGAACAACTTCGTCATCCAGGTGGGGGCGTACGTCGCGCCGCTCAGTGCGCTCGCGGTCGCGACGGGGAAGGCGATCGGGCCGGTCTTCGTCGACGTGGGGGGGACGGCGTGCAAGACGCCGTTCTCGCCGGAGTCGATCGCCAAGGTCGAGAAGCGCGGGAGCATCGGGAAGAAGCGCAAGACGACGAAGTGCTGACGCGCGGCGGCGCGGGGAGATACTTGCCATAGTCAAGTAAATGGGGGAACTTGGCAAGCGAGACTCCAGCGCCAGGAAATCGCATGCCGCCGATCGCGCCATTCGTGCCGGGAACATTCGTCGACTTCGAGGGGGCGATCCTTCGCCACGACCACGCGGACGATTGGCGCCCGACCGGCTTTGCGATCGATGCGGGGGCCACCGAGGTCCTGCGCCGGCATTGCCATCTCTCGGGCATCCGGATGCTCGACGCCATCGAGCGACAACTCGACGAACTGGGCGCGACGCGCTTCCCGGGCGCACACCAGCGCGAGCACGCGCGCGCGTTCGTCGTCGAGTCGATTGCGGCTGCCGGGGACGCCGGTGCAGTGGGTGTGTGGTGGTACTACCCGTGGCTCCAGACGGTCGTCCATCTCCTCGCCGAGGACGACTTCCGCGCGGTGATCACGAATCGCAACCAGGACAAGCTCACCGCCGAGGAGTTGCAGCTGCTGCGTACGAAGCGCATCGGGGCGATCGGGCTGTCGGTAGGGGGCGAGGCCGCGGTGACGGTGGCCCAGGAGCATCTCTGCGGGGAGATCTGGCTCGCCGACTTCGACGGACTCGACCTGTCGAACCTCAACCGGCTCGGCGCAGGCGTCGATGAACTCGGCGACAACAAGGCAGTCATCGTCGCGCGGCGCATTGCGCGCATCGATCCCTACATCCGCGTGCAGATATTCCGCGAAGGGGTGACCGAGTCGACCGTCGAGGCGTTCGTCGGCGACGTCGACCTCGTGCTGGAAGAGTGCGACAGCCTGCCGATCAAGGGATTGGTGCGAGAGGTCGCGCGCCGGCTCGGGATCAACGTGCTCTACGCAGCGGACGAGCGTGGTTTCGTGAGTGTGGAGCCCTACGCGGACGAGCCGGCGCTCGCTCCATTCCTCGGCGACGTACCCGACGCGCACCGGTCACGCGCCGACTTCTCGTCGTCGCAGGAGTTCTATCGGGCGCTGACCGCGTGGCTCGGGGGGTGGGATGCGATCTCGGTGCGCTCGCAGGACTCGCTTGCGGCGATCGGCGAGCGCCTGTGCGGCTATCCGCAGTTGGCCAGCGAGGCGCGTTTCGCGGCAGGGGTCGTGGGACACATCGCGCGCCGCCTCCTGCTCGGCGAGCGGGTGGCGCCTTTCCAGGGACACCTCGACCTCGACCGGTTCATCGCGAACCTGCCGGACCGATAGCACCTAGTGACTCGCAGTTGCCGGCTTGTCCAGGCCTAACGGGACGAACCGTCCAGCGTCGATCGCGCCCGGAGTGAGTCGGTAAACCGTGACGCCCGAGGGCATCGGCATCGCCGGCGATCCCGCCGGTCCGACGACGGCGGCCGCCAGCTCGAAGCGCGTGTCGATCCCGGCGTAGCGGAGTCGCTCGGGGGCGTGCATGTGTCCGCCGAGGGCGATGGGATACGGATGCGGCTTCACACGGGCGAGCACCTCGGCGGCGTTGGATACGCTGTGCCGGAACGCCGCGACACCGTTCACGGTGATGATCGATGGGGCCGGGGGACGGTCCATGTAGCCGTTCACCGTCTCCATCGATGTGTAGAACGGGATGTGATTGAAGGTGACGACGGGCATCGTCGAAGGAATCGCCGCGAGGTCGCGCGCGAGCCACGCCAGCTGCAACGAATCGACGTGTCCGTAGTATCGGGTGTCGTCGATATCGACCGTGTTGAGCCCGACGAAGTGGATGCCGTTGGTGGTGAACGAGTAGTAATCGGGGCCGCGGAAGTGGTGGTACATCGCCCGCCCGTAGAGCGGGTGATCGGCGGTGACGTGCGAGAGGTCGCGTTCGATCCCGAAGTTCTCGTGGTTGCCCGGGACGGTCCAGAACGGCTGCCTGACGAGCGCGGCCTCCTCGTTGAACATCCGGTAGTACGACGTCGCCTCGGCTTCTCCCACGCGCAGCGCGTCGCGCACGAGATCGCCGGTCACGATGACGAAGTCGGGGCGCACCGAGTCGATGATCGCGCGCAGGCGCTGCGTGCGCGGGCGCGATGCCTCGCTGATGTGCGTGTCGGACGCGTGGATGAAAGTCATCGTGCGGGTGTGCGGCGCCGGCACGAGGGGAAAGTCGGCGACCTGCGCGGCCGATGCATCGAGCGTGTGGTAGAACGGCGCCGCCGAGCGATAGCCGTCGGCCACGCTCACGAAGACGAGCGTCGAGTGCCCCGTGGAGCGAAGCGTGTACCCGCCGTCGGCGCCGGTGACGACGACCTGGTCCTGGTCGGAGACCGCGACGCCAACGAGCCCGGGTTCGCCGGCGTCGCGCTTGCCGTTTGCATTGCGATCCGCGAAGACCGTCCCGGTGATCGTGCGGTCGATGGGGACGCGCGCGGGTCGCGGAGAACTCGCGCCCGTCAGGAAGGCGAGCGAGGCGACGAGCGAGACGAAGGGGCGGGAGGGGCGCATGTTCCGCGTGGTGTGGGGAGCGAACGCTCCCCGATTCTGCGTCGGCGAAGCGCACCGCGCCAGTCGGCGGGGACGAAGCGGTCGGCGGGTGCAACGACATAGTGCGCGATCCGCTGCGACGGTAGTTTCGCCGCACCCCAATCGAGCGGTCTCATGACGATCTCTCCCAGTCGATCCGGCGGACGATTGCCGCGACTCGTGGCAGGTGCCATCCGTCGCGTCATTCGCCCGCTCTCGTTGTGCCTCGTGTCCCTGTCCTCGGTGCTCGCGGCGCAGGCGGCGACGAACGGCGCGGGCGATCCGCTCCTCCGTCCCGCCGACGGTGAGTGGCGGAACCACGGGCGCACGTACGACAACCAGCGCTACTCGCCGCTCAAGGAGATCGACCGCACCAACGTCGCGCGCCTCGGCCTCGCGGGAATCTTCCAGCTCAACGTCGACAGGGCGCACGGACTCGAGACGACGCCCATCGTCGCCGAGGGTGTGATGTACGTGACCACGTCGTACGACAACGTCCTCGCCTTCGACCTGCGCACGCACAAGCGGTTGTGGCAGTACGAGCACAAACTGGGGACAGCGATCTTCTGCTGTGGGCCGGTCAACCGTGGGGTGGCGGTGGCGCGGGGCAAAGTCTTCCTTGCCACGCTCGATGCGCATCTCGTCGCCCTCGACGCCTCGACCGGGAGCGTGGCGTGGGACGTCGTTACGCATCCGGCCGATTCGGGGTACGCGCACACCGAAGCCCCGCTCGTCGTGGACGACAAGGTCATCGTCGGCGTCGCTGGGGGAGAATACGGGATTCGCGGCTCGGTCTCGGCGTACGATGCGTCGAGCGGCGCGCTCGTCTGGCGCTGGTATGCCATCCCATCGCCCGAAGAAGGCGGGTGGTGGGGAAAGTGGCGCACCACCACGTCGTCCGGCGAGAAGCTCCCGCGCGACATCGCGGCCGAGAAGCGCGACTCGGCGAAATTCGCCGATGCGTGGCAGCGGGGCGGGGCGCCCGTGTGGACGACGCCGGCCTACGATCCGGCGCTCAAGCTGATCTTCTTCGGCGTGGGGAATCCGTCGCCGAGCAACGACGGGGAGCTCAGGCCGGGCGACAACCTGTACAACAATTCGACCGTCGCGCTCGACGCCCAAACGGGGAAGCTCCGCTGGTACGACCAGCACGTCCCGCACGACCTGTGGGATTACGACACGCCAAACCCGCCCGTGCTGGCGCGAGTCGGCGGGCGCACGGTGGTGATGCACTCCGGGAAGATCGGGTGGACCTACATCTACGATGCCGCTACCGGCGCGATGATCCGGCGGTCGCAGGCATTCGTCCCGCAGAGCAACCTCTTCGCCGCGCCGAACAAGGAAGGCGTGCTGGTCGCCCCCGGCCCCGCGGGGGGCGCCAACTGGCCGCCGTCGTCGTGGTCGCCGCGCACCGGGCTCCTCTACGTGAGCGCCACCGACCTCCCGATGATCTTCACCCGCGAGCCGCAGGAGTACAAAGCCGGGCAGCTGTACATCGGCGGCGGGATGGAGCCGCCCAAGGAGCTCGTCCCGCGCGGAACGCTCTCGGCGATCGACCCGGCGACCGGGCGCATCGCCTGGCAGGTGAAGCACGACACCTGGCTCTGGGGCGGGACGCTGGCGACCGCGGGCGATCTCGTCTTCATGGGCGATCCGTTGGGCTACCTGCACGCCTACGATGCGCGCACCGGGCGCGAGCTCTGGTCGTTCTTCTGCGGCGCCGGCGTCGACGCGCCGCCGATCTCCTATTCGCTCGACGGGAAGCAGTACATCGCCGTTGCGGCTGGCGGGAGCCGCTACGGGGACCTCAAGGGGAACGCCATCCTGCTCTTCGCGCTTGGAGGTCCGGGCGGTGGAGCCGTGCGCCCAACGTCGCCGGCGAGCACCGCGGCGAAGCCCAGCGCCGAAGCGCCGCGCCGCACGGCGGGCGCATACGCCGAGTTCTCGCCGCTCCCGGGAACGCGCGTCGGGGAGTTCCTGAGCTACGACAGCGCGAGCAAGGTCGTGCACCTGCGCATGATCGGCGGGATGGGGGGCGTGCAGGGAGGGATGTCGTTCAATGGCAAGCACGATGGCGGGGCGACCGTGTCGATTCCAGTCGGCTGGAGCGTGCAGCTGCAGTTCTCGAATGCCGACAAGGTCCCGCACTCGGTGCTGGTGATCCGCGACTCGTTGCCGCTGCCGCCGGCGCCGGCCACACCGGCCATTCCCGGGGCGATCGGGACGCGGGTGGCGAGCGGGATCACTGCGCACGATGCGGCCGACAACCTGCGCTTTACGGTACGCGAGCCGGGGCGGTATCTCATCGTGTGCGGGGTGCCGGGGCACGCGGCGAGCGG
>CAZWVG010000296.1:0-6768 GCA_964637355.1 uncultured Gemmatimonadaceae bacterium
GAGGAGGCCCTTGGCGAGGCGCTCGATTCGGCGCGCGCGGCGCACTCCGCCCCGCTCGCCGCCCGCGTGTCGCGCGCACTCGCCGAGCTGCGGGGGCGGCAGGGGGCATACGGCGAGGCACTGCAGTGGCTCGGCGACGCCGAGCGGATCTTCTCCGCGTTAGGCGACCCGCCGGAGCGGGTGCGCACGACGCTCCTCGCCGCGCACGTCGCCCGCGACCTGGGGGAGCGCACGCGCGCCCATGCGCTCTACGACACTGCCACCGCCGAGGCGCGCGCGCTCGACCTCGACTGGGTCGAACTCACCGCGCTGGCCGGCGCGGCGCTGAGCAATGGCGGCCCCGACGCCCCGAGCACCGCCGCGCGCTGGGAACGCGCCAACCAGATCATCGCTGCCGCTTCGCCGGACTGGTGGTTCCCCGGGCGCGAGGTCGTCGACGCGCTCACCGTGCAGCTGGCGCTCGGCGCCGGCCACAGCGGCGCTGCCTTCGACATCTTCACCCGCGCGCAGCGCCGCTTCGAGTCTGTCGACCCGTATGCCGGCGCCTGGATCGTCGCCGAGTGCGCCGATGGACTCGAGGCGCGCGGCTTCCCTGCTGTCGCCGTCACCCGCCGCATCGCCCGCGATCGTGCGCGCGCGCTCAGCTTCGCCCCGCTCGTGTCGCGTCTTGAAGGAGGAGCGGAGAGCTAGGGATCATCTCACAACTGGTCGACGCCTTCCCGCCGGCGCGGCCGCCGACTGTTGCCGAGATTGCACGTAGCGTCGTCGCGGAATTGCGCCCACCTCGCAACTGCGAGCACGCTGCACACGCGGACGCAGCGCGCGCGATCGATGGTGAAGTGCATTTCCCGCGTTGTGAGTCGTGGGAGATTGTCTCTGGCGCATACGTTCGCGATGCCGGAGTTTAGGTGACCCCACACGGCACTGGAGGCACCTGATGCGCACCTCCCTGTCCCTCGCGTTGCTCACGTCGCTCGCGTCGCTCACGTTGTCCGTCGGTTGGCCGAACCCACCGACGCTCGGCGCGCAGGCCACCAAGACGCGCCCGGCCCCCCCTGCACAGAAGCGCGCGGTATCCACGCCGGCTCCCACCGCGGGCGCCGAGCTCGTCATCGTCGCGACCGACAAGGCGCTCGAAGTTCCCGAGCAGGTCGACGCCGGACTGGTGAACGTGCGGCTCTTCAACCGCTCCAGCGGTCCGCAGCACGTCTCCATCCTCAAGGTCGACCGACTCGACCGCGTCTCGTCCATCTCCGAATACCTGCGGTCGGGCGACTGGAACGTGCCGTGGATCAACCGCATGGGCGGGCCCGAGCTGGCGCCGCCGGGTGGGGTGTCGTCGGTGGCGATGGTGCTCGATCCTGGGCGCTATGTCGTCGCCCATCTCCCGATCGGCTCCAAGCCGGGGGGACCGCTCATCCTGCGCGACGTCGAGGAGTTGTCGGTCACCGAGCGCCCCGGCGCTTCCACCAAGGCGGCGCTCCCCCCCGCGGTCGCCACGATCAAGATGGCCGAGTGGAGCTTCACCCTCGACGGACCGCTTCACGCGGGGCGCCGGGTGATTCGCATCGACAACGTCGGCCAGTTCGAGCACCAGATGCAGATCGTTAGGCTCCTCCCGGGACGCGGCATCGACCAGGCCGTGAAGTGGGCGGAGAACCCGTCTGGTCCGCCGCCGTTCGAGCCAGCGGGGGGCACGACCAACCTGGCGCGCGGGCGCTCGGTCAACGTGACCGTCGACCTCCTCCCCGGCGACTACGCGCTCCTCTGCACGACGTACAATCCGCTGTCGAAGCAGCTGCACTCGCAGCACGGGATGATCAAGCAGATTCGCGTGACACCGTAGCTGCGTGGTGCGGTTTCTAGTCGTTTCACGCAGCGCCCGCAGCACCCGGCACGAGCCGCGCGTTTTGTTTTCGTCAGGCGCGCCCGCTCGTGCCGTTCATTTCTTCTTCATTACCACCACATGTCTCGCTCCATCTCGCGGTTGCCCTACCGGTCGCCTGCGCGCGTAGTCGCGGCCGCCACTGCGCTAGCCGTCGCTGCGTTGCTCGCCGGCACCTCTTCTCCGGTGCAGGCGCAAGGCGCCACCCCCTTCGAGGTCGACTCGTCGACGCTCGCCGCCTTCAAGTGGCGTCTCGTCGGGCCAGCCAACACGATGGGGCGCGTCTCCGACGTGACGGGGATTCCGTCCCCGTCCAAGACGCTCTTCGTCGCCGCGGCCGCTGGCGGGATCTGGAAGTCGACCAACAACGGGACCACCTGGCGCCCGGTCTTCGACCATGAGCGCGTCGTCGCCATGGGGATGCTCGCCATCGCCCCCAGCGACACCATGCAGGTGTGGGCGGGCACCGGCGAGCCCAACTCGCGCAACTCGGTGTCGCCCGGCGGCGGGATCTACAAGTCGATGGACGGCGGGATCACGTGGAAGCTCATGGGACTGGAGAAGACCCAGGCCATCGGGCGCATCGTCGTCCATCCCACCAATCCCAACATCGTGTATGTGGCCGCGTTAGGCGCGATCTGGAACGCCAACAAGGAGCGCGGCCTCTACAAGACCGTCGACGGCGGCCAGACGTGGGAACTCGTCAAGTTCGTCTCCGACAAGGCCGGCATCGTCGACGTGCAGCTCGATCCCTCCAACCCCGACGTGGTGTGGGCGGCGAGCTACGAGCGCGTGCGCGGCCCGTACTTCCTCAAGTCGGGCGGTCCGGGATCGGCGCTCTGGAAGTCCAACGATGCGGGGAAGACGTGGACCGAGATCAAGGGACACGGATTCCCCGAGACCATGAAGGGGCGCATCGGGATCGCCATCTCCCCGAGCAATCCCCGCATCATGTACACGCTCGTCGAGGCCGACACCGCGCCGAACCCCAAACCGGCAAAGGATGCCAAGCCGCAGGAGAAGCCGAGCGGTCTCTATCGCTCCGAAGACGGCGGCGTCACGTGGACGCGCACCAGCGACGAGAACGTGCGCCCCTTCTATTACTCGCAGGTGCGTGTGCACCCGAAGAACCCCGACCGCGTCTACTGGTCGTCCACGCCGGTGAAGGTATCGGACGACGGCGGCAAGACGGCCAAGAACGCGACCGTCGGCGTGCACGTCGACCATCACGCCATGTGGATCGATCCTGTCGACCCCGATCGCATGATCGTCGGTGACGACGGCGGCGTCGCGATCACCTACGACCAGGGGGGCAACTACCAGGTCGCCTCCGTCCTCCCGATCTCGCAGGCGTACAACGTCTCGTTCGACATGTCGGTCCCCTACCGCGTCTGTGCAGGGCTGCAGGACAACGGCTCGTGGTGCGGGCCGTCTCGGCGCCGCCAGGGACCGATCACCAACGCCATGTGGGCGACCGTCGCCGGCGGCGACGGCTTTGT
Organism: uncultured Gemmatimonadaceae bacterium; assembly: GCA_964637355.1. GTDB lineage: Bacteria > Gemmatimonadota > Gemmatimonadetes > Gemmatimonadales > Gemmatimonadaceae > SCN-70-22. Next base: position 3,385 of record CAZWVG010000296.1, read on the forward strand.
CACCCAGCAGGACCCGACCGACCCGAACGTCATCTACGCCGAATCGCAGGGCGGCAACATCTCGCGCTTCCTGTTCAACACGAGCGAGCGCACCTCGCTGGTGAAGCCGAGCTGGCGCCCGTTCTACTCGCAGTGGGAGGACTCGATCCTCGTCGAGCGCCCCGACACGACCGCGTCGATGTCGCGCGACCAGAAGCGCCGCATCGACGACCTGCGCGCCCGTCAGCGTGCCGACTCCGTCGCCTTCGACCTGCGCTGGAACTGGAACACCCCCTACATCATCTCAGCGCACAACCCGCAGGTCCTCTACTTCGGCGCCAACCGTGTGCTCAAGTCGCTGAGCCGCGGCGACAAGATGTATCCCATCTCCCCCGACCTCACCTACGCCGACGCCGAGAAGATCAAGGTCTCGACGCGCACCACGGGCGGCATCACGACGGACGCAACCGGCGCCGAGACGTACGCGACGATCGTCTCGCTCGCCGAGTCTCCCATTCGTCCCGGGATTCTCTTCGCGGGAACGGATGACGGGCGTGTGTGGGTGACGAAGAACGACGGCGGATCGTGGGACGAACTCAAGAGCTTCCCCGGTCTCCCGCAGAATGCCTACGTGAGCGAGATCGAGCCGTCGCCGCATGATTCGATGACCGTCTTCGTCACGTTCGACAACCATCGCGTCGGCGACTTCAATCCGTACGTCTACATGTCGACAGACTACGGCAAGTCGTTCCGCTCGATCGCCGGGACGCTCCCGACGGGTGGTCCCGATTTCGTCCACGTCATCCGTCAGGACCTCACCAATCCCGACTTGCTTTTCGTCGGCACCGACGTGGGCGTCTACATCTCGTTCAACAAGGGGCAGAGCTGGCAGCGCTTCATGTCGGGACTTCCGACGGTCCCGGTCAACGACCTCAAGATCCATCCGCGCGACCGCGAGCTGATCGCCGCCACGCACGGGCGCTCGATCTGGATCGTCGACATCAACGCGCTCGAGCAGATGAACCCGACCGCGGTTGCAGCTGGCGACATGCTTTTCCAGCCCACCGTCGGGTACCAGTACGGCGACATGGCCTTCGAGGGACAGTCGACCGGGCAGCAGTGGTTCGAGGCGCCGAGCCCGCAGTACGGAGCGGCGATCAGCTACAAGTTGGCAGCGCGCGGGAACGGACAGCTGCGCGTCGTGATCCAGGACGTCGCCGGCGACACCATCCGCACGCTCAACGGCTCCTCGGCGCAGGGGATTCACACCGTCACGTGGGACTTCCGCGGCAAGGCGCCGCCCCCGCCGCCGCTCTCACCGGCAGGGCGTCGCGACTCGATCATCACCGCTCGGCGCGCCGACTTCGTCTTCGATTCGCTCGGCAAGTCGGGGATGGATACCGTCGCGCTCGGGCGGTTCCGGCGCATGCTGCAGGGGGGTGACATGGCGCAGATGGCGCAGATGTTCCGCGGCGGAGGCGGTGCGGGCGCATCGGGGGTCTGGGTACCGCGCCCGGGCGAGCAGAATGCCGCGCAGCGGGGAGGTGGCGGTGGTGGGCGTGGAGCGGCCGCAGGAGCGGCAGCGGCGGCCGGGATCACCGACCCGCAGGTCGCCTTCCAGATCATCCAGCTTCTCAACCCGCGCGGCGGGGGTGGCGGTGGGGGCTTCAACATCCCCGGCGGACCGCGCTCCCAGCCGCCCATCGTCGACCCGGGAGACTACCTCGTTTCGATCACCGTGAACGGAAAGACCCTCAAGCGCACCCTGCGCGTCGAGCGGGCCAGCGGGACTGGGACCGTGTCATCGTTCTTCCAGGAGGACGACGGGCGGTAGTTCCTTCTATGGAAGGGGCGTGACACCTGAGGGTGTCTGAACAGGGGGCGTCTCGTCCCTTCGGCCGTCGCCGGAGAGGAACACGGGGCGCCCTCCGAGTTTACGCAGTGCGTGCGCAGTGCGTACGTCGTGCATACGCGGGACCGGCGCGGTGTTGTCGTCTGCCCGGTTGCGCGAGACATTGTGAGTTCGGGAGAGGCGCCGCGCGACGGCCGATCCGGGGTGCGCCCTCTCCCGGGTGGTGCCCGTTCCGGGTACTCTCCGTCCGGGGTGCGGCCCGTTCGTGGTGCTGCCGGTCCCGGGTGCAGCCACTCCCTCCATCTGGTTTGCCGTGAGCAAGAGTCTGTCGTTCCGTCGTCCAGTCTCCCGTCCCCGCTTTGTCGCGCCCGCCTTCGCGATCGCGATACTCGCGTTGGCGTCTGCCTCCAGCGCGCTCGCGGCCCAGCAGCGCAAACCGCCCGTCAAGGCCGATTCGGCCAAGAGTGACACGACGAAGAAGGCGGCGGCAGCTCCGGCCGACTCGGCACCTGCCGCGGCGCGGCCGGCGATGTCGGCGATCAACGGCGTCGTCTTCGATTCGCTCCATCGCATGCCGCTCGGCAGGGCGACGGTGAGCGTCGAGGGGACCAACCGTGGGACTGCGACCACCACGCTGGGGATTTTCGCCATCGACAGCGTCCCGCCGGGTGAGCATCGACTGCGCGTCGATCACCCTGTGCTCGATTCGCTCGGCATCACCATGGTGACCGCGCCGTTCCAGCTGAACGAAGGGGCGACCGGGACCGTGCAGCTGTCGATCCCGTCGGCCGCATCGCTCATCGAGATCTCGTGTCCCGCCGCACGTCGCAACCTGGGGCCGGCCGCGGTGATCGGGCGACTGCTCGATGCCGATACCGATGCGCCGGTGAAGGGGGCGCGCGTGTCGGTCGCGTGGCTCGAGATCTCGATCAACGCCGGGTTGCGGAAAGTGCCAAGGCTGCGCGAGGCACTGAGTACCGAAGACGGCATGTTTCGCATTTGTGGACTCCCCGCCGGCTTCGAGGGGACGCTTCAGGCGCAGCTCAAGTCCGTGACCACCAGTGAAGTGCGGGTCAAGGACGAAGGGGATCTGCTGGTCGTGCAGGGGCTAAAGATCGGGAACGCGAACACAGTCATCGCCGCGGAGACCGACAGTGCTGCGTTGGCGCGCCAGAAGGCGATCACCACTGGTCCGTCGTTCTCCGCCGCGCGCTTGCAGACCGGAAATGCCGTGCTGACCGGGCGCGTGATCAACGCCGCGGGGCAGCCCGTCGTCGGCGCGCGCGTCGACGTCATCGGGACCCCAGGGGCGACGCTCACCAAGGAGAATGGGCAGTTCACCATCAACAGTCTCCCGTCGGGGACCCAGTCCGTCGTCGTGCGCCAGATCGGCTTTGCCCCCGAGGAAAAGGCCGTCGAGCTGTCGACGCGTGGTCCAGCGGAGGTGAGCATCACCATGGCTCGCCCGGCGACGATGCTGAACACCGTCGTGGTGAAAGCGGACCGCGACGTGGGGCTCGAGAAGGTCGGCTTCACGCAGCGCAAGAAGATGG
>CAZWVG010000297.1:0-6758 GCA_964637355.1 uncultured Gemmatimonadaceae bacterium
CAAGGCGCGCCCGGTCTACAAGTCCGATGCGGGTCACGCGCACGCGGGCGAAGTCGAGGAACTCGCTCAGCAGGCGCGAGAGGCGGTCCGACTCGCGCACGATCAGCGACGAAAGCGAACGCTCGTCCTCGTTCGCGCGCGGCGAGCGCCCGAGCTGCTCCACCGCCGAGCGGATCGAGGCGAGGGGATTCTTGATCTCGTGGGCGAGGGAGGCGCTGAGCTCGGCCACCGCCTCCAGTCGCTCGGCGCGCATGTGCAGCGTGTCCAGGCGCTTCTGGTCGGAGATGTCCTGGAAGATCACCGTCGCCGTCCCGTCCCCTACACCGGGAACGTCGCCGGCGTTAGGCGTGGAGACCGTCGTGTTGAGCCCGATCGGGAAGGTGCGCGCCCCGTTCACCACCGTCCCTTCGGCGCGCGTCGTGCGCACCCCGTCGCTCGCTGCGCGCTCGATCGCGCGCGCGAGCACGGGGGAGACCGGTTCGATCAGGGCGATCGCCGAGGCACCGATCTGCGACTCGAGGGAGAGCCCGAGGAGCTTGCACGCCGTCGGATTGGCGTACAGGAGCGTCCCGCGCGCGTCGACGGTGATGATCCCGCTCCGGATGTTGCGGAGGATGTCGCTCGCCTCCAAGCGCACCTTCACCAGCTCGGCGGCGAGCTCCTCGTTCCCGACTCGCGCCTGCCGCAACCGCGCCGCGATGTACCACGACGAGAGCGCGACCACCGCGAACACCATGAGCTGCAGCCCGATCGAGACGTCGATCGACGCCTCGGTCAGGAGGATCACGTCGCCGAAGTAGAGAACGCAGGCGAGCGTCGCGGTGAGGAATGCCCCGGTCGTGGAGAGGAGGACGGCCGCCGTGGCGATGACCAGGATGTAGAGCGCGGCGAACTGCGACGTCGCCCCTCCCGTCACGTGCACGATCGCCGTCACCAGGGCGAGGTCGAAGACCGCCTGGAGCGAAAGAAAGGTGCGCCCGGGATCGCCGCGGTCGCTCTCGCTGTAGAAGGCGGAGCCCGCGGTGAACACCATCGCCAGGGTGATCAGGAGCGAGGCGACGAGGGTGTATCCACGGTCGGCGTCGCGCCAGGCGAAGACGGCGGCGAGGTAGATCGCCGCCGTCATCGCCAGACGGCCTATATAGATGGACCGAAGGAGGCGACGCGGCTCGATGAAGGCGCGAGAGACGTCCGAAGCGATCGTGGTCACGCCGTCGCGTAGGGTTGGTAGCGTTGCATCCTGCAAGGACCAGGGAGGGCGGCGACACTGGCAAAGTGCCATCCTGAGGACGATCCGGTCCCCAACGCGTTTCCCCGCTTCGCCTTGGGGTCGTAGCGAAATGCCGCAACGGGGTTAGGCTTGATCCGGAAGACGAACCGCGCAGCACCCCCGATTTTCCCGCACGCGCCCACTCCCCCCACCCGACGTCCCCTCCCCCCGAACCGTGCATCGCGCAGCAATTCGACCCCCGGCGCTCGCCGCCGCTCCCCCGATTCACCCCCCATCGCCGTCGGCGACCGGGGTGATCTGGGTGTGGGGGGTGCTGACAGCGCTCGCACTCACGCTCGGCGGGTGTGGGTCGTCGCAGGGGGCGCCGCAGACGCGGGCGCCGGTCGACTCGCAGTGGACGTCCTTCGCCCGCGGGCTCCCGGCCGACTCCTTCCCCGCCGCCAGTCGCCGTTTCTCCCGGATCGTCGCCCCGCGGTGGACCGATGAGAGTTCGCGCGATGCGGCGAGCGAGGCCGAGACGGTGATCGCCGCGCTCCCGCTCACCGCGGGGATGTCGGTCGCCGACATCGGCGCCGGCGACGGCTACTACGTGACGCGCATGTCGCAGCGCGTGGGCCCCACCGGGCGCGTATACGGGCAGGACATCATCCCTGAGTACCTCAACCTCCTCGCCGACCGCGTACGCTCGGCGGGGCTCAAGAACGTCGTCGTCGTGCGAGGCGAAGGGTCAGATCCTCGCCTCCCCCGGGACTCCATCGACGCGGCGATCATGATCCACATGTATCACGAGATCACGGAGCCGTACGCGCAGCTCTGGAACCTCGCGCATTCGCTCAGGCCGGGGGCGCACCTCGGCATTCTCGACACCACGTATCCCACCGACCAGCACGGGACCCCTCCCTGGCTCCTCGACTGCGAGCTCGGGGTTGTGGGATATCACAAGGTGCGCAGCATGCGCACCGGGGCGGACGAGTACCTGACGATCTTTCGCGCCCCCGCCCGCGATTCACTTCCCACTCCGTCGGAGATTCGCGAGCGCGTCGCCGACGGCGCCTGCGTTCAGCGTTAGGCAGGCGGGGCGCGCCGCTTCGGGAGCGCGCCCTCCTCCCCGTTTTCTCACGCCGTGGAATCCCTGACTCTCTCGTCGCTCGGCGGTCGCCTGGCGATCGTGATGCTCCTCGTCCTCGTGAACGGCTTCTTCGTGATGGCCGAGTTCGCGCTGGTGGGTGCGCGGCGCAGTCGCCTGGCCGAGATGGCGAGCCGCGGCGACCGCGGCGCCAGGCGCGCACAGTCGGCGATCGCCGACCTCGATCGCTACATCTCGGGGACGCAACTCGGGATCACGCTCGCCTCGCTCGCACTGGGATGGATCGGCGAGCCGGCGCTGGCGATCGTCGTCGATCGCTTCCTCGCGCAGTTCGGGATCGCCGTGCCGGCAGGGATGGCCCACACCGCGGCCGGCACGATCACCGCCTTCCTCATCATCACCTTCCTGCACATCGTGCTTGGGGAACTGGCGCCCAAGTCGGTGGCATTGGTGATGCCCGAGCGCATCAGCGGACTCGTCGCGCTCCCGCTGATGGCCTTCTCGCGCATCATGTCTCCCTTCATCTGGGTGTTGAACGGGACGGCGAACGGGCTGTTGCGGCTGGCGGGGATCCGGCCGATGTCGGAGAAGGCGCACGCCCACTCCCCCGAGGAGATCCGTCTCCTGGTGCTGCAGGCGCGCGCGGTCGGCACGCTGACCGAGACCGACTCGGCGATGCTCGCCGGCATTTTCGACTTTGCCGCGAAGCGCATCCACGACGTCATGCGCCCGCGCACCGAGATCGTCGCGCTACACGTCGACGACAGCGAGGCGTCGGTGACCGCGCTTCTCAGGCGCGAGCGCTACTCGCGCTACCCGGTCTACGACGAATCGCTCGACGACATCGTGGGGGTCTTTCTCTCGAAGGACCTGTGGCTGCGCGATCGCGGGGCGACGTTCGACCTGCGCACCTACCTGCGCGACCCCCTCTTCGTCCCCGCCTCGCGCTCGGCGCAGCGCGTCCTCGACGACCTGCGGCGCACCCGGGCGCAGATGGCCGTCGTCCTCGACGAATTCGGCGGGACGGCCGGCATCGTCACCATGGAGGACCTCGTCGAGGAAGTCATCGGCGACATCGCCGACGAGTACGACCTGGCCTCGCGCGACGTGGTCGAGGTGGACGGCGTGCTCGAGCTCTCCGGCACGCTGTCGTTGATCGATGTGCGCTCCGACCATCGCCTCCCGATCCCCGACGGGGAGTGGACCACATTGGGAGGCTACGTCTTCGCCCGCCTCGGCCGCATCCCTCGTCTCGGCGATCGCGCGCCATATCCCGGCGGCGAGCTCGAAGTCATCGCCATGGACAAGCGACGCGTTGCCGCCGTCCGCGTGCACCGCGTGACCACTCCCGCCTGACGCAATCGATGTCTCCTCCACCGCGCGATGCGCGCCCTTCGACCAAGCCGTCCGATGGCGGCGACCAGGACCTCGTCGTCGATGCGACGCACGTGATTCCCCGCGCCGAGCTGTCGGCGCGCGCGTCGCGCGCGGGGGGCGCGGGGGGACAGCACGTCAACACGTCGTCCACCCGCGTCGAGGTCCTGTGGGATCCGGCAACCTCGCGCGCACTCAACGACGACGAGCGCGCGCGCGTCATCACCGCGCTCACCGCACGCCTCGACGCCGAAGGGCGCCTGCGCGTCGTCGCCAGCGATACGCGGAGTCAGCTGCAGAATCGCCAACGCGCCGAGGAGCGACTCGCTGCGCTCGTCGCGCGCGCACTGCTCGTCCCGCGCGCGCGCAAGAAGACCAAGCCCAGTCGCGCATCAAAGGAGCGCCGGCTCGAGGCGAAGAAGCGCGACTCACAGAAGAAGAGCGACCGCCGCGCGCGCGACTGGGAGTAGCTTCCCGCGCGACACCTCGCGGCACCCAAACGCTTGCGTGCCGGTCCTACTCAGCTCGCGGTGATTTCGTCGAGGACCGCGAGCAACGCCTCGGCGTCGACCGGCTTGCGGAGGATTCGCGCGACGCCGCTCTCCAGCGCCCGCGTGAGCAGTTCCTGCGAGGCGCTCGCCGTGAAGAGGACGACTTTCGTCCACGGCGCGCGCGCCTTGATCGCCTCGAGCGCCTGCACGCCGTTCATTCGCGGCATGCGAATGTCCATCAGGACGACATCCACCGGGTGCTCGCCGACGATTTCAACCGCCTCGACGCCGTCGTGCGCCCGCACCGGTTCCCACCCGTGCATCTCCAGGATGTCGTACAGGATGTCGACCATGGCGGTGTCGTCGTCGACGACGGCGATGCGGCGTCCGCTCATCCCGCCCTCGACGTCGGGAGCTCGAGCCGGAAGGTCGTTCCGTCCGGACCCGAACGAACGATGAGGAGGTCGCCGCCGTTCGCACGCGCCAGCGTGCGCGACACCGAGAGTCCGAGCCCGATCCCGCGCATCTTCGTCGTGTAGAGCGGCTCGAAGACCTTCTCGCGCGCCGCCTCCGATATCCCGCCTCCCTGATCCACCACGTCGATACGCACGCGCCCGTTTGTCCCGTGCGCCTTCACGCGCACCGTCCCGCCCGCAGGCTCCATGGCCTGCACCGCATTGGTGAGGACGTTCACGAGAACCTGCCCGACCTGAAACGGATCGGCGATGACGTCGGGGACGCCGGCGTCGACCGCACGCTCGATGCGCACGCCGGGCGGCGCGGTCATGCGTTGCAGCTGATCATCGATGAACGGCCCCACCGCGACCCGTTCGACTTGCGGCTCCTTCACCCGCGTGAAGTCCAGGATGTCGGAGACGATGCGCTCGGCGATGCCGATCTGCCGGCGCAGCGTGGCGAGGTGATCGCGCGCCTTCTGCGGAAGGTCAGGGACCGCATGATTCAGGTAGTACGCCACGTTCGACATCACACCGAGCGGATTGCGCAACTCGTGTCCGACGCTGCTGGCGAGTTGCCCCAGCACCGCCATCTTCTCGCGCTGGATCAACTCGGCCTGCGCCAGGTGCAACTCCGCGGTACGCTCGGCGACCTGCAGCTCGAGACGCTCGCGCGCGGCGGCCACGCTCTTCGACATGGCGATGAACGCCTCGCCCAACCGCCCCACCTCGTCGTCACCGCCGACTTCGAGCGTTTCGGACGCGCGCGTCCCTGCAGCAATCGCCTCGGCGGCTTCCGTCAACTGCACGAGCGGTTTCGTCACCCGACGGATCACGATCCAACCAGCGAGCGCGCCGAGCGCCACGACAAGCGCGCCGAGCCCGATGAGCGTCCAGAGCAAACCCTGCACCGGTGCCAGCGTCTCTGCCTCTGGCATGCTCACCGCGAACAGGAGCGGCGTCCCATCGATCTGCGACGCGTAGACCATGCGCGACTCGCCGTCCTCGACGAACGAGCCGCGACCGAGTGACAGTGGAAGTGGGCCGAGCGGACGGACGAGGTTCGTCCACTGCGTTCCGTCCGTGTTCCCCACCATCATCCGGCCGCGCGGTCCGAGCAACTCGTTCAGCAGGCGGAGCGCGCTCGGTCCGGCAAGGACGCTTCGCACGACCACCACCTGCCCAATGACCGCTCCGCCGCTGCGAATCGGCGCCGCATTCTCGAACACGGGCTCTCCATCGTGCTCGAAGAGCCGGCTGACCGATGCCGAATCCGGCGACGCGAGCACGTCGGGAGTGCGGTCGAACAGCGGTCGATCCGCGCTCAGCACCGCCTTTCCGTCGCTGCGCCGTATCCCGATCGCAATCGTCAAGCCGGTGTCGGGGCCGAGCTGCGCGAGAAGCGCCCGCACCTTCGCCGAGTCGGCGCCGGTGCGGAGGTAGGCGGCGACTTCCGGGCGTGACGCCACGTCTCGGATGCTCGCGATGCGCGCCCGAAGTCCCGGACCCGAGTTGGCCGCGAATCGATCAGCCACCGCGCGCAGGCGCACCCACATGACGCGCTCGGACTCGCGCCGGACGGCCACGAAGGCAACTGTCCCGAACGTGACGACGGCTACCGCGACTATGAGGGCGATCCAGGCGGGGAGGCTACGGCGCAGCGACGCCTTGCTGGTGTCCATCTCGGGCACCCCGAAGGAGAGATCGCCCAAGTTAGGACCATCATCTCATCCCGCCATTTGCCTTAAGTAATAGACGACGAGGGCGGCGGCGGGTGCGACTCGGCGTCGAGATGGTCGACGAGGAGCCCGGTCGTCTGGCGAAGAAGCTGGGCGACCGCCTCCGCGACCATCATGGTGTACTTGAGCGCCAGGTCCGGGCGCCGCTCCACCATGGCGTCGAAATCATCGCGCGAAAGTACGAGGATTCTGGTCGTTCCGACGCTCATCGCCGACGCCGACCGCGGACGCCCGTCGATCAGCGACATCTCGCCGACCATCTTTCCCTCGCCGAGTTGCGCGACGACGCGTTGGTGCAGCGTGGAGTCCCCCTTCCGGATCTCCAGGGCGCCGTCGACGATGATCGAGCCGTCGGCCTGTTGGCGCACGCCCTGGATATCG
>CAZWVG010000298.1:0-6721 GCA_964637355.1 uncultured Gemmatimonadaceae bacterium
GATTTCGATGGCGTCCACCGTGAAGCGCGGATCTCCCGCTGTCACCAGCTGCACTATCGCCAGCCGGTCGGCCGCAGTGGCAGCGTCGCCGGTGACCTTGAGGGGCTGCTGAGCTGCCGGGATCCAGACGATCCTGTCGAGCTCCAACTGCTCGAAGGCGTCGGACGCGGCGAGCAGGTGGCCGAGGTGCGGCGGATCGAACGTTCCGCCCAGGAGCCCGAGTCTCACGGCTCAGCGCGCGGGGCGCGTCGCCGCCGTGTCGGGCGCGGGGGTGGGGGAAACAGTCGCGGGGGGTGCGCCGCACGCATCGACCACTTCCTTGTCGGCCGGATACTTCGCCGCCAGCGTCGCGCAGACCTCTTGCTTGTCTTCGCGGTAGCGATTCACCTCGTACGCGGTGACCAGGCGGAGATACGCCTCCTTCGCCTTGTTGGTCTCCGGATAGTTCTTGATGACGTCCTTGAAGTAGATGATCGCCGAGTCGAAGGCCTTGCGACGGAAGTAGTACATCCCGCTTTCGTAGTCCTTCGACGCGAACCACTCCTGCAACAAGGAAATCTGCTTCGCGGCATCAGACTGCCGGTCGGTATCGGGATACAGTCCGAGCAGCGTCTGGTACGCGGAGAGCGCCTGCTCACCGTACTGCGCATCCAGCGTCGGATTGCGCCACATGGCCTGGTATTCGCGCGCCGCTTCGTACAGCGCATCGTCGGCGAGCGTGTCGGTGGCGAACGATTCGGCGAGCCGGTTGTACGCCTGCGCCGCGAGCAGATGCTCGCTCCGGCCGGCGTGCGACTTCGCCAGGTACCAGTGGGCCAGCGGGAGGAGCGTATCGCGCGCCGGCAGGTCGAAGGTCAGCTTCTCGAAGACCGTGACGGCGTGATCCCACTTCTTCTTGTTGTATTCAGCCAGTCCAGCGGAGAAGAGACTCTCGTTGGTCCGGTAGCGACTCAGCTTGAATCCGGAGGAGCAGGCCGATACCACGGCGACGCTCGCGACGGCAAGGAGGAGTCGTGAACTGCGCGAAAAGAGCATAGCGGGTTGTGTACCCGACGGATGACGTTCGGTTCGCGCCCCTGCCGGGAGGCGCGGGGCAGGCGTAGCCGGAGAAGATAATGCGATTTCGCGGCTGTGGGGGCGATGCACTGCCCCCTTTTGCAATCCGACACCGGGAATGCTCCCGCCCCTCATTCGAACCACCGAACGCCGGAGAGGTTGCTACTGCGCGAGCACCTGTCGGAAGTATTCGATGGTGCGGCGAACCCCCTCGCGCAGCTCCACCTGAGGCTCCCACCCCAGCTTCTCCCGTGCGCGGGTGATGTCGGGCTGGCGCACCTTGGGGTCGTCGACGGGGAGCTCCCGGAAGGTGAGTGGCGACGACGACCCGGTGAGCTCGAGGACGACCTCCGCCAGCTGCCGCACGGTGAACTCCTTCGGATTCCCGACGTTCATCGGGCGCTCGTCGCCGTGCAGGAAGAGCCGGTAGATCCCCTCGACCTCGTCCTCCACATAACAGAACGAGCGCGTCTGGCTCCCGTCGCCATACATCGTCAGCGGCTCGCCCTTGAGCGCCTGCACAATGAAGTTGGAGACGACGCGCCCGTCGTCGGGGCGCATGCGCGGGCCGTACGTGTTGAAGATGCGGACGATGCGGGTGTCGACCCCGTGCGCCCGGTGATACGCCATCGTCATCGCCTCGGCGAAGCGCTTGGCTTCGTCGTAGACGCCGCGCGGCCCGATGGGGTTCACATTGCCCCAGTAGCTCTCCGGCTGCGGGTGCACCAACGGGTCGCCATACACCTCCGACGTCGACGCGAGAAAGAAACGAGCCCCCTTCGCCTTCGCCAATCCCAGCGCGTTGTGCGTGCCGAGCGCTCCCACCTTGAGCGTGGCGATCGGATGCTCGAGGTAGTCAATCGGCGACGCCGGCGATGCGAAGTGCAGGATCCCGTCGAGCGCGCCGGCTACGTACGTGTAGGTCGAGATGTTGTGCCGGATGAACTCGAAGCGCTCGTGGCCGGCCAGGTGCGCGATGTTGTCCGGGCTCCCGGTGATGAAGTTGTCCAGCCCCACGACGTCGTGTCCTTCGCGCAGGAAACGGTCGGCGAGGTGCGACCCGAGGAAGCCGGCGGCTCCGGTGATGAGGACGCGCATCAGCGGGGACGGCCGATGCAGTCGTACACGAAGCCCAGGGCGCGCATCTTTGCCGGGTTGTACAGGTTGCGTCCGTCGATGATCACCGCGCGACGCAGCGTCTCCTTGATGCGCTCGAAGTCGGGGTGCCGGTACTCGTTCCAGTCGGTCACGACCACGAGCGCGTCGGCCTCGGTCAGCGCGTCGTAGTTTGTCTCGAAGAATTCGATGCGGTCGCCCAGCCGTCGCCGCGCCTCCTCCATCGCCGCCGGGTCGTGCGCCGTGACCGTGGCGCCGGCTTCGAGGAGTTGGTCGATCAGGACGAGTGAGGGAGCCTCACGCATGTCGTCGGTGTTGGGCTTGAAGGCAAGCCCCCACACGGCGATCCGGCGCCCGCGCACGTCGCCTCCGAGTGCCCCCGACAGCTTCTCGAACAGGCGCTGCTTCTGGCGATCGTTGGCCTCCTCCACCGACTCCAGCACCTTGAGCGACGCCTTCACCTCGCGCGCGGTACGCACGAGTGCCTTCACGTCCTTGGGAAAGCACGACCCGCCATACCCCGGTCCCGGAAAGAGGAACGACGGGCCGATGCGCTGGTCCGACCCGATCCCCTTTCGCACGAGGTCGACATCGGCGCCCACCGCTTCGCAGAGGTTGGCGATCTCGTTCATGAAGGAGATGCGCGTCGCCAGCATCGCGTTCGCCGCGTACTTGGTCATCTCCGCCGAGGCGATGTCCATGAAGATGATCGGCTTCCCGGTGCGCACGAACGGCGCATACAGCTCGGCCATCACGCTGCGCGCGTGGTCGCTGTCGACACCGAGGACAACGCGGTCGGGCTTGAGGAAGTCGTCGACCGCCGCCCCTTCCTTGAGGAACTCGGGATTGGAGCACATGTGGAACGGGAGGCGCGCCGTTTCGGCTACCGCTCGTTGGACCTTCGCCGCCGTCCCCACCGGCACGGTGGACTTTGTCACCACGACCATCTCGCGCGTCATGTGCCGCCCGATCACGCGGGCGACGTCGAGCACGTGGCGCAGGTCGGCCGAGCCGTCCTCGTCGGGGGGCGTCCCCACGGCGATGAAGACGACTTCGGCGCCGGCGATCGCACTCCCGACGTCGGTCGTGAACGCGAGGCGCTCCTGGCGCTGGTTGCGCTCGACGAGCTGCTCCAGCCCCGGCTCGTAGATCGGGATCTCGTTGCGCTTGAGCGCCTCGATCTTTCCCGCGTCCACGTCGGCGCAGACGACGTCGTTCCCGGTCTCGGCGAGACAGGCCCCCACCACCAGCCCGACGTACCCCGACCCTACAACGGCAATGTTCACGGCACCCTCGTCCCGGTTCGATACTGCCCCTGTAAACCGAGGCGGGAGGCGCCGACCGCACCGGCTTCGCGCCAGCGCACTCTCGTCTCCCGCCTCACACGTGCGTTGTGCTCCTGCGAATTACAAGTGCGCCAGCTCTCCCTCTCGGATCCCGTCCGACAACATCGAGAGCGGGACGATGCGCGCCTTGGACGGATTCGTCTTGAGCGTCGCGTTGCGTGTATCGACGACCACACCGGCGTTGTCGACCACGAACTGATAGTCGACTCCCGTGTGATCGGTCACGATCACCACCGCGTCGGCGTTCGCCAGCGTCTCGGCGGTCAATGCCACGCCGGCCCGCTCGTGTCCGTGCTCCTTGAAGTGCGGTACGTGCGGGTCGTGATAGTCGACGATCGCGCCGCGCTCCTCGAGGAGGCGCATCACGTCGAACGCCGGGCTCTCGCGCATGTCGTCGATGTCCTTCTTGTAGGCGATCCCGAGGATCAGGATGCGCGAACCGTTCACCGACTTGCGGTCATGATTGAGCGCGCGCGCCACCTTGCGCACCACGTACTCCGGCATTTCGGAGTTGATCTCGCTGGCCAGGTCGATGAAGCGCGTCTTGTAGTTGAGCATGCGCATCTTCCAGGCGAGGTAGTGCGGATCGAGCGGGATGCAGTGCCCGCCGATGCCGGGGCCCGGCGTGAACTTCATGTAGCCGAACGGCTTGGTCGCCGCCGCATCGATCACTTCCCACACGTTCACGCCCAGCTTGTCGCAGACGATCGCCATCTCGTTCACGAGCCCGATGTTCACGGCGCGGAACGTGTTCTCCAGCAGCTTCACCAACTCCGCCGCCTCGGCGCTCGACACCGGGACGATCGTGTCGATGCACGAGCCGTAGAGTGCGGTCGCCACCTCGACGCAGTCCGGCGTCACGCCGCCGACCACCTTGGGGGTGTTCTTGGTGTGCCACTTCGGATTCCCCGGGTCCACGCGCTCGGGGCTGAAGGCGAGGAAGACATCGCGCCCGACGGTGAGCCCCTGCGCCTCGATGCGCGGCTGCATGACTTCGCGCGTGGTGCCGGGGTAGGTCGTGCTCTCGAGGACGATCAGCATCCCCGGGTGGCAGTTGCGGGCAATCGCCTCGGTGGCCGCCTGCACAAAGCTCATATCGGGGTCGCGCGTCTTCGACAGCGGGGTCGGGACGGCGATCGAGATCGCGTCGCACTCCTTGAGGCGCGACTCCTCGGCCGTGGCGACGAAGCGCCCAGCCTTGACCTGATCGGCGACATCCGAGGACGGGACGTCCTGGATGTGCGACTGCCCCTTCATGAGATTCTCGCAGGTGCGCTGCGAGATGTCGTAGCCGATGACGGTGAAGCCCGCCTTGGCGAATTCCATGGCCAGCGGGAGGCCGACGTAGCCGAGTCCGACCACACCGATGACCGCCGAGCGGTCCTGAATCCGGGAAAGCAGCGTTTCTTTCATGCCCATGATGTCTCGTGAGTCGCGTTCCGAAGTCTGTTCAGGGACGCTCAGCGCCCGTAGAAGGCACGAACCGTGCCCACCACCTCATCGAGCTGCGCGCTGGTCAGCTCCGGGAAAATCGGGAGCGAGATGACCGCCTTCGCGGCGGCCTCGGCCACCGGGAACTGCCCCTCGCGGAGGCCGAGGTACTGGAAGCACGGCTGGAGGTGCAGCGGGAGCGGATAGTAGACCGACGACCCGATCCCCTTTTCCTTGAGGTAGGCCTGCAGCTCGTCGCGCCGCTCCGCCCGGAGCGTGTACTGATTGAAGATCGAGGTGTTTGCCGGATCTATGTGTGGCGTCACGACTTCGGCCACGTCGGCGAACGCGGAGTCGTAGTAGGCCGCGTTGGCGCGGCGCCCGGCGCTCCAGTGCGAGAGGTGCGGGAGCTTGGCCAGGAGCACGGCGGCCTGCAGGGAGTCGAGTCGCGAGTTGTAGCCGACTTCGTCGTGGAAGTACTGCTTGGCGCCGCCGTGCACGCGCAGGCGCTTGAGGCGCGTCGCGAGGGCGTCGTCCTGCGTCACGATCATCCCGCCATCGCCGTACCCGCCGAGGTTCTTCGAGGGGAAGAACGAGAAGGTTCCGATGGTCGCATCTTCGCCGGCCATGACCGTGCGCCCGCCTATCTGTCGCGAGGCCCCGATCGACTGCGCGGCGTCTTCGATGATCGGGAGATTGGGGATTTCGGCGCGGACCTGCTCGATCGCCGCCATCTGGCCGAAGAGGTCGACCGGGATCACCGCCTTCGTCTTGCTCCCGACGGCGGCCGCGGCGGCCTTGGGGTCGAGGTTGTACGTGGCGGGATCGATGTCGGCGAAGACAGGGGTCGCGCCGACGTTGTGGATCGTCCCGGCAGTGGCGAAGAAGGTGAATGGCGTCGTGACCACCTCGTCGCCGCGCCCGATGTCGAGAGCGCGCATGGCGAGGAGGATGGCATCGGTGCCGTTCGCGCACCCGATGGCGTGGGACGTATGCGACAGGTCGGCGACCTGCTTCTCGAGCTGCTCGACGGGCTCGCCAAGGATGAACTTCTGGTCGTCGACGACGCGCATCATCGACGCGACGACGGCGTCACGGATGGTCTCGTGCTGGGCCTGGAGGTCTAGGAGCGGTACTGGCATTTCGTTCTGGGACGGGAGACGGGGGACGGGAGACGGGAGTTAGACCTTCGCGCGTAGCGGGAGGGGGACCTCATGACCGGTCTTTGCTGATTCGTAGATCCCGAGGATCAGTTCCAGGCTCTTTCGTCCGGCGCGGCCGTCGGTGTCGGCGGTGGCTTCTCCCTGAAGGACCGCCAGCACGTTGCGGTAGTAGGCTTCGTGGCCGTTGCCGTAGACGTTCGGCGGGGTGTAGGTCGCCGACTCGACGCGCTTGTCGTCGTCGTCGTAATCGGCAAACTGCCACGTCTCCACCTTGTTCACCGCGGTGCCGCCAATCTTGACCGATCCTTTTTCCCCGAGAAGGGTGATCGACCCTTCGAGGTTCTTGGGATAGGTCAGCATCGTGACCTCGATGACGCCGAGCGCCCCCGAGCGGAACTTGAGGAGCGCGACGCCCGAGTCCTCAGTCTCGATGCGGCGGGCAAGGGTTGCCGTCTTGGCCATCACGCTTTCGACCGGCCCCACGAGCCACTGGATCAGGTCCACGTAGTGCGACGCCTGGTTCATGAAGGCGCCGCCGTCAAACTCCCACGTGCCGCGCCACGACGCCTGGTCGTAGTACTCCTGCGGGCGCGTCCAGCGCACGGTGGT
>CAZWVG010000299.1:0-2354 GCA_964637355.1 uncultured Gemmatimonadaceae bacterium
GTGACGAACGTGATGTCCATCCCGTGGATCTGCTCGACCATGTCGTAGTTGATCTCGGGGAAGATCATCTGCTCCTTGATCCCCAACGAGTAGTTGCCGCGACCGTCGAACGAGCGCGTCCCGAGTCCGCGGAAGTCGCGCACGCGCGGGAGCGACGTGTTGATGAAGCGATCGAGGAACTCCCACATGCGCGCGCCGCGCAGCGTGACGGCCGCCCCGATCTCCTGTCCTTCGCGCAGGCCGAAGTTGGCGATCGAGTTCTTCGCCTTCTTCCGCACCGGGCGCTGGCCGGTGATCAGCGCCAACTCCTCGACCACCGAGTCGAGCAGCTTGGGCTGCTTGATCGCCTCGCCGAGGCCGACGTTGATGACGACCTTCACCATCGCCGGGACCTCATGGATGTTCGTGAGGCCGAACTGCTTCATGAGGCGCGGGACGATGGTCGACTTGTAGTAGCCGGCCAGGCGCGGCGCTGGGACCGGGAGGCCGGCACCCGCGTGCGGCCCCTTCGGGAGCATCGACTTGCGATCGCCCCCCTTGCCACCGGACTGCTTGCTGGACTTCCCCGACGCGCCTGCGCCGCCCTTGCCAGCCGGCGCCGCGCCCTTCTTTTCCTTGGTTGCCATAGTCTATCGTCCTCGCCTAACGGTTCCGCGGGATGGCGTCGCCGCTCTTGGCGCTGATGCGTTCCTTGGTGCCGTCCGTGTCGATCCGGCGGTGCGTACGGGTCGGCTCGCCGCTCTTCGGATCGAGCAGCATCAGGTTCGAATGATGGATCGGCGCCGGCATGTCGATGATCGCGCTCTGCTCCTCGGCGCTGCGGGCCTTGCGATGGCGCTTCACGATGTTGATCCCCTCGACCGTCACACGCCCGGTCTTGGTGTACACGCGGAGCACCTTCCCTTCCTTCCCCTTGTCCTCGCCGCGCATCACGCGCACGCTGTCGCCCCGCGTGATGGGCATCTTCACGCGCTCGGCCTTGCGCTGGTGCCGCACGGCACCGAGGCGCTTGCCTTCGTTCTTGCGGTACTTGTGCACGCGCATCTTACAAGACCTCCGGCGCCAGCGAGACGATCTTCATGTACCGCTTCTCGCGCAGCTCGCGCGCGACCGGCCCGAAGATGCGCGTCCCGCGCGGTTCGCCCTTGTCGTCAATGATCACCACCGCATTCTCGTCGAAGCGGATGTAGCTCCCGTCCTTGCGGCGGGTCTCCTTCACCGTCCGCACGACCACCGCGCGGGCGACGTCGGACTTCTTCACCGTACCGTTGGGGAGGGCGTCCTTCACGGCCACGATCACCTTGTCGCCAAGTCCGGCATACCGTCGCTTGGTCCCCCCGAGTACGCGGATCACCAGGGCGCGCTTGGCGCCCGAGTTGTCCGCGACCTTGACTACCGACTCCTGTTGGATCATCGCTCAGTTCTCCTAGCGCGCGCGCTCGACGATCTCGACCACACGCCACCGCTTGTCCTTCGACAAGGGCCGGGTCTCCATGATGCGCACGGTGTCGCCCGCTTTCGCCGAGTTCTCCTCGTCGTGCGCTTTCACCTTGGAACTGCGCGTCACCATCTTGCCATACATGGGATGCGGGACCCGGCGGTCGATCTTCACGACCACGGTCTTCTGCATCTTGTCGCTCACCACGACGCCGACGCGCACCTTGCGCGACCCGCGTGTCGATGAAGTCTGCTGTCCGTTATTGGTCATCTCGGCCATGTTCGCTCGTGCTCCTGACTAGCGCTTGGCCGGTGCGGCCGTTTCGCGTTCGCGCAGCACCGTCTTCAGGCGCGCGATGGACTTGCGGATCTTCCGCAACTGTAGCGGATCCTCGAGGGGCTCCGTCGCGCCACGGAACCGGAGGCGGAATCGCTCCTCCTCCAACTCCAGCACGCGCGCCTGGATGTCCGCCACGGACAATTCGCGAATCTCCTCAGCTCGCATCGGTGTGCGCCTCCTCGCGGACGACAAACTTCGTCTTCACTCCCAGCTTGGCCGAGGCCAGCGCCATCGCCTTCTCGGCAATCTCGCGCGTCACCCCTTCCAGCTCGAACATCACTCGGCCCGGCTTCACCACGGCCACCCACAACTCGGGCGAGCCCTTTCCCTTCCCCATGCGGGTCTCGGCAGGCTTCTTGGTCACCGGCTTGTCGGGGAAGATGCGGATCCAGACCTTGCCGCCGCGCTTGATGTGACGCGTCATGGCGACACGACACGCCTCGATCTGCCGGCTGGTCACCCACCCCGGCTCGAGCGCCTGCAGTCCGAAGGTCCCGAACGAAATCTCGGCGCCGCGATGCGACAGCCCTTTCGTCCGTCCCTTGAACATCTTCCGGAATTTTACTCGCTTAGGACT
>CAZWVG010000299.1:2454-6710 GCA_964637355.1 uncultured Gemmatimonadaceae bacterium
ACAGCCCTTTCGTCCGTCCCTTGAACATCTTCCGGAATTTTACTCGCTTAGGACTAAGCATAAGAAATCAGTTAGGAGAGGACGAGAAGACGAGAAGACGAGGAATTCGCTCGCGCGTCTGTCGCCGATCCCGTCGTCTCTAGACTCCGGTGGAGTAGGTCTTGCCGCGGCGATCCTCGACCACTTCGCCCTTGAAGATCCAGACCTTGACGCCGATGGTGCCGAAGGTCGTCTTCGCGGTCGATGTGGCGTAGTCGATGTCGGCGCGCAGCGTGTGCAGCGGCACGCGCCCCTCGTGGTAGCCCTCGACACGCGCGATTTCCGCGCCGCCCAGGCGGCCACCCGCCTTCACCTTGATGCCTAACGCGCCCATCCGCATCGCGCTCTGCACCGCGCGCTTCATGGCGCGACGGAACGAGATGCGCTGCGAGAGCTGGTTCGCGATGTTGTCGCCCACCAGCTGCGCGTCGAGCTCGGGACGCTTGATCTCCTCGACGTTGATCCCGACTTCCTTCCCCGAGAGCTGCGCGAGCTCGTCACGCAGCTTGTCGACCTCGGCTCCCTTCTTCCCGATGACCACGCCCGGACGCCCGGTGTGGATGGTCACGACGACCTTCCCCGGCTTGCGCTCGATGTGAATGTCGGAAATCGCCGCGTGCCCAAGACGCGTCTTGAGGTACTTGCGCAGGAGCTGGTCTTCCTTGAGGAACTGCGGGAACTCGCGGTTGGCGTACCAGCGCGAGCGCCACTGCTTGGTGATCCCCAGGCGGAAGCCGATCGGATTGGTCTTCTGGCCCATTATCGCCCTTCCTTCTCCGCCACGACGATCTCGACGTGGCTGGTTCGCTTGATCATCGGAGTGGCACGCCCCATCGCCGCCGGCGTCCACCGCTTGAGCTTCGGTCCTTCGTTGATGATCGCCTTCTTCACGAAGAGCTGGTCGACGTCGAGCGGCTCGTTCGCCGAGCGCGCCGTCTGTTCCGCGTTAGCCACCGCCGACGCGAGCGTCTTGGCGATCTGCACCGCGGCGTGCTTCTTCGAGAACTTGAGCAGCGCGAGGGCGTCATTCACCATCTTGCCGCGAATCTGGTCGATGACCAGCCGCATCTTGTACGGCGACTGCCGAGTCGTGCGCTGGATCGCGCGCGCTTCCGTAGCCATGGCCTAACGTCCTCCCTTGGGCGCCGCCGACGGGGCAGACGCCTTCTTGTCGGTCGGGCGATTCCCCTGGTGACCGCGGAACAACCGCGTCGGGGCGAACTCGCCCAGCTTGTGCCCCACCATGTTCTCGGTCACGTACACGGGCACGAACTTGTTCCCGTTATGCACCGCGAACGTGTGGCCCACGAAGTCGGGAAGGATCGTGCTCGCGCGCGACCACGTCTTGACCACCCGCTTCTCGTTCCGCGCGTTCATCCCCGCCACCTTCTTCAGCAGCGCTTCCTGGACAAACGGCCCCTTCTTGATACTACGCGCCATGGAAAAACCTTCGAGTGTCGTTAGGTGAGGCCAGAAGGATCAGACTCTCGTCTTCTCGTCTTCTCGTCTTCTCTCAACTAGAAACCGGACTGCGTCGCCTTGCCGCGCTTGCGACCGCGGACGATCAGGCGCTGCGACGGCTTCTTCATGTTGCGCGTCTTCACGCCTTCCTTCTTGCCCCACGGGCTCACCACGTTGCGCCCGCCGCGCGTGCGCCCGCCGTGCGGGTGGTCCACCGGGTTCATCACCTCACCGCGGACCTTCGGGCGACGCCCCTTCCAGCGCGTCTTCCCGGCCTTCCCCCACGACTGCAGCTCGTGCTCGGCATTCCCGACCTCGCCGATCGTCCCGAGGCAGCGCTGGTGCACGCGACGCATTTCGGTCGAGCCGAGGCGCAGCGTGACGTACTCCCCTTCCTTCGCCACAACCTCGCCCGACATCCCGGCCGAGCGGGCCATCTGCCCCCCCTTCCCCGGAATCAGCTCGATGTTGTGGACCGACGTGCCGAGCGGCACCTCGCCTAACGGCAACGCATTGCCGGTACGCACGTCCGAGCCCGGCCCCGAGACCACGCTGTCACCGACCGCGAGTCCCTTGGGGTGCAGGATGTAGCGCTTCTCGCCATCGGCATACTCGACCAGCGCGATGCGCGCCGAACGGTTCGGGTCGTACTCGATGGTCTTCACCACCGCGACGTCACCGAAGCGGTTGCGCTTGAAATCGATGATGCGGTACTGGCGCTTGTGGCCGCCGCCGCGACGACGCATGGCGATGTGGCCATGGTTGTCGCGACCGCCCGACTTCTTGAGCGGCTCGACGAGCGACTTCTCGGGCGTGCTGCGCGTGATCTCGGCAAAGTCCGAGATCGAGCGGAAGCGCGTGCCCTTGGTGACCGGCTTGAATTGACGGATGCCCATGCTCGCTTAACCCTCGAAGATGTCGATCTTGTCGCCGTCCTGCAGCGTCACGACCGCCTTTTTCCAGCTCGGACGGAGTCCCGCCGACTTCCCCATGCTCCGGCGCGGCTTGCCGCGCATGTTCATGGTCCAGACGCCGGTGACCTTCACGCCGAACAAACGCTCGATTGCCTGCCGGATCGCCGGCTTCGTGGCGTCGTTCGCCACCTCGAAGACATACTCGCCGCGGGCCTGGTAGGCCGCCGAGGTCTTCTCGGTCACGACCGGACGCACGATGGTGCGGTGCAGCGTCGCCATCGCTTAGTCTCCCTTCTTCTTCGCCGACTTCTTCGCCGCCGGCTTCTTGTCGGTGGTCGCCGCCTTCTTCGCGGTCGTCTTCTTGGCCGCGGCCTTGGCCTTCGGGGCGCTCGCCTTCGCGGTGGTCGCCTTGGCCTTGCGCGCCGGCGCCGCTTCCTTCTCCGCGATCGGGGCCAGCGTGTGACCGATCGCCGTCCCTTCGATCAGGACGACGTCGGACCACAACACGTGGTATGCCGACGCATCGCCGTACGGCATCACGTGCACGTTGGGGATGTTGCGCCCGCTCAGGTGCACCGGCTGCTTCACGCCATCGGTGAGGATGAGGACCTTCTGGTCGGCCAAGCCGAGGCGCGCCACGAGTGCGGTGATCGCCTTGGTGCGCGGCTCGGTGTAGTTGAAGGCGTCGATGACGTAGATGGCCCCTTCGTTCGCGCGCGCGTTGAGCGCGCTGCGGCGGGCCAGCGCCTTCACCTTCTTCGGCACGTCCTCACTGTAGTTCCGGTCGCCGTGCGGTCCGAAGACCGTACCGCCGCCCGGCCAGTGCGGGGCGCGCGTCGAGCCCTGACGGGCGCGCCCGGTCCCCTTCTGCTTCCACGGCTTCTGGTTGCCACCGATCACCTGGCCGCGCGTCTTGGTCGACGCGGTGCCATGGCGCTGGTTGGCAAGGTACGCCTTCACGACCTGGTGCATCACCGGCATGTTCACGGTCCCGTCGAACACGTCCGACGGAAGCGACACGCGCTCGCGCGCGGTGCCTAACGCGGTAAACGCCGCGGCGTCTGGAGTCGTCTGCTGTTCGGACATGGCTTAACCCTGCTTGCGCACGAGCACGATGCCGTTGGTCGGCCCGGCGATTGCGCCTCGGATGTAGATCAGGTGGCGCTCGGTGTCGATCTTCTCGACGCGCAGGTTCACCTGGGTGTGCCGGTCGGTGCCGTAGTGGCCCGGCATCTTCTTCCCCTTGATGACGCGCGACGGATCGGTGCCCGGCGAGATGGAGCCCGGCTTGCGGTGCTTGGTGTTGCCGTGCGTGTTGGGACCACCGCCGAACCCATGGCGCTTCACCACGCCCTGGAAGCCGCGTCCCTTGGTCGTCCCGGTGACCTTCACCAGTTCGCCGACCGCAAAGATCGTCGCGTCGATGGTGTCGCCGGCCTTGTAGGTCGGGACGTCTGTCCCCTTGGGGGCATCGTCCAGACGGAAGGCGCGCAGCACGCGCGGCGGCGCCTCGAGCCCGGCCTTCGCCGCATGCCCGACCGACGCCTTCGACGCGCGACGCCCGCGCGGATCACGCTCGCCCTTCTTCGACGCACGACGCACGCGCTGCGTCCCGTAGCCCAACTGCACGGCGCGGTAGCCCGCCTTGTCGTATTCGTTCTCGAGCACCTGCACGACGGGGTTGGGCTTCGCCTCAACCACGGTGCACGGCACCTGATGTCCCTGTTCGTTGAAGATCTGGGTCATCCCCAGCTTCTTGCCAATGATGCCTAACATGAATCCCTCTCTAGAAGTCGCGGTCCGGAGCGGCCGTTCGGCTCACCACGTTTGGATGACCGTTGG
>CAZWVG010000300.1:0-6703 GCA_964637355.1 uncultured Gemmatimonadaceae bacterium
CTGTGCGTATCGACACGTCGCCTCGGCGAGAGTCGCCGCTCGCTCCCGCGCCCACTATCGGCCGGGGCGGTCGACATCTCGCGGGACGATTGCTAGTCGAGCCGAATCGCGTCCACCGGGTCGATCGCCGCGGCGCGACGCGCCGGGAGCCAGCAGGCGGCGACTGCCACGAGAAGCAGCAGAAGCGTCACCGAGGCCAGCGTCGGTGCGTCGGTCGTAGAGACGCCGTAGAGCGATCCCGCGAGGGCGCGCGTGGCGAGCAGCGCAACGGCCACGCCGAGCGCGGTGCCGGCGACGGCGTGCAGAAGCCCGCGCCGCACCACCATCCCCACCACCGCTTGCCGCGATGCGCCTAACGCCATCCGAACCCCGATCTCGCGCTGGCGCGCCCGGACCGTGTACGACAACATTCCGAAGATGCCCATCGCCGCCAGCAGCAACGCGACGCCGGCGAAGGTTCCGAGGAGCGCGGTCCAATGTCGCGGCTGGGCGATCGAGGCGTTGATGCGCTCGTCCATCGTGGCGGCGTCGTCGAGCGGCACGAGCGGATCGACCGACCGCAACCGATCGCGCACGAGCGCCGCGACGAGCCCTGGCGCGCCACTCGTGCGCACGAAGAGGTTGAGGTTGCGTTGCCACCCCTCGCTCAGCGGACCGTACACCGCTTCGGCGGCGCGATCGAGCCCGTTGTATCGCACATCGCTCACCACGCCGATGACCGTCGTCAGGGGACAGCTGGTGCAGCCGCCACTTACGAGCTGTCGTCCGACCACGTTTCCTTCCGGGAAATAGCGACGCGCCCACGCGCGACTCACCAGGACGACCGGATACGCCCCACCGGTGTCGGTCGGCACGAACATGCGCCCCTCGAGCAGCGCGATCCCGAGCGTGCTGAAATACTCTGCGTTCACGAAGGGCCACGGCGCGTTCGGCTGCGACGTGCCAGGAGCGACCGGGTGATCGACGAGGTCGAAGTTGTTGTTGTCGCCGGAGCCGAAGTCATCGGGCGGCATCATCGAGCTGAGCCCAGCCTCGGTGACGCCGGGAATCGTGCGTACGAGCGGAAGCGCACGATTCCAGAAGGCGCCGGTCGAGTCGCCGGTCGCGTAGCGCCCTGACGGGAGCGCGATGCGCAGCGTGAGCACGTGTTGCGGATCGAATCCAGGATCCTCGCGTTGCAGCCGTAAGAAACTGTTGAGCAGGAGCCCGGCGATTGCGAGGATCGGGAGGGCCAGCGCGAACTGCGCGACGACGAAGGCGCTGCGCGCGGTTTGGGATTGCCGCCCCCCTCCGACCGAACGCGCCCCTCCTTGCAGCCCGGTCGATGCATCGCGCTTGAAGAGCATGAGGACAGGAGCGACGCCGACGAGCAGCGCCGACAGCACGGCCACCGCGATCGCGAAGCCGATGGCCCGGGCGTCGAGCTGCGCGTCGGCGAGATGGGGCATTCCCGGCGCGATCGCGATGAGCACCCGCAACCCCGCCGCACCGACGGCGATTCCCAGCGCGGCCCCCGCGCCGGCGAGCACCACGCTCTCCGTCAGCATCAGGCGCAACAGCCGGAAGCGCCCCGCCCCGAGTACCGTACGCAGCGAGAGTTCGCGCCAACGCCCGATGGTCCGCACCAGCATCAGGCTCGAGACGTTGGCCACCGCGATAAGGAGGACGAGGGCGACGGCGGCGGCAAAGAGCCGTAGCGCGGCGCTCGCATCGCGGAGGAGGGCGCTGCGCACGGGAACGGGATCGAGGCGTGCATCGCGCTGCTGGAATCCCGAAGCCCACAGCGGGAAGAGTCGCTCGCTGATGCCGGCAAGGTCGCGTGCGGCCGCATCGTTGGTGACGCCGGGTGCCAATCGCCCGACCGCTCGCAGGAAGAACGGGCCGCGACGCGTCGGCTCCTTCAGCTGCAACGCGGGCCACACGACGGCGCGCACACCCATCAGCTCACGCGCGCTCGCGGGGAGCACTCCAACGACCGTGTGCGGGACACCGTCGACCATCACCGAGCGCCCGATCGCCTGCGCCGCGCCGCCGAGCGCGCGTTCGGCGAGGGCGTGGCTGACCAGCGTGACCGCGGGTGCGCCCTGCCGTTCATCCTCCGCCGTGAGGGGACGGCCGTAGACCGGTCGCACGTCGAGGGCCCGAAAGAAGCCCGCCGTGGCATTCCCCGCGGTGACGCGCTCGGGCTCTCCCCCCGCCGAGAAGGACGCAACGCGAGCTTGCAGCGCGCCGAGCTCCGAGAAGCTGCGCTGCTGCGCCTCGATGGCACGGTAGTCGACCACCGAGAGCGGTGCGCGACTGGTGGGAGAGAAGCGCTGGAAGACGACCACGAGGCGGTCGTAATCGGGATTGACCAGGACCGCGTCGACCGCGCTGAAGACTGCAGTAGTCGCGCCGATCCCGACCGCCAGCACCGCCACGGCCGAGAGGGAGAATGCCGCATTGCGACGCAGCGAGCGCGCGGCGTAGCGCACGTCCTGCGCGAGATCGACAAACCACCGCGTGCCGCGCGCGTCGTGGTGCTCCTCCGTGAAGCGCGTCACGCCACCGAACGCGACCAGCGCGCGCCGGCGCGCCTCGGCCGGCGTCAGCCCGAGCGTGCGCTGCAGCTCCTCGGCCTCGAGCTCCACGTGTTGCTGCATCTCGAGCGCGAGGTCGCGATCGAGTGAGCTGCGCGCCGTCAGCGACTGCGCGCGGCGGAGGAGACGTCTGAAGAACGTCGTCATTGGCGTGCTCCGGTCAGGTGGCGGCGAGAATGTGTTCGACCGCTTCCGAGAAGCGGCGCCACTGCACGCGCTCCGCCGCCAGCTGCTTCTTCCCGTCGGCACTCAGCGTGTAGAACTTGGCGCGCCGCCCCTCGGGGCTCCGTTGCCACTCTGCCGTGATCCACCCCTTCTCCTCGAGACGGTACAGCGCGGGGTAGAGCGATCCTTGCCCCACCTCGAGCACGTCGTGCGACAGCTCGCGCAGGCGCTTCGAGATTCCCCATCCGTGCAGCGAACCGAGGAGGAGCGTCTTGAGGATCAGGAGGTCGAGCGTCCCCTGCAGGAGGTCGGTGCGTGGAGGCATTGGGCGCGGGCGGGCAGGAGGATCAGGCGAGTTGCGCACGTAGCGGCCGACCGGGAGTCGAACGGTGCAGCCGAGTCGAGTCGCCATACCTCGACGTTCGACAATACGCGGTGCTTGTGTCGAATGTCAAGGCATCGTCAGTCCGGTGGCCGGCGGGCAAACGCTGCCGTGGGGATGGCGACGCATGTAGGGGATGGCACGCAGAGCATTGCGGTGCTGCCGACCACGTGAAGCACCTCAAAACCGCCGGCAACCGTGGCGCTCACTCCAGTGTCTAAGGTGAAGAACCTGGAGGAAGCATGTCCGATCCGCTTGCCGTCATGAAGGGAACGATGGACGTCCTCGTGCTCAAGGCGCTCTCGTGGGGGCCGATGCACGGCTTCGAGATCTCCACCTGGCTCGAGGAGCGTTCGGGACACGAACTCGCCGTCGACGACAGTGCGCTCTATCAGGCACTGCACCGGATGGAGGAGCGCGAGCTGATCGAGGGGGAGTGGGGCGTCACCGAGAACAACCGGCGCGCCCGCTTCTATACCATGACGGCGAACGGGCGCGCCTTCCTCCGCGCCGAATCGGCCGTTCTCGTGCGTTACGCCAGCACGATGACGGCGCTGCTGCAACTCCGCGCTCGTTAGGCCTCACCGATGAGCGAACGCCGCCCCGGTACCCGACGTGCCTTCCATCTCGGGCTGCATCGTCCCGATGCGGTCGCGCACGACATGGACGACGAGCTGCAATTCCACCTCGACGCGCGCATCGCCCACCTGGTGGCGCGAGGCCTCACCCCCGACGCGGCGCGCGCCGAGGCGCTGCGACGCCGCGGCGCCGACCTCGCCTCCTCTCCCAAACCACTTCACCAATCCGCGCAGCGCAAGGAGCGCTCCATGGCAAGGCATCGCTGGCTCACCGACTTTAGGCACGATCTCGCCTACGCCGCGCGCGGCCTGGCACGACGCCCCGGCTTCACCACGGTTGCCGTCCTCACGCTCGCCATCGGCATCGGGGCCAACACCGCGATCTTCAGCGCCGTTCGCGCGCTCCTTCTCCGCCCGTTGCCCTTCCGCGACCCGGCGCAACTCGTGGCGGTGAGCCTCACCACGCCGCCTAACGCCGAACGTCCGGTGACCCGCACGGTCGGCGGGATTCCGCTCGGCGAGCCGACCGCGTGGTCGTTCGCCAAGTACGAACTCTATCGCGACCAGCAGCGCTCACTCACCGAGGTCGCCCTCTGGCGCGATCGTCCCGGAACGCTCACCAGCGGTGACGCCGAGCGGCTCACCGGCGAGGACGTCACGGCGCGCTACCTGTCGATCCTTGGCGTGCATCCGGCGGCGGGGCGCGACTTCGACCCGTCGATCGACCAGAACCGGGGCGTCGCCCGCCAGGTGCTCATCAGCGACGTGCTCTGGAAGCGTCGCTTCAATGCCGATCCGACCATCGTGGGGCAAACGCTCGACATCGACCGTCAGGCGCACGAAGTTCTCGGCGTGCTGCCACCCGGCTTCCGCGGTTTGTCGGGCGACGCCGACTTCTTCATCCCCGTGACCGTGCTCGCAGCCGACGAGCTGTCGGAGCCGTGGTCGCTCGAGTTCTCCGCGATCGGACGGCTCAAGCCCGGCGTCCCGCTCGAGCAGGCAGTGCAGGAAGCGGCCGCGCTCGGAAAGCGCATCTACGAAGCCACCCCGATGCGTGAGGACATGATTTCCAACGTGAGCGGCGGGTGGAGCGCGACGGTACAGTCGCTCGACCATCTCCGGGTCGCACCGCAACTGCGCCGGGCGCTCGTGGTGCTGTTCGGCGCGGTCGCGTGTGTCCTGCTGATCGCCTGCGTCAACCTGGCGAACCTCCTGCTCGGGCGCGCGAGCGTGCGGCAGCGCGAGATTGCCATCCGGCTCTCGCTCGGTGCGGGGCGCGCGCGGCTGGTGCGATTCCTCCTGGCGGAGAGCCTCCTGCTGTCCCTGCTTGGGGGCGCGGCGAGCGTCCTGGTGGCGTGGTGGGGGGCGCGCGCGCTCAGTGCGGTCAATCCCGAGAGTGCGCTACGCGCGCAGAATCTCGCGGGGCTCGGCGTCGTCTCCTTCGAGTCGATCCGGCTCGATGGGCCGGCGCTCCTCTTCACCCTCGCCATCGCGCTCATCGTCGGCGTGGCATTCGGACTCGTCCCCGCGCTCCAAGCGACGCGATCGGGGATGCAGGAGCAGCTCAAGACCATCGACGCGTCGGCGGTTTCGCACGGCCGGTTGCGCGGCGTCTCGACGCGGCGGGTGCTCGTCGTGACGGAGGTGGCACTCGCCGTCGTGCTCCTCGCCGGCGCCGGGCTGATGCTGCGCAGCCTCACACAGCTGCTGCGCGTCGACACCGGCTTCGACAGCGCGAATGTCCTCACCGCACGCCTCACCATCCCCTACAACACGATTGCGCGCGACTCCCTCCCCGGCTTCTACGATCAGCTCCTTGCACGCCTCGGCGCGCTCCCCGGGGTGACGTCGGCGGCGCTCGGCGACTGCCCGCCGCTCAACGGCGGGTGCAACGGGACGCTCATCCAGTTCCCCGATCGCCCACCGGTGCCGAACGACCAGGCGAAGCAGATCGGGGTCCACTGGGCAACGCCCGCGTGGTTCTCCACGCTTCGCGTGCCGCTCAAGCGCGGTCGGATGTTCACCGATGCGGATCGATTCGGTGGAGAGAAGGTGGTGCTCGTGAATGAGGCGGCGGCGAGCCGCTACTGGCCGGGCGAGGATCCGATCGGCAAGCGTGTGGCGGTCTTTCAGGGGGGATTTCACACGGGCGCGACGGTTGTCGGCGTGGTGGGTGACGTCCGCTTCGCGACGATCGACTCCGCCGCGGGGCCCGACACCTATCTTCCGTATGAGCAGTCGCCGCAATCGCGGATGATGATCTACCTGCGGACAGCGGTCGCACCGGAAGGGATCATACCGCAAGTGCGCGCCGTCGTGCGAGAGCTCTCGCCCACCTACCCGCCGTACGATGTGCGCACCCTCGACGAGCGCGTCTCGGTTGCCAGCACGCAGGCGCGGCTCAGCGCGACTCTCCTGGCGCTCTTTGCCGGGATCGCCCTCGCGCTCGCGGTGATCGGCATCTACGGCGTGATGTCGTTTGCCGTGTCGCAACGCGCTCGCGAGATCGGGATTCGCATGGCACTCGGCGCCGACCGATCGTCGGTGCTCAGACTGGTGATCGGCGAAGGGCTCGGCCTCGCGCTGGCCGGGGCTGCGGTCGGGGTAGCTCTCGCGCTGGGGTTGTCGCGCCTCATCAGCACGATGCTGTTTGGGGTGCGACCGAGCGATCCCCTCAGCTATGCGGCAATCGTGGTGCTCCTCATCGGGGCGGCGACGCTGGCCAGCTGGCTCCCGGCGCGTCGCGCGTCGCGCGTCGATCCTACCGAGGCACTGCGCGCGAGCTGAACGTGTAACCGCGTCGACGGACGCTTCGTCCCCGCCGCACTCGTCACGCGACACGCCGAGCGCCTCCGGGCGCCGGCGAGGGGCGCGACGAACGCCGGAGCTGCAATGTCGTGGCATATTCTTCCGCCCCCACATGCTCTCGCTCCGCACGTTCATCGTCCTCGTTCCGCTCGCGCTCGGCGTTCCGCCCGCGCGCCTCGCGCGAGTGCCCG
>CAZWVG010000301.1:0-6677 GCA_964637355.1 uncultured Gemmatimonadaceae bacterium
TTGTCTTCGTGGCCTCGGGTGACAAGTCGATCCAGATCGTCGATTCCTACAGCTATCGCCTCCGCGGTCGCATCCCGATCCGCGAGGAACTCTACGGCCCGCTCCGCGCCGCCGTCCCGACCCCCGCTGAGCGTTCGTCGGACCCGACGCTGGTCGTGAAGCTGTTCGGCTTGACCAAGGAAGGCGTCGTCGTCATTGATGTACGGTCGGGAGATATCGACAACGTACCGCGATGAAGACGAAGCGCGCGGGACCCTGCATGTAGCGCAGCGCCCCTGCAGTCTTCTACAATTCGCGAGCCCGTCCTCCCGTGGACGGGCTCGCGTTTTTTCCCCTCACGGACCAGGATGCTTCGCTTCACCACGGCGGGCGAGTCGCACGGCCCGGCTCTCGTTTCGATCATCGAAGGACTGCCGGCAGCGCTCCCCCTGAGCGCGGCACACATCAACGACGATCTCGCGCGCCGGCAGATGGGCTACGGCCGCGGACGTCGCATGCAGATCGAGCGCGACGAGATCGAGTTTCTCTCTGGGGTGCGCGCCGGCGCCACGCTCGGCGGACCGGTCGCGATGCTCATTCGAAATCGCGACTGGAAGAACTGGCAGGAGATCATGGACCCTGCCGCTCGCCCTGAGGACGAGACGGATGGTCGCAAGCGCGTCGTCACGCGCCCGCGCCCCGGACATGCCGATCTCGCCGGGCTCCTCAAGTACGATCGCGATGACGCTCGCGACATCCTCGAGCGCGCCTCCGCGCGTGAGACGACAGCGCGCGTCGCCGCGGGCGCCGCTTGCCGCCGCCTCCTCGCCGAGTTTGGCGTCTCGATCGGGAGCCACCTCGTGCATCTCGGGGGAATCGACGCGTCCGCTCCCGACCTCCTCCCCGACGACCTCAACGCCGCAGTCGACGCGTCGCCGCTTCGCACGCTCGACCACGAGGCAGAGGCGCGGATGATCACCCTCATCGACGAATCGAAGCGCGCGGGAAACACGCTCGGCGGCATCTGCGAGGTTGTCGTGCGCGGTCTCCCCGTCGGTCTCGGCTCGCACGTCTCGTGGGATCGCAAGCTCGACGGACGCATCGCCGCCGCGTGCATGTCGATCCATGCGGTAAAGGGCGTCGAGATCGGACTCGGCTTCGAGGCGGCACGACGCTCGGGCGCCGAGGTGCACGATGAACTCGACGCTGCCGCCGGGCGAACGCGCGCCGGCAACGTGCAGCGGCGTACCAATCGTGCGGGGGGGCTCGAGGGGGGAATCACGACGGGCGAGCCGCTTGTCGTCCGCGTCGCGATGAAGCCGATCGCCACCCTCATGCGCCCGCTCGACACCGTCGATATCCCCACGGGCGACGCGGCATCGGCGGTCGCCGAGCGCTCGGATGTCACCGCAGTCCCCGCGATGGGGGTCATCGCCGAGGCGATGGTCGCCTTCGTCTTGGCGCAGGCGTGGATGGAGAAGTTCGGCGGCGACTCGCTGCAGGAGACTCGGCGAAATGTCGCGGGGTATCTCGCGCGCGTCGCGCATCGCGTGGGAAGCGGTCGCCTCGCTGCTCCCGAACTCTCACCCTCGAACGAATAGCCCAGCGCGACGCGTGACTGACCAACCGCCGGATCCCCTCGACGCCATCGGTCGCGGCGCCCACCTGATCCTCGTCGGGCTCCCCGGGGCCGGGAAGTCCACGCTCGGTCCACTCGTGGCCCGAATGCAGGACTGCCCCTTCATTGATCTGGATCGCGAGATCGAGCGAGCCGCGGGAGCGACCGTGAGTCAGATCTTCGACGACGGGGGAGAAGAGGCCTTTCGTGCGTGGGAGCGCGAGCGCACGCTGGCGCTCCGCTCAGCCCCTCCGTCGATCATCGCGCCGGGGGGCGGCTGGATCACCCAGCCCGACGTCGTCGCACTCCTTCGCCCCCCTTCCCGCATCCTTTACCTTCGGGTTTCTCCGCGCACCGCTTTGGCCCGCATGGGGAACGAAGTGCGCTCTCGCCCTCTACTTACCGGTGATGATCCGCTCGCCGCGCTGGTGTCCCTGGAGAGGAGACGAGGGGGCGCGTACAGTCTCGCCGATGCGGTGCTCGACACCGAAAGTCTTACGTTGCAAGAACTTGTCTCCAAGACCGCCGCGCTTGCCTCCTCTTGGGGCGTGGGGGTAGGTTAGGCCATGGACGAACGATGGGCGCTCCTCCTGTCCAAGCTGCGAGAGCGTTTCCCCGCCGACAGCGACGTCACTGACGTCGAAGACTTTCTGTCGTCGGAAGGATACGACCGGCGTGAAATCGGTGAGATTGTTTCCGCCTGGGTCGCTGATCTTTCCCCGGAACAGTCGGCGAGTCCGCCAGCGAACCAGACATCGATGCCGTTCCGGGTGCTGGGGCCGCACGAGCGTGGACGCTTTTCAACGGAAGCCTGGGGGCACCTGATCGCGTTGTCGGGGGCGGGAATGATCAACACCGCCGAGCTCGAAAACGTGATCGAACGAGCCTTGGCGCAGATCGAGGGACGCATTGCCCTCGATGACTTACGATCGCTCATGGACTCCGGGGGCTACGATGACTTCGGTCCGCCCCCGGATCACGTGACCATACATTGAAACATGGCAGCCAAGAAGAAAGCAGACGCTGAACTGGAAGACGCCACTACGCGCCGGATCGCCGGTCGCGGAAGCGTCGCGCGTCCGGCGGCGAAGAAGAAGACCGCGCGTCGCTCGACGGCCAAGAGCGCGTCCAAGTCAGCGAGGAAGTCGGCATCGACCGCCGCGAAAGGGCGCGTGAAGGCCACGAGCCGTCGCGCCAGCGTCGAGGAAGTCGAGGAGGAGGTCGCGCCGGGGACCTCGGCGCTTGTCATCGTCGAGTCCCCCGCCAAGGCGAAGACCATCGGCAAGTACCTCGGCCGCGGCTACCGGGTGCGGGCGACCGTCGGCCACGTCCGTGACCTCCCCGAGAAGAAGCTGGGAATCGACCTCGACAAGGGATTCGAGCCCGAGTACGTCACCATCGCCGGCAAGGAAAAGACGCTCGCCGACCTCAAGGCCGCAGCGCGCGAATCGACCGCCGTCTTCATCGCGACCGACCCTGATCGCGAAGGCGAAGCCATCGGGTGGCACGTTGCCGAGCAGATTCGCCGCAAGGGTGGGGCACCCATCCGTCGGATCCTGTTCCACGAGATCACCAAGGACGCAGTCCGCGCCGCGATCGACCGCCCGCGCGACATCGACC
This sequence comes from uncultured Gemmatimonadaceae bacterium, assembly GCA_964637355.1. Taxonomy (GTDB): domain Bacteria; phylum Gemmatimonadota; class Gemmatimonadetes; order Gemmatimonadales; family Gemmatimonadaceae; genus SCN-70-22. The sequence continues at coordinate 3,218 of CAZWVG010000301.1, forward strand.
AGAAGCTCGTCGATGCGCAGCAGGCGCGTCGACTGCTCGACCGTCTCGTCGGCTACAAGGCGTCGCCGCTCCTCTGGAAGACGGTGAAGAAGGGACTCTCGGCAGGCCGGGTGCAGACCGTTGCGCTTCGGATGATCGTGGAGCGTGAGCGCGAGATCCGCGCGTTCAAGCCGCAGGAGTACTGGTCGGTCGCTGCCCAGCTGCAAAAGGGTGGACAGTCGTTCAACGCCAAGCTCCACTCGATCGACACGAAGAAGATCGAGATCGGGAACGCCGGCATGGCGAACGGGATCGTCGAGGAGGTCACGCGCGCCGCGGATCGTCTCTCCACGGGTCTCAAGGGCGCCGCGCGCGGTGAGCTCGGCGTCTTCCCCGTCACCGACGTCAAGCGTCGCGAGCGCCGGAAGAATCCCGCGGCTCCCTTCACAACCTCCACGTTGCAGCAGGAGGCGGCGAAGAAGCTGGGCTTCGGTTCCAAGCGCACGATGCGCCTGGCGCAGGACCTGTACGAAGGGATCGAACTGGGCAAGGAAGAGGGAGCGGTCGGTCTCATCTCGTACATGCGTACCGATAGTACGCGTGTCGCCGAGAGTGCGGCGCTCCAGGCGCGCGACCTCCTGCAGCGCGAGTACGGCAAGGAGTATTTAGCGCCCGGACCGCAGCTCTACGGGTCGAGCAGCGCCAAGGCGCAGGCGGCGCAGGCGGCCAACACGCAGGACGCGCACGAAAGCGTGCGTCCGACCGATCCGGCGCGCCACCCCGACCAGGTGCGCAAGTACCTCAAGGACGACCAGTTCAAGCTCTACCAGCTCATCTGGCAACGCTTCATGGCGTCGCAGATGGCCCCGGCGATCTTCGACACGACGACGATCGACTTCAACGTCGAGGGCGACACGCCGGTCAATGGCGCGGTGCGGCACTTCCTGTTCCGCGCCACCGGGAGCGTGATCAAGTTCCCCGGCTTCCTCGCGCTCTATCGCGAAGCGCGCGAAGAGGGTGACGGTAAGGCGCTCGAGGACGAGCAGGCGCTCCCCGCCGCGCAGGCCGGCGAGCGTATTCCGCTCGATGCCATCACTCCCAACCAGCACTTCACCGAACCACCCCCGCGGTTCTCCGAGGCGTCGCTGGTGAAGGAACTCGAGCGGCTCGGGATCGGGCGACCGTCGACGTACGCGTCGATCATTTCGGTGCTCGCCGATCGTCGCTACGTCCTCCTCGAGCAGCGTCGCTTCACCCCCACCCCGCTCGGCGAGAGCGTGGAAAAGGTGATGGTCAAGCAGTTCCCCAACGTCTTCAACGTCGGATTCACGTCGGAGATGGAGGAGGAACTCGACAAGATCGAGACCGGCTCGCTTCAGTGGCGCGGTGTGCTGAAGGACTTCTGGGGTCCGTTCGAGGAATCGCTCGACGATGTCGACGTCCCCGCGCTGATCGGCGAGGCGCACGACCTCTCCGCACTCGAGAAGGAGAAGTGCCCCAAGTGTGGCGGGAAGCTCCTTCCCAAGGGCGGCTTCTTCGGACCGTTTGTCGCTTGCGAGAATCATCCGAAGAACTGCGACTACACGCGCCCTGTGTCCGGCGAGCGCAAGCCCGCGCAGTTGACCGAGTACAAGTGTCAGGAGTGCGGCGCGCCGATGGTGATTCGCCACGGCCGCACCGGCGATTTCCTCGGCTGCTCGCGCTTCCCCAAGTGTCGCGGTACGCGTTCGATGCCCACAGGGGTGCTCTGTCCCAAGGACGGCGGCTCGATTGCCCAGCGTCGCTCCAAGGCGCGCGGCAAGACGTTCTACGGGTGCGAGAACTATCCCGATTGCGACTTCGTGGTCTGGGACAAGCCCGTCCCCGAGAAGTGTCCCGAGTGCGGCTACCTGGGCGCGGAAGCGAAGTCGACCAAGACGCGCGGCGAATACCGCCGCTGCATCAAGTGCCAGAACGAGTGGGACGTCACCCCCGCCGAAGAACCCGCGAGCGTAGCGTAGCCGTGAAGCTCTGACGGAGAAGCGACCGAGGTGGACGAGGCTCGCGCCCAATGGGCCGCGAGCCTCTCGTCTTCTCGTCTTCTCGTCTTCTGACCCTCTATCTTAGACAATGCACCCTTCACCCCCTGTGCACGTCATCGGCGGCGGACTTGCCGGGAGCGAGGCCGCCTGGCAACTCGCCGAGCGTGGGCACGCGGTCGTGCTGCACGAGATGCGGCCGCTCAAGGGGACGGAGGCGCACCACACCGACCGTCTCGCGGAGCTCGTCTGCTCGAACACGTTCAAGAGCACCGAACTCTCCAACGCGCACGGGCTCCTCAAGGGGGAGATGCGCGCCCTCGGATCGGTGATCCTCGCCGCCGCCGATGAGGCGCGCGTCGCTGCGGGCTCGGCGCTCGCCGTCGACCGCGACGTCTTCTCGGCGGCGGTGCACGAGCGATTGCACGCGCACCCGCGCGTGACGGTCGAACGCGGCGAGATGACCGAGCTGTTGTCGCCGGGGATCGTAGCGACCGGCCCGCTCACGTCCGACGCGCTCACCGCGGCGATCCGCGACCGTCTCGGCGTCTCGGCGCTCGCCTTCTACGACGCGATCGCTCCCATCGTCGCCGTCGACTCGATCGACCACACGATCGCCTTCCGCGCCTCGCGGTACGGCAAGGAGACGATGGAGAGCGCGCCGGACGAAGGGGCGTACCTCAACTGTCCGTTCACGCGCGACGAGTACGAGGCCTTCATCGACGCGTTAGGCGCCGCCGACCAGTTTCAGGGACACGCCTTCGACGAGGTCCCGTACTTCGAGGCGTGCATGCCCGCCGAGGAGATGGTGAAGCGTGGCCGTGACACGCTGCGATTCGGCCCGATGAAGCCGGTGGGACTCACCGATCCGCGCACCGGGCGTCGCCCGTGGGCGGTGTTGCAGCTGCGCCAGGAGGATCGCGCCGGGCAGATGTGGAACCTGGTCGGCTTCCAGACGCGACTCCGAATCCCCGAGCAGCAACGCGTCTTTCGGATGGTGCCGGGACTCGCTGGCGCGGAGTTCCTTCGCTTCGGGTCGATCCACCGGAACTCGTACCTGAACACGCCGGCCTCGCTCACGCCGCATCTCTCGCTCAGGGATGATGAACGGCTTCTCTTCGCCGGGCAGCTGACGGGGGTCGAGGGCTACACGGAGAGCGCAGCCACGGGGCTCATGGCGGGGATCAACCTCTCGCGCCTCCTCGGGGGCGAGTCGCCGGTGCTTCCGCCGCCGGTCACGATGCTCGGCGCCCTGTATCGCTACCTGCGCGAGGCCGATGCGCGCTACTTCCAGCCGATGAACGCGAACTTCGGGCTGGTGGACGAACTCCCCGATGCGCCGCGCGACAAGCGGCTCAAGCGCGAGCGCATCGCCGCGCGCGCGCTCGAGGCGCTGGAGGGGTGGATGTCCGCCCATGGCGTGACGCCAGCGGGGGTGGGGGCGTGAGCGGGGGGGCGAAGCG
>CAZWVG010000302.1:0-6654 GCA_964637355.1 uncultured Gemmatimonadaceae bacterium
TAACAGCGCGACGTCGTGCTGCTAATCGCGCTGACCGTGGTGCGCCACTCCAGCGGCAGCGCCGCGACACAGCAACTTCGCCTGCGCCACGCAGTCAGACTCGTCGCGCATTCAGTGGGGGAACTGCACGTGGCAAAGCGCGGCGCGTTTACATACGGCATGCGCGCGACAGCTTTACTGCGCTGATTTACGCGTTGCAGTGCGTGTCATTGCATGCCGCGCGCGACGTTGCGCCTCGCGCGTGTCACTGCGCCTCGCGCGTGTCACTGCGCCTCGCGCACCACTCCCGCACCCAACGGCAAATACGGTGGAAGCGAAATCGGGAGGCGCGCCGAGATCGGCTGCAAACCAAGGAGTGCCTGCGCCGCCGCGCGCTGCGAGGCCGGCGTCCCACCCCACGCGATCGCATAACTCCCGACCGACGGCACCTGGAGCAACAGGTACGGCGATCCGAACGACACCACGATCACCTTCGTGCCGCGCTTCCGCAGCGCGTCGACGAACTGCACGAACGCGCGCGGCGCTCCCGACGTCGCCGATTCCGACGTGATGTTCACGTACGACCCCACGATCACGACGTCGTTCGTGCGCGCATCCGCGAGAAGCGTCGCATAGTTAGGCTCGGCGTCGTCGGCGCTGACGTACGCCGTGCGCAGCGCGCGGACGCGCGGACGCAGCGCCGCATTGAACGCGTTCCCCGCCCCCAGGTCACTCCGCCGCGCATACGTCACCGATAGCACGCGGGGACGCTGGTTGCGCTGCAGCAGCGGCACCAATCCCAACGAGTCCTTCGCCAGCACGAAGGCGCGCGCCGCGACCGTCGTCGCCACCTCGGCGTGCGCGTCGGTCCCGACGACCTGTCGCACCCGAGAGAGATCCACCGTGCGCTCCTGTGACAGCCCGAAACGGTGCTTGAGGGCCAGCACCCGCCGAACCGAACGATCGACGCGCGCCTCCTCGTACCGCCCCTCCGCGACTCCGGCGATGACCGCGTCGATCGTACCGGCGATGTCGCGCGGCATCAGTAGTATGTCGTTCCCCGCCGCGATCGCCCGCTTCGCCGCCTCCGCCGCGCCAAACCGGTCGACGACTCCCGCCATGTCCATCGCATCCGAAACGAGCAGTCCGTCGAACTTCAACTCGTCGCGCAGGAGCGATGTCATCACCTTCGGCGACAACGTCGCTGGCACTCCCGACGAATCGAGCGCGGGGAGAAAGCCATGGAACGTCATGATCGCCCCGATTCCCGCACGCATCGCCGCCTCGAACGGGACGAGCTCCACGGAGTCGAGCCGAGCGCGCGAGGCGGTCACCGTCGCGAGGGCGAGGTGCGAGTTGGTCTCGGTGTCGCCGTGCCCGGGGAAGTGCTTCCCGGTTGCGAGCATCCCGTGCTCCTGGAGCCCACGCACCATCGCGGCGCCCAGACGCGCGGTGAGCGCGGGATCCTCACTGAAGGAGCGCGATCCGATGACCGGGTTCGCCGGATTGTTGTTCACGTCGAGCACCGGCGCGAACGCCACGTGGATTCCGAGCGCGCGCGATTCCTCGGCGGTGATGCGCCCCACATCATAGGCCAGCGCGGTGTCCCTCGCCGCGCCCAGCGCCATCTGCAACGGGAAGTTTGTCGCGCCGCCGAGGTCGATGGCGTTCGGGAGGAACGCCCCGCCGCGGAACCGGAAGCCGGCCCCCGTCTCGAGGTCGGCGCTCATCAGGAGCGGGAGCGTGCTCAGTCGTTGCAGCGCGTTGACCTTGACCGCCACATCCATCGGCGAGCCGACAGAGACGATGAAGCCACCGACGTGCTGCTCGGTCACGAGTCGAGAAAGTCGCTCCCATTCGGCCGTTCCCTCGGCGACGTAGTCACCGAGGATCCACGGCCACACGAGCTGTGCCACCTTGTCGCGCAGCGAGAGTGTGCGCAGCACGGAGTCGCTCCATGCCTCGTCGGGTGCGCGCGTCGCGCGATCGGCGCTCGCCCTTTCATCGGGGGGAGGCGCCGACGGGAGGCGCGACGAATCGCGTGTGGTGTCCGCTGCTGCCTGATTCGAACGTGACGAGTCGCGCGCCGCTGGCGGAGTTGCGCGCGCCGGGTTTTCGGCGGGAGTCGACCTTGGCGGCGGCGCCGGGTCGGGGGGAGGAACAAGGGTGCCGCCGCAGGCCAGTGCGATGACGAGACTGAACGGCACCGCGCTCGCCCGCACCTGCGCGCGCACGCGCGCCGCACTCACCACGCGATCGTGCCCTTCTTGCTCGTATCGACGTCCTCGCCCCCTTCGGCCTTGAAGAGGAATGCCTGCATGTTCTTGGTCAGGAAGGCGCGCGCCTGCGGATCCATCACGTTGAGGCCGTAGTGATTGATCAGCATCGTCTGCTGCTTGAGCCAGTCGCCCCAGCAGGTTTGGCAGAGCTCAGCGAGCACCCGGGCGCCGACGGGGCCCGGAAACGGCGCGCGTTCGAAGCCGGCGCGCGTCTGGCCGCAGCGGGAACAGGTGATGTCGGGCATGGAATCCTCGGAGGGGTGACTCTCGTCCGCTGGCGATCGTGCGGCACGGCACGGTATCGCGCGCCGCATCGGGCGCCGCGGGTTCGTCCTCGGAATGTACAAGTCATCTCACAAATAGTCGCCGGTCGCGCCAGCGCCCGACGATGCTCCGAGGGCGTCGATCATCTGTGAGATGACGCCCATGGAGCGCTCCGAACGGGAGCCGGGCAACGGTGAGAATCGAACGCCTCGGCGAGACGTCGCACGTCAGTCAAGTTTGCCCTCGCATGCTGCCGAGACTCGGTCGCATGGACAGATACTCCTCGTGGCAAGGAATGCCCGGACGCGCCCGACGCGTTCCTCCTCGCGCGGCGCAGCGTCGCGGTGGCCGAGTGCGGGCCGCCAGTTGGGACACCCCTCGTCGCTGGTTCCTCGTGCTCGCGAGCCTCGCGCTGTCGATCCTCCTACCGCTCCTGCTCTCCTGACGACTCTTCCCGGTCCGCATGGCGAGCCGGCACGTGTCGTTCGAGCCACGCGAGCACCATCGCGGTGACCGCATCGGCATCGCGGTCCACGGTGATCACGTGCCCGCTGCGCTCGACCCAGCGCAACTCCTTCTGGGGGGCGGAGAGGCGCGCGAAGGCGCGTTCCGCGGCCGGTTCGGGAATGCGATAGTCGGTGCGCGAGTGTACCACGAGCGTGGACAGTTGCAGCTGACGGGAGGCGCGGCCGGCGTCGTCGACGATGCCGCGCAACTCGCGCAAGGCGCGAGGCGACGAGACGCCGTACCCTAACGACTCCCGGCGGGCGACCGGATCGTGGATCGCCGAGGCAGCGTCGCCGGGAACCCACGCGCGCCAGAGCGACCAGATCGGCCAGATCGCGGTGAGGATCCGTCCGCTCGGCGCCACCTCGAGGAACGGCGCGAGCAGGACGAGCGTCGCGGCGCGGGTGCCGACGGACGCCGCGAGCGATGTGGCGAGCGCTCCGCCCATGGACAAGCCGACGATTGCCACGGAGTCATGGGTGGCGCGCAGCCGTTCGAACGCATCGCGCGCCGCCGCGGTCCACTGTGCGCCGCGCGAGGCATGAAAGTCTTCGAGCGTACGTCCGTGCCCTGGCAGGAGGGGGACGCGCACCGTCCACCCTCTAGCGTGGAGCGCACGCGCCAGCCCCTGAAGCGTCTGCGGTGTGTCGCCGAAGCCGTGCAGGAGGAGCACCGCGCGATCGCCGGCGTCCAGGGCGATCGCCTCCGCGCCCGGGACGATGCCATCGGGACCAACAGGGTGACGCATGCGCCACGCGTCCATCTGTGCGCGAAACGCGTGACGCCGGCGCGCCATCATCAGCGTGAGCAGGGCGAGCGCGACTGCGACCGCGAAGAGCGTAGCGCTTCCTTCGGTCACTTCGACCGAGTGCGGGATTCGGGTGACATGTGATGCGTGGGAATCGGGATTCAGCGCCGACAGTTGCGTGTGGCGCACAATGCATGGCAGGCGCGTCGGGGATTTTTGCGATGCCTTCGCGTCTTGCTCCGCGCGCGAGGAAGAATATGCCGAGTGAGACGGCTGGACAGATGAGGCGTGAACACGCTTCTTTGTAAACCGTTGAGCTCGTCTGCTCGCCCCCTCCCGCCTCGATGTCGCCCCGCCCACCGGCCGACAGCGCATCGCGACCCTTGCAAGTTGCGATTGTCGGCAACGACGCCGTACTAGCGGCGCTCCCCTTCCGCACGATGCAGTTAGCCCACGCGCTTCACGCGTGTGGGTTCGACCTTGTCGTTCCGGTGAGTTGGGGTGAGGAACTCGTGGCGCGCGAAGTGTTGCAGCGCGTGGCAGCGCGCGACGCCTCACCAGCGATCTTCTGCGCGTGCCCGCTGCAGCGTGCGCGTCTGCTTGCCGCAGGTAGTGAGCTCGCGCCCTTCCTCCTTTCACTTGCCTCGCCGACGGTGGCGGCCGCACGCTACTTGCGCGCGCTGCACGGCAGCACGCCGCTTCGCATCACGGCGATCGGCGGTTGCCCGGGCGAGGACGATCCCGCGGTGGACGTGCGCATTGCAGCGTTGGAGTTGCATGCGTTGCTCGACGCACACGGCGTGTTGCTTGCCGAGCAGCCGGAGATTTTCGAGTCGGTGTTCCCTCCCGACCGTCGGCGCCATTACTCGCTCCCCGGCGGATGCCCGGCGCCGCGCATGCTGGAACTGCACGCGCCCGACCGGCAGCTGGTCACGATCACCGATGCGTCGTTTGCCGACGAGTTGGGCGATGTCCTGCTCAGCGGCGAGAGCGTGCTGGTCGACCTTTCGCCGCGACTGGCGTGCGCCTGCTGCGGCGGCTTTGTATCCGGCTCCGGGATCGGGCACGGCGGTCGTGACCAGATCCTCCGCCGCGAACCACCGCGCGCGCCGTCGTCGTCGCTCGAGCACGGCGTGGTCATTGACCTGTCGCCCGACGTTCCACGCCCACCGGATGACCCGTTCGGCGGGGGACGCGGAGACGACACCACGCCGGCGATCACTCCGTGGCGCCGCGTCCCGGACGACGTGCCGCTCCCGCCGTTCGATGCGCCCGGGGCAACCCGTCGGAGGGATGACGACTCGCCTCCGCGCCCGGAGGCGAGTAGCGCGGTGGTCGCGGCGCGTGAGCTGTCGCATGAGCCGTCGCGAGGGCTGCGGCGTGAGCTGTGGCGTGAGCCGTCGAGCCCGATCTCGAGTACGGTCCCGAGCGTCGCGCCAAGCCCCACGCCGAGTGCTGCGCCGAGTGGCGCGCCGAGTACCGCGCCGAGTACCGCGCCGAGTACCGCGCCGAGTGCCCCGGCGAGTGCACCGCCAAGTGCACCGCCAAGTGCACCGGCGAGTGCGGCGCCGATGGGCGGACGCAGCGCCGTCGATCGACCACGGATCGCGGTGACGCCTGCCGGTGCGATGCGAGGTTCCTCGACGCGCCGTCGTCCCACCCCTCCCCCACCGACTCACTCCGCACCAACGACGGGGAGCGACGCGCCACGTTGGACGGAGCGTTCTGCCCACGATCCGGGAGACGCAACGCCGGTCGGCGTCGCCGCCGATCCCTCCACCCCAGAAACCCCAGCTCCCCGCGCCGACGTCGGGAACGCGCAGCCGCCGCGCGACGAGGAGGTTCCGGTCGCGGGGACAATCCTCCCCCCGGCCTCATCGCGTTCCGCTGAACGGGTCGTGGCGCCGGAGGGAACGCCTAACGACGTGGCCGAGTCGGTCGACGACGGTCGCGTGAGTCCGGAGGACCAGGCGCACGCGAACGAGGGCGCCGAACGGTTGCGACACACCGAGGTCGCGGTTCCGCTCGAGGCGTCGCGCGAGCGGATGCCCGTCGGCGAGGAATTCGCCGTTGTGGAGGGTGCTGCGTTGCCGTCTGCGCCGGCACCTGAAGAGCGCGTCGGCGCCCAATTGTCTGGCGCCGAGTTCGGGAGTGTGGCCGCGGCAGCCGCATCGCTGGCCGCCGCGGAGCTGGGTGGCGCCGCGCTTGTCGGCGCCGAGCTGGGTCGCGTCGAAGTTGCCCGCGGCGAAGCGCGTGGCGGCGCGCTGGGGGATCCTCGCGAGATGAAGCGCGCGGGACGATCGCGAGGGGCGTCGCATCGATTCCTGCTCGCACGAGCGCAGTCGTTGCCGCGCGCGACGTCCGGTGGGCGACGTGTCCCGCGTGCGTACGCACGTCACCTGTCGCCCAGCGCACGCGGAGCGCGCACCTGGCCCGGCGAGGAGGACGTGGCGGATGACCAACTCGGCGACGCAGGGTCTTATGGCACCCACGATGAAGCTGTTGAGGAGGTGTTCCCTCCCCTGGCCGACGTGGAGTTGCGTCTCGAGGTGAGCGTCGAACCTCCAGTCACGTCACTCGTCTTCGTGGCCGCCGACCCGGAAGACGAGGAGTCGGCGGACGACGATGACTTGGTCGCAGTCGATCTCCTCGCCGACGACGTGCGCGTGGATGCAGGGACGGATTCGACTGTCGAGGAGACGGCAGCCGACGTTGGCGGGGTCCAGGACTCGTTAGGGGCTTTCGAGACCTCCACGGTCGTGGATGTTGCGGAGACTGCGGAGGTCGCAGGGGTCACAGAAGCCGCAGATGTCGCGGAAGCTGTAGAGGCCGTAGAAGGCGTAGAGGCCGTAGAAGGCGTAGAGGCCGTAGAAGGCG
>CAZWVG010000303.1:0-6649 GCA_964637355.1 uncultured Gemmatimonadaceae bacterium
CCGCGGGGTGGACGCGTGGCGCCGACGGAATGCGCACGAAGGACGGCAAAGCACTGCGCTTCACCTTGCTCACCGTCGGGAGCGGCGACAACGCACTCGAACAGCTCATCCAGGCAGATCTCCGTCGTGTGGGAATCGCAATGGAGATCCGGACGATGGAGTTCGGCGCCTTCCTTGCCGAGGCGCGTGCGACGCCGAAGCGCTTCGACGCGCTGGTCACGGGGATTCCCGGCGACCTCTCCCTTGCCCACCTTGCCGGGATGTTCGATGGAGTGCAGCGAGGCGGGGCCCTCGACTATTCCGGTTACCACGATGCGAGACTCGACGCGGCCTTCGCCGCGGTGCGGTCCGCCGCTGACGACGACGCGGCGCGCACAGCGTGGCGCACCATCCAGTACGACCTCGATGACGCCCTCCCCGTGGCCTGGCTCTACCACGCGCGCGGCGTTCAGGGGGTGAGGCGTCGGTTGCATGGCGTGCACATGGACCTGCGGGGCGAACTTGCCACGCTCGCCGGCTGGACCGTGGACGACACGTCGCGCCGGTGACGGTCCTCATCACCCCGGGAGCGCTCGAGGCGAGGCGCGCCGTCTCGCAGGGGGCGCTCGCCCCGCTCGCCGCATCGCTGCGCGACGATCTCGTCCAACTGCTTGATGCAGGTACGCCGTGGATCCCCGAGGAGAAGGCGCGGATGACGCGCCTCGGTGGTCGCTGCCCGGCCCACGGCGCGCTCCTCGAGTTCGATCCCTGGTCGCCGCACGCCCATCGCTGCCCGGCGTGCGGCGTCGTGTACCACGAGCCCGAGCACTATCGCTGGTGGATCATGAACTACCAGCTCTGGCTTGCCGAGCGGTCGGTGCACGCGGCCACGCTCTACGCACTCACCGGCGACGGCTTGTGTTGCCAGCTGGCTGAATCGATCCTCGCGGGCTACGCCGAGCGTTACGCGCACTATCCCAACCGCGACAACGTCCTCGGCCCCACGCGCCTCTTCTTCTCGACCTACCTCGAGTCGATCTGGCTCCTGCAGCTGACGGTCGCACTCGATCTTCTCGAAGCGCGCGACGGACGATCCGCGCTGGGCGAAACGGTGCGCGCGCGTATCGTCGCGCCGAGCGTCGCCCTGATCGCCTCGTATGATGAAGGGCGCTCCAACCGTCAGGTCTACAACAACGCAGCGATGGCCGCCGCCGGCGCACTCCTCGGCGAGCCGTCGCTGGTCGCGCGCGCCGTCGATGGCGCGTCGGGGCTCGCGTCGCATCTCGAGGACGGACTCCTGCGCGACGGGACGTGGTACGAGGGGGAGAACTACCATCTCTTCGCCCACCGCGGACTCTGGTACGGCGTCACGATCGCCGAGGCACAGGGGCACGTGCTCCCCGAGGAGGGGCGTCGCCGCTTTCGCGAGGCGTTTGCCACGCCGTTCGCCACGGCGCTCCCCGACTTCACCTTTCCGTCGCGTCGCGATTCGCAGTACCAGGTCTCGCTCCGGCAGTGGCGTATCGCCGAGAGTTGCGAACTCGGACTCGCGGCGGGCGACGACCCGCGGCTCGGTGCAGCGCTCGCCACGCTCTATGCGCCACATGCGCCCGTGGGCGACTCGGGGCGCGCGCGCTCGACCGCCGAGGCCGAGCGCAACGTCCCGCCGGTGCGCCTTTCGCGCGCCTCGTTAGGGTGGAAGTCGCTCCTCTTCGCCCGCGAGGCGCTCCCGCCACTCGAGACGCGTCGCCCATCCTCCGTGCACCTGGCGGGGCAGGGGCTCGCCGTCCTTCGCCGGAACGACGCCCATACGTACGTCGCCCTCGACTACGGCGAATCCGGCGGTGGCCATGGACATCCCGACCGGCTCAACCTCTGGCTCGTCGTCGGCGATGCACGCGTGCTGGAGGACGTGGGGACGGGTTCGTACGTCGATCCCACGCTCCACTGGTATCGCAGCACGCTCGCACACAACGCACCGCTGGCCGACGGTCGCTCGCAGTGGCGCGCGGACGGCGTGCTTACGGAGTACGACGAGCGCCCCGAAGAGAACGCGGGGCTCGTCAGCGCGCGCGCATCGATCGCACCCGGTGTGAATGTCGAGCGCTCGATCGTGGTTATGGGCGACTACCTCGTCGACGAGGTGCGGTGGACCGCGCAGCGCGTCGTCACCTTCGACCTTCCGTATCACATGGAAGGCGACTTCTCGAGCGAAGGACGATGGGCGCCGGCGACGCTCGCCGGCGGGCGCGGGTTGGAGGACGGCTTCGACTTCATCGCCGCGAGCGAGCACACTCCCGGCGTCAAGGGGCTCTCGTTCCAGGCACAGGTCGACGACGTTGCCGTGCGAGGGTGGGTCGATTGCGACGCGCCGCACGAATGGTGGCGATGCCTCGCTCCTGGCCCGCCCGGGAAAGGGAGGCGGCGCTTCCTGCTCCTCCGCGCCCGCGCCCGGAGCGGTTGCATCCGGAGCGTGTGGAGTTGGGGAGGGCTCGTTACGCTCTGCTCCTTCGACTCGGGGCGCACTGGGGTGCAGCGCGGCGTTTGGGAGCGTCACGAACACGCGCGTGTAGACGGGTCGTGGCATGTCACGCGATTCCGGCGCACGCAGGAGAGCCACGTCGTTCTCGGCGGGCGCGCCCTGGAGCTCCCCGCAACTGCGCCAAACGTCGCGCCACAACCATCACCGAACTCCGGCCTCGTGCCGCCCATCGCGAGCGACGCGTCCGGTCGGATCGAGCTTGCGACGAGCGCGATCGACCCTCCGGCGATCGGAGAGATCGCCGGTGAGCCGGACAACGCGAACCGCTCGGCGATCGCCCAGCGGGACGGGCAACGACCCGACGGGCGCGCGCACGTGCGACGCTTCCAGCTCGGCGAAGCGCACTATCGGCGATCCGAGTCGACCTGGCGCGAGGCGGGCGCCCCGCAGGCCTCGGTGGGCGTGTTGGCAACAGCTGGGGAGATCGTCGTGGAAGTGGCGGTGCGCAATCCATCGCCGGTCTTCGCCGCAGCGCGCGTCGAGAACCCGCTCGACAACGAGCACCCCGACACCAACTCCGACGGCGTGCAGCTCTACCTCGGCGCTGCAGGCGGGGTGGGCGGGGGGCGCTACCATGCGTGGATCCTCGTCCCGCAGCCCGCCGACGACACGGTTCGGGTTACGCCGACAGCGGCGTTCGGCGCCCCGCTCCCGCTCACGGCGACGGCTCACCTAACGAATGCCGGCTGGGTCCTCCGCGCCTCGGTCCCGCGCAGTTCCCTCCTCCCGCAAGGGGCGACCGACTTTACGCTCGACCTCATCGTCAACGAGATTACCGCCGATCGCGAACGCCGCCGGGGACAGCTCGTCCTGAGTGGCGGGCGCGAGGAGTGGATCTACCTGCGCGGCGATCGCCAGGACGCGGCACGCGCCCTCCCGTTTCACCTGTCGAATGACTGAGAGCCTCCTGCACCGCGTGCGCGTGGTGCTGTTCGAACCGCAGGACCCGGTGAACATCGCCGCCACGGTGCGTGCGATGAAGAACATGGGCGTCCGCGACCTCGTCCTCGTGCGCCCCGTCGAATACACGGCCTATCGCCTCGAAGGGATCGCCCACGACACGCTCGACATCATCGAGCGCATACGGAACGTCGACACCCTCGACGAGGCGCTCGCCGATTGCGTGCACGTCGCCGCCTTCACCGCACGCCGTCGCCGACACAAGTGGGATCTCGCCACGCCGCGCGAAATGTCGGAGCGCCTGCTCCAGCGTGCCAACGACGGAACGGTCGCAATCCTCTTCGGGCGCGAGGATCACGGTCTCCCGAACGAGGCCTCCGATCGTGCGCACACCCTCGTGACGATCCCCACGACGAATCACGCGTCGATCAATCTCGCGCAGGCGGTGCTCGTCGCTCTCTACGAATTGCACCTGGCGGCGGGGGACGCGACCAGGGTCGTCGCGCCTCCACGTCACGACGCCCCCCCCGCGACGAGCGAACAGTTCGAACGCCTCTTCCAGGACGTCGAGCGCTCGCTCTCCGCCATCGACTTCTTCAAGACGCGCTACCGCGACCACATCATGCGGAGCGTCCGTTCGCTCTACTACCGCGCCGCCCCCGACGCGCGCGAAGCCGACCTGCTGCGCGCCATGCACATCGAAGTGGTGCGCACGATGGAGCGCGTCCGCGTGCAAGCGCTTGCTGAGCGCGACGCGCTGGCGGCGGCGGGCGATGGAGACGGAGGCGCCGCCCCCACGTCGCCGACGGCGGGCGCCGAGGACTCAGGCAAGAATTTGCTACACGATCGTTCGAACGATGATGGCCGAGAACCGGGTCAGGCATGATCTTCCTGCGCGCGCTCCTGACGACGCGTCATCCCGCAAGTAGTTGCCGTTCGTACCGGAGCGTCTCGCTGGCGAGCGCCGTCGACTGTTGGAGAGACGACCTTCACTGAATCCTGACCACATCACCATGCCCTTCAAGCGATTGTTTGGACGCGGTTCCGACGAGCCGGAGCAGCCCGAGCCGGAGACGGACGCCGAAGACGTCGACGAAGACGAGTCGAGCGAGGAGCCGGAGAGCGAGTTGGACGCCGACGCCGTCGATCGCGATTGGTGCGACCGCGCGGCGACGGTGATCCCTGGCGGTACGTCGACCGGCAGCAAGCGCCCCGAGGCGCTCTACGGTCCCGACGGCCACGTTGGCCCAGCCCACTTCACGTCGGCGCAAGGGTGCAACGTCGTTACGGCGTCGGGGCGCTCGCTGGTGGATTGCACGATGGCGTTAGGCTCGGTGACGATCGGCTACGGTGACGAAGCCATCAACCGTGCCGTGCTCGTCGCGGTTGCCAGCGGCAACACCTGCGGCCTCGCCAGCACCGCCGAAGTGGAGGTTGCCGAGCGGTTGTGCGAGATGATCCCGTGCGCCGAACAGGTGCGCTTCCTCAAGTCTGGGGGCGAGGCGGTCGCTGCGGCGGTGCGCATTGCCCGGGCAGCTACGGAGCGAGCGACGATCATCGGATGCGGCTACTTCGGCTGGCAGGACTGGTGGAACAAGGGGGCGGGGATCCCGCCGGGCGCGAGCGCCGACTTCATCGAGGTCCCGTTCGACGACGTTCCCGCGCTGGAACGCGCCGCCGCCGCCGCTGGGAGCGGGCTCGCGGCGATCATCCTCGAGCCGGTGGTCAAGCGGCTCCCGTCGCCCGAATGGTGCGTCGTGGCTCGACGCCTGTGCGACGACGCCGGCGCAGTTCTCATCTTCGATGAGATGAAGACGGGCTTCCGTCTTGCCCCGGGCGGCTACCAGGAATACGCGCAGGTCGAGCCCGATCTCGCCGTCTTTGGCAAGGCGATGGCCAATGGGTTCCCGATCGCTGCTGTGGTCGGGCGTGCACCAATCATGGATGCGGCCAACGCGACGTGGATTTCGAGCACGCTCGCCGGAGAGGGCGTGGGGCTCGCCGCCACGTCGGCCGTCCTCGACATCTACGCCGAGATGAACGTGTGCGAGACGCTGTGGCGCGTCGGCAAGCAGATGCGCGAGAGCGTGGCGGCGGCGGCGGAAGCCAGCGGGCTCCCCGGCGTCTCGGTCAGCGGGATCGATCCCATGTGGTCGATCGACTTCGACGACGCCGGACGCCAGCAGCGCTTCCTCGTGCGCGCCGCATCGGAAGGGGTCCTCTTCAAGCGCGGCCCCTACAACTTCGCAGCGCTCGCGCACGACACCGACGAGATCCTCCTCGAGGTCGAGCGCGTGGCGAGCACCGCGTTGGTGGAGGTCCTGGAGGACGAGGAATCGTGAGCGCGACGCTCGGCGGCCCGGCGCCGCTGATCGACGTGCACGCGCACTTCTTTCACGCCGCGTCGCCGCGTGCCGATTGGGCGCAACTCAACGCCAGCCGGCTCGCGGCAGGGGAGAAGATCGGGATCCGCTACCACGTCGCCTCGGTGCTGGGGAGCTGGGGGGCGACCTCGCCGACCTACTTCCAGTCGCCAGTCGACACGATCAACGGCAACGACTTCATGCTGGCGGTGCAGGGGGATCACCCCGACCGCGTGCGCGCCTACGTCGCGGTCAACCCGAACGATACCGACGTCGCAGTCGCCGAGATCGATCGCTGTGTCGCTCGCGGGGCAGTGGGTCTCAAACTCGCCGCAGCGCGCCGCGCCGACGATCCGCTCCTCGATCCGGTGATCGAGTGCGCCGGGCGGCATCATCTCCCGGTGCTGCATCACATCTGGCAGCACCGTCGCCGCCACTGGCCCTCGCAGGACATCTCCGACGGCGCCGATCTCGCAGTCCTCGCGCGCCGGCATCCGAACGTCTCGTTCATCCTCGCCCACATCGGCGGTGGCGGGGACTATGCGCACACCTTCGCGGCGGTCAACGACGTCCCCAACATCTATCTGGATCTCTCGGGGAGCGGGATCGATCGCGGAATGATGGACGACGCCCTGGCCGCCGTCGGTGCACAACGCCTCCTCTGGGGCGCCGACATCACCCTCTGCACCGGACTCGCCAAGCTCTGGGCCCTCGACTCGATCGGGCTCGACGCCAACGCCCTCGCCGACATCCGCTGGAAGAACGCAGTGCGAATCTTTCCGGAAGGAGCATTCCCGGGACTAGGGGCGCCGGCCAATGCCTAACGCGCCGACCGAACCCCCCGTCCCCCGTCCCCCCCCCCCCC
>CAZWVG010000304.1:0-6639 GCA_964637355.1 uncultured Gemmatimonadaceae bacterium
ATCGCCGTTCCCACGCTCGCCCTCCCTCCCCTCCCATGCGACCACTCGCCCGTCACGCCCTTGCGCTCGCGCTCGCGCTCGCGACCCCGGCCGCCGCACGCGCGCAGGATTCCGAACACGCCGCACCAGTCACGCGCGCCTCGGCGTCGGACCTCATTCGCCGGGTGCAACGCATCGCGACGCCCGAGGGGATCGATACGCTCTTCCCGATCCAGGTGGGCGACAACAAGCAGTGGGTCTCGATTCGCGGCCTCAATCGCGCGAATCCGGTGCTCGTCTTCATCCACGGCGGGCCCGCCTCGCCGACGATGCCCAGCTCGTGGGGATTCCAGAAGCCGTGGGAGGACTTCTTCACCGTCGTGCAGTGGGACCAGCGCGGGACGGGGAAAAGCTTCGCCGGCATCGACACGGCGCGTGCGGCCAAGGCGTGGAGCGTCGACGATATCGTCGGCGATGCGGTGGTGGTGATCGACTCGGTGCGCCACTTGTTAGGCAAGCGCAAGGTCGTCGTGCTCGGCCACAGCTGGGGGAGCATCGTGGGAATGACGCTCGCCGCGCGCCGTCCCGACCTGCTGCACGCGTACGTCGGCGTGGGGCAGGTGATGGCGTGGAGCCAGGAGGAGTATCTCTACAAGCGCGTGATGGAGCTCGCTCAATCGCATCACCTCGACAGTGCGGTCGCCGACCTCGAACGCGTCGCGCCCTACCCACGCCCCGACGGGCAGGCCAATCTCGAGGCGACGATGATGGTGCGCAGCGTCGGCAACCGCTTTCACGGCGGATGGTACAGCCAGCCGTCACTGGCGATCGTCAACGAGATGAGCGCGCTCTCGCCGGCCTACACCGATGCAGATGTCGCGATGGAGAGCGCCGGGTCGAGCTTCGCCGGCGGGCGCCTCTTCGGCGCGCTCCTCACCGTCGACCTGCGACAGTACAAGCGCATCGCCGTCCCCGTCTTCGTCATGCAGGGGCGCTACGACCTCTACACACCATATGCGGTCGCGCGCGACTGGATCGCGACGCTGCAGGCGCCCACGAAGAAGTTCATCACCTTCGAGCGGAGCGCGCACTACCCGTTCCTTGCCGAGCCGGGGCGCTTTCTCATGGCACTCGTACAGGAGGTGCTCCCCGTGACCCATGAAGCGGCGACGTTCACGGTGGGACCCGACGCACCGCGGTAAGCTGCTGAAACTCACCGCGCGCGGGATGTGACGCGCGCTCGGGCGCCTGCCCTAACGAGGATCTTCCTTGCACACGCTGGCGTCGGGGGTGGTCATGCAGCTCCGCGGCCACGTCGCGAGGCGGAGGGCGTACATCGACTCACCGGTGATCCCCTGGCACGCCGAGTCGTTGAAACGCGCACCGGAGTTCGGGAGCAGCGAGCGCTTGGCGGGGAAGGCGCATGCACCGCTCACCGCGCCCGACGGGTCGCGCACGTCGTGCGCGACCGCTCGCGCGAGTTCGCCCTTCTCGAAGTACAGCGTCGCAAGGCGAGGCGTGCGGTCGGTGTCGACGATCCAGAGCATCTTGCACCCGGTGTAACGCTCGGCGATCGCGTCGTTGCGCGGGAAGACGAGAAGGAATCCCCCCGGCGTGACCGCCAGCCCCGCACTCGCCGGCGGCGCCGTCACTCGGCAGTTTGTCGCGACGGATGGGATAAGCGAGTCCGGGAGCGACTGCGCGTGCGTGAACGTCGAAAACGCGACGAGCGCGAGAAGCGCTCCGGACATGATGCGCAGGATGCTCCCTGACATGCGATTGGTGGTGAGGAGAGAAAGAGCGCGGCTACCACTCCGCCGCCTGAATGAACGCCGAGGCGGGACGATCGAGCCAGGTCACGATGCGCATCGCGAGTCACACCGCGATCGCGTAGGGTACCATGGGCAATCCGGGCAGTTGGATCTCCGAACAATGCACCTGACGAGCGACC
This sequence comes from uncultured Gemmatimonadaceae bacterium, assembly GCA_964637355.1. Taxonomy (GTDB): domain Bacteria; phylum Gemmatimonadota; class Gemmatimonadetes; order Gemmatimonadales; family Gemmatimonadaceae; genus SCN-70-22. The sequence continues at coordinate 1,931 of CAZWVG010000304.1, forward strand.
TCGCGCCAACTCGGCGCACGCACCTCCCGGCGTTGCTCCAGTGCGTCGTATCGCGCGTCGAGACTCCACCGCAGCCGCCGGTCAGCGCCCGCATGTGGGAGCTCGGCCTCACGATCGGTCGGACGCGAAGGGACAACGAAGTGTTCCGGCGCTCGACCGAGCCATCGCAGGACGAAGAGCGCGTGCTGGCAGCTGCAGTCTCCGCGCGCCGCGATCCCCGACAGCGTCGACGGAGCGATCGGGTGATCCTCCCGGCGCGCATTGAGGAGTTCCGATTGCGCCCACATCTCCTTCGCCACGTCGCGCCAGCTCAAGTCGCGCCGCCGGCGCTCGGCGTCCATCGCCCGGTACATCGCGCCGACATCGAAGTCGCGCGCGATCGGCGCCGGCGCATGCCCCGACTCGTCGCTGGCTTTGGACGACCGTTTCGACGTCACGATCGCTCCCGGACCTAACGACGATTGCGGCGCGGGACCCGCACCGGTTCGTACTCCGACTCCCCGTTCGGGCCAGCGATGTAACCGTCGAGGCTCATGGCGACCGAGTAGCGAACACGACGCACGTCGACCTCCTGCGAGGGGGCCGCAATCTGTGAGTCGCGTCGTGGTGAGGGCAACACCTCCTGCGCCCGCCTACGGCGCGACGCTGCGCAGGAACGCGAACAACTCGTCGCTCCAAAGCTGCGGCTCGTTAGGAATCCCGTGCCCGCTCGCCGAAGCGTTCGCCCGGCGGTACACATGAAAGCTCCCGTTCCCACCGGCCGCGACGAAGGCATCGAAGTTGGCGCGGCTATGCGCCACCGAATAGAACGGATCGTTCTCCGCGTACACCCAGAGCGACGGACGCCCTCCCGCCGCCGCCGCCGCGAACGTCGACCGATTTACCGTCACGGCGTCCACGCACCCTTCGCCGATCCATCCACCCACGAAGTTCACGACGCCGCGATAGAAGGTCGGAAAACGCGCCGCGTGGGCCATCGCCAGGATTCCGCCGCGCGACACACCGCCAACCAGCACGCGTGCCGTGTCGACATCGCTTCGAGCACGAACAGCGGTGGCGATCACCGCGGCATCCTCCAGCGCATGTTCGAGTCCAGGAAGCGCGTACGCGGCTCGGCACGAATAGCGCGACCGGTCGGGCTCGAACCCCTCATCGTATAGCCCGCCCGACGCCCCTCGCCCGCGGCGTTGCGGGAAGAGGACCATCCACCCCTGGTCCACGAACGCCTTGGCGACCGTTTCGCTCGTGTAGGTGAGCGTGAACAGCGCGGGGTTGTCGCCGTTGCCCGTCGATCCGTGATGGAAGATCACCGTGGGATATGGGCCGGCCGTCAGCGGCCGATAGACGACCATCTCCAACGTGACCGCGCTCCCTCCCTCGCTCCACGGCGTTGCGAGCCGCTCGATGACGCGATCGGCGTAACGCACGCACGTCGCTCCGGAGAGCGCGAAGGCCGGTGCGCACGTGCGCGGCGTCGGATCGGTCACTCCGCGCGCACCACACCCCGTCACAAGCAAAGCGACACTCGCCGTCGCGACAGCGAAACGCCATCGCGGTCGTCTCCGCGCCCGCGGGCGACCTAACGCGCCCCCTTCTCCAGCGCCGGGAGGAGAAAGTCGGCGATCCATACGTTGCCCGGTTCCAGCGAGAGTCCCTTCTCGTATGCCGCGCGCGCCTCGTCCCGCCTTCCTTGCCTGGCGAGAACCTGTCCGAGCCATCCATACACCTCGGCATGTCCCCACGACGGCGCGGGAGGCGCCGGGTGGTCGTTGGCGAACAGCTCGATCGCCCGCCGCAGGTGCGACTCGGCCTTGTCGAGTCCACCGCCGAAGAGGCGCGGGCGATAGAAGTCGCCAACGCCGCGCAGCATCCAGACGCGCGGGTTCTCCGGTCCGGCCGCCAGTGCCTCGTCCATCTGGTGACCGGCGCGCGAGCCGAGTCGCATTGCGGTGAAGGCGGATCCAAAGGCGATGAGCTGCCCCGTCACCGCCGATCGCAGCGCCATCGTCTCGGGCCACGCGAGCTGCGCCGCCGACTGCTCGAACGCCCGATCGGCCTGTTCGAAGAGCGCCTTGGCAGGTCGTGCGCGATCGCCCTTTGCGCCGTACGCCGCGGTGAGGACACTCGCCTTGCGGAAGAGGGCGAAGCCACGGTAGTGCAGTAGCACCGGGTCGTTGGGGAATCGCGCCAGCCCGGCATCGGCGTACGCGACGACGCGATCGTATGCCGACGAGTCGTTGGAGACGAGCGCGCGTCCGAGCAGCGGGCGCAACGCGGCGCGGTACTCCGCCTGCTCTCCACCTGCCGCGCCCCTCGCCGACGGTGGAGATGCGTCTCGTCCGGCCGCTTCGCCCTGGGCCGCCAGCCGCAACGGTAGCACCCATGCCGCGGCAAGCAGTAGCGCCACGGTCGAACAACACCGCCGCAACGACGCGCTCGCACGGCTCGGTCGCCAACGCCGCATCGTTGCCTGACGGTCTCTGGAGCGAACTCGATCCACGCGCAACCCCTCGGCTAGACCGCCAGCTTGCGCCGCACCCAGCGCGTGGCGCGCATGCGCGGCGTATCCCACACGTCGTCGCGATACTCGGCGATGTGCCGCTGCGCGTGTGCCAGCACCTGCGTTACTTCGTCGGCGGTGAAGCGGTGGAAGGGCATGAACGGAAACGGATGCTGTCGCACCTGATCGCGAAAGGCCGCGATCGCCGGATACTCCGCGCTGAGTCGCGGGGTGAGGCGCAGCGCCGAGCGCAGGAGGTCGCGCATCGGAGCGGCCGGACCAAAGGCATACGAGATGTAGCGTGATTCCACGAGATCCCAGAAGGCGCGCGTCTCGTCCTTGGAGTCGATGGCCTCGTATTCGAGGGCGGTGCACATGAGTCCCCACATCACGTGGTCTTCGCGGCCGGCCATGTTGCGCGTGGGCGACTCCGGTGCGCGCTCCCAGTGCCGCAGGTAGGCGCCGTCCATCATGTACGCGGTGGGATAGCCGCTTCGCCACATGCGCAGGTTGAACTCCGTCCACTCCCCCCAGAACTCGCGACGCGGGTTGAAGCCGCCGATGTCGAGGAAGAGGCGGCGGTAGCCGGCGACGAGCATCCCCTGCACGGGCATGAAGCGCAGCCCGTTGCGCGCGATGCTTGGCGTGGTGCGCCGAGGCTTGAAGCGCCGGTCGGAGTCCTCCACCAGCGACTGCACGCCAACGATCCCCAGCGGTTCGCGGCGCATCGCTTCCTCGAGGACGTGCAGGATGTCGCCGTGCACGGTGACGTCGTCGTCGATGAAGGCGAGGAGCGGGGTCTTGCAGTGGTTGAGCTGCTGCACGCGCCCCCCGCCGATCGAGGTGCGCTGCGAGTTGAAGTGGACGTTGATCTCGAGCCCCCCCGACACGCGGCGCAGGCGGCGCTCCACATCGAGCGGGCGCTCGCGCGTGTCCCAGTTGTAGACGACGTCGATGAGCGTCCCCGAGGGGAGGTTCGCGTCGCCTAACGAACGCAGCAACTGCGCCAGGTATTTCTCGCGCTTGGGGATCGTCAGGACGCTCAGCGTCCATCGGGCGCGGCTGTTGGGATTCGGCATCACCTCTCCTGCGCTGCAGTCAATTGCTGGACCACGTCCCGCCAACCATCGATCCCGGCGCTCGTCAGGCATTCCACGCCGGGGAGTGCGCGGAGCGCCGGATGCCACGTGCCGTCCGCGCGCGCCACCACGAAGCGTCGCTCGGCCGCGAGGAGGAGCGCGCGATCGTTGTCGCCGTCTCCCACGGCCGCCACCATCGCGGGCGCTCGGCCGATCCGCTGCCGCATGGCGAGCACCGCTCGCACGCCGTCGCCCTTGTCAGCGCCCCCCGTCACCGCGAGCCAGCTCCCCCCCGACGCGACCGTCAGTCCGCGCGCGCGCAGTGCGTTCGCAAGACCGTCGAGCGATGCGAACTCCTTCCCCGCCACTGGCCGCAACAAGACAGAGCAGCGCCGGTCGAGTGCAGGTTCGACATCTGCTTGGTCTATATAGTCGGTCCCCAGACGCTGCGCAGCCTCTTGCACCGCGCCGCGCAGCTCCTCCGCTGACGTCCCGATCAGCTCCACATGCCACGATCGTGCATCGATCGTCTCGTGTACTCCAACACCCGACAGCGATTTCCCTGCTGGCCACCCCAGCACCGCGCCATTCTCGGCGACGACTGGTCCCACGATCCCGAGATCGCGCTGGTTGCGCGAGAGCTCCAGCACGGTTCGGCTCGACGCGAGGATGATCTCGAGATGCGCTAATGCCGGCGCCAACTCGTCGGCCGACATCGCGTAGCGTCCGTCGGCTCCGAGCAGCGTCCCATCCACGTCCGAGAAGAGGAGGCGCTCGGGCATCCGCGCTCCTACCCGGTCGCCGGATCGAGGTTGCCGGCCGCGGCGCGACAGACGTCGCGATACCAATGCGCCGACGCCTTGAGGGTGCGCTGCTGGGTGTGATAGTCGACCGCCACCAGCCCGAAGCGCGGGCGATAGCCGGAGGCCCACTCGAAATTGTCGTACAGGCTCCAGGCGTGGTAGCTCTGCACGTTCGCGCCGGCGCGCCTCGCCTCGGCGACGGCACGCAGGTGCGCATCGTGATACGCGATCCGCGCAAGGTCGACCACCCGTCCGTCAGCCCCGGGAACTTCGTCGAAGGCGCACCCGCTTTCGCAGACCTCGATCGGGATCGCGCCGTACTCCCTG
>CAZWVG010000305.1:0-6576 GCA_964637355.1 uncultured Gemmatimonadaceae bacterium
CCCGGGAGCATCATCCCGAGCGCCATGAAGCCGGTGCAGATGGCGTAGTGCGCCGTCTGCTGCGGACCTCGGCTGATCATGATCATGAAGAGGATGTAGGCGGTGAAACCGAAGCCGTAGCCGAACTGCTCGAGCGCGAGCGCCGCGGTGATCACGCTGAAGTTCGTGGGCTGGGCGTAGGCGAGCCAGACGAAGATCGCGTCGGGGATGTGAATCGCTGCGACAAAGACCCACAGCATGCGCTTGAGCCCGAGGCGCGAGGCGAGTACTCCGCCCAGCAGTCCCCCCGCGGTCAGCGCGAGCGCACCGGCCGTACCGTAGGCGACTCCCACCTGGCTCGTCGACAATCCCAGCCCTCCCTCGGCGCGCGGGTCGAGGAGGAACGGCGTCACCAGCTTCACCAGCTGCGCCTCGGCAAAGCGATAGAGGAGGAGAAAGAGAAGGACTGCCCACATGCGCGGGCGGTCGAAGAACGAGGTGAAGACGGCGAGGAACGCGGCGGGCGAAGCTGCACCGTGCGTGTTGTCTCCCGTCGTCGTGCGGGCGATGGGACGATCGACCGCGGGGCGGGGAAGGCGCCAGGAATGCCAGAGCGCGAGCAGCGCGAAGACGGCGGCCATCGCGGCGAAGGTGACGATCCAGGCGTGTCGCGGCGCGCCCGTGGTCCGCTCCTCGAGCCACCCCGCCAGCACAACGAATCCCCCCTGCCCGGTGATCATCGCAATGCGGTAGCAGGTGCTCCGCACGCCAACGAAAGCGGTCGCCTCGCGCTCGGGGAGGGCGAGGAGGTAGAAGCCATCGCAGGCGATGTCGTGCGTCGCCGACATGAGCGCCATCACCCAGAAGACCGCGAGGGTGAGCGCGAAGAACGCCGGCGATCCGAGCGCGAGCGCGATCGCCGCGAGCGCCGCCGACACCGCAAACTGCGCCGACACCGTCCACCGCCGCTTGGTGCCGTACAGGTCGATGAGCGGGCTCCACAACGGCTTCACGACCCACGGGAGGTAGAGCCAACTCGTGTAGAGCGCGATGTCGCTGTTGGAGATCCCGAGCCGCTTGTACATCACGACCGAGACGGTCATGACGACCACGTAGGGGAGCCCCTGCGCGAAGTACAGCGACGGCACCCACCACCACGGCCGCCCAGTAGCGGGGAGAGCAGAGGCGGCGTGGGAGGCGACGGAAGGCGCAGGACTCACAGGCAGGGAAGCGAGAGGAGTGAAGCCGCCCAAGCCTAACCCCCATCCCTCCCCCTCGCGACCACGCCCGAAGGAAGGAAACGGAATCCTCAAAGAAGGTGTCAGACCCACTACACCCGTCGCGCCTCTCGTCTTCTCGTCCTCTCGTCTTCTCGTCTTCTCGTCTTCTAGGTGGAAATGTCCGTCCATCTGACCGACCTCCAACTCGCCATCGTCCGCGTCCTCTGGTCGCGCGGCCCCACGACGGTGGTCGACGTGCAGGAAGCGCTCATGCCCGACCGTCCGCTCGCACACACGACGGTGGCGACGCTCCTCTCCCGCCTCGAAAAGCGCGGCGTCATCAGCCATGAGATCATCGGGCGACAGTTCCACTATCGCGCCGAAGTGAGCGAGCCCGAGGTACGGCGCTCGATGGTCGGTGAACTGACCGACATGCTCTTCGCCGGACGCCCCGCCGCGCTCATTTCGCACCTCCTCGCCGAGCAGGAGATCCGCCCGGGCGACCTCGCCGAGGTCAAACGATTGATAGCCGCCGCCGAGCATTCGGTGAACGGGAATGGACGCTAGCTGGATCGGGGTGCCGGGAGCGTTCCCGGTCGCGGGACCCGGCGCAACGCTCATCGGCGCGTGGCTCCTCACGTATGCCATCCACAGCACCGTGCTTCTCCTGACGGCGTGGTGGCTCGCCTCGCGTCCCCGTTTCGCCGCGTCCCCCGCGGCACGCCACGCGATCTGGAACGTGGCGCTCGTCGCCGGCTGGATCACCAGCGCCGCACAACTCGCCTCGCCGTGGCGCCCGGTCGGCGGCGCCTGGCAGCTGCCGGAGGCGGCGCGCCGTGCCATGGCCGCGGTGCAGGTCACCCAGCGCGACGACTCCCCCTCGTACGCGAAAGTCCCCGCGACGCTGCGCGCCGAAGAGCGGCGCGTGCGCGTGCGACGCGAAGCCGGCGCTGAAGGGAGCGTCATCACGATCGACCAACTGGCGAATACGGGCAACGCCACCCTGCCGTCGCTCGCCGCGATGCGTGCTGCCGCCGACACCAGATTGCGGCTGACGGTCATCACCCTCTCCCGCACGTCGATCGCCGTCGTCCTGTGGGGGATCGTGGCGCTCGCGCTCCTCGCCCGGCTCGCGCTCTCGCGCCACCGCCTCTTCGCGGCACTCCGCGCGCGTCGCGACGCATCGCGTACCATCGCCGGCGATGCGCTGCGACACCTCACCACGCGCGCGGGGACCCGACGCACGGTGCGCCTCTCGATGAGCGATGCGCTCCCCGCGCCGGCCGCGATTTCCCTCGATGAGATCGTCGTCCCCACTCGCGCGCTGCGCGAGCTGACGATCGCCGAGCAGGAGGGCGTCCTCGCCCACGAGCTGGCCCACGTCGTCCGCGGCGACCCGCGCTGGTTGCGGCTGGCGACGTGGATCGAGTGCATCGGATGGTTCCAACCGCTCAACCGCATTGCTCGCCGTGAGCTGCAACTGAGCGCCGAATTCGCCGCCGATGCCTGGGCCGTGCGCCTCACGCGCGAACCGCTGCGCCTCGCACAGGCGCTCGCCCGCGTCGCCGAATGGCTCGCGCCTCGCGCCGAATCGCCAGCGTGGCACATGCCGGGCGCCGATGGCTCGCCATTGGTGGAACGGGTGCGTCGCCTCACCACCCCGCTCCCTGAGGAAGGTCCGCGCTCGCTGCGCCGCGCATACGGCGCAATGTGGATCGCCGCCGCGTCGGCGCTCGCCATCCTCCCGCACGTCGACGCGACGCCGCTCGTCGCCAGCACGACGCACAAGTTCGAGCGCATCGAACTGCGGCTCGCCGATTCTGCGTCGGCCGGAGTGCTCGCGCGCCGGCCGCGCACAGCGCTCAAGCCAGGCGTGCGCTTCCTCCGCCTCAGTCAGGCGGACGTTCGCTTCATGGAGGGCGCACCCTTCCGGAGGGAGGCGATCCGCGGCCCCATCTTCGACCTGCGTCCCGCGCCTGGCACGAAAGTGGACACGGGGTTGGTCGCGGGCGGTGCGCGGCACATGTTGATCGTGACCACGCGCTCGGCGTCGTAGCTCGCCGCTGGGCTCGAGCGCGCGGCGCCGACGGCTCGTCGCCTCGCGAGGTGGCGTCCCCTCCGCTCCTCGTGCCCGCGTTGCATCGTGACCTTTCGCCTCATCCACGCGCCGATCGTCATCGGCGTACTGGCCGGCGCCATCCTCGCCGCCGCGCAGCGCGCACACTCGGGTCAGGGCACGTTGCCCCAGGACGCGCGCGCTGGGCTCGCCCGCAGCGCACCCTGCGCGTCAACCCTCCAGGCGTCGTGGCAGCCCGAGCGCCCGATGCCCGGGACAATCTTCCTGCTGCGCGTCGCTAGTAGCGCGACCGGGATCTCGCCGCAGGGACGCATCGGGAGCGAGCCGCTGCACTTCACCCCCGACAGCACCGGCTCTTGGCACGCGCTCGCCCCCGTGTCGGTCGATGCGGCGAAGCGCGTAGCGCTCATCCTCACCTGTGCCGGTGAACCGGTCGACAGCGCGATGCAGGAGATTCCGCTCGCCGCCGCGACGTATCCGCTCGAGCGCCTGCGCGTGGCGCCGCGCTTTTCCGCGAAGCCCGACAGCGCGTTGCTCGCCCGCCAGCGGCGCGAAGCCGAGCGCGCCGCCGCGGTGTCGGCGCGGTCGCACGAGACGCCCAAGCTGTGGAGCGAACCCTTCCTCCGTCCGCGAGAGTCGCGCGTGACGAGCGCGTACGGGAGCGGGCGCGAGTTCAACGGAACCGTCACGTCGCGGCACATGGGGACCGATTTCGCCGGCGCCGTCGGTGCGCCCGTTCGCGCGGCGAACCGCGGCGTGGTGCGACTGGTCGATCTCTTCTTCCTCGGCGGAAACGTGATCTACGTCGATCACGGCGAGGGATTGGTGACGGTCTACCTTCACCTCAGCAAGCAACTGGTCGCCGAGGGGGATACCGTCGAGCGCGGAGCGGTGATCGGGCGGGTCGGAGCGACCGGTCGCGTGACCGGACCGCACCTGCACTGGATCGCGCGATACGGCGCCATTTCGGTCGATCCGCTCTCGCTTCTCCGGGTGACGAGCCCACCCGCTTCGAAGGCGAAGAGCACCGCGAGCCCGGCGAAGTTGGAAGGCGCCAATGAGGATCCGGAGGGTCGCCCCTAAAGAAGGGCGGGGTATTCGGTCGATACCCCACGAGGACAGAACCACTCGCTCACACGTCCTCGGGATTCGCCATGCGTCCAGTCCAGTCGTTCGCGCTCCTCGTCTCGCTGCTGACCGCCGTGCCGGCGCTCGCGGCGGCCCAGCATCATGAGGAGAAGCCGCCGCCGCAGGGCGAGAAGCCCCCGGTCAAGACCGTCGAATCGCACGGCACCGTGGATCGTGCCGCCGCGCCAGCGTCGTCCTCGCACACTCCGCACGCGACCGAGGCCGGCGGATCGGCGTCGTCGTCGTGCGCCTCGCTCTCGCCGGCGGCCAACGGGCTTCCCGTCCTCCCCACTACCGCCGGTCCCGGCTTCGCGTCGTTTGTCGACCCGTCGGCGCGCATCGAGTCGCCAGGGCGGGTGATGATCGGGTGCCGCGCCTTCGTCGCGCCGTTCGTCTCGCTCGACGGCTCGCAGGGCCCGATCGTGATCGGCGACGAGACCAACCTGCAGGACAACGTCCTCGTCTCCGGAAAGCTCGTGATCCTCGGCGACCGGGTCAGCGTCGCGCACGGCGCGACCATCGTCGGGCCGGCGACCGTCGGTGCCTCGAAGGGGAAGGCGGCCTTCATCGGCTTCAATGCCTACATCGACGCAGCGACCATCGAGGGCGATGCCTTCGTCGGCCATCTCGCCCGCATCGCCCCGGGGATCGTGATCCACGCCGGCACCAAGGTCCTCCCCGGGAAGTTCATCCAGACGCAGGAAGAGGCGGACAACGTCTCGATGGGGAAGGTCACGAAAGTCACCGACGCCGACCGGGCCTTCATGGACGCGGTGCTGCACGTCAACGTGAGCTTTGCCGGGGGATACACCGACCTCTTTCACACCTCGCCCGGGCAGGTGAAGGGCGTGGGGCGCGACCCCGGGCACACGGAGTTCAACCACGACGCCGACCTCCCGACCTTTCACGGCAAGGGAGAGGCGCACCCGGAGAACGATCGCTTCCGCATCATCGGCGGCGTGCAGATGGACGATTCGTTCGAGGAGCTCGCGAAGAAGATCGGTCGCAACGTCTCGATCCGTGCCGATGAGGGAGAACACTTCCACTTCGGCGTCCTCTCCCTCCTGCAGGATCGCGTGACGTTCCACGCGCTGGAACACACCGAGCTCGAAGTCGGACATCGCGACAACATCGGTTTCCACGTCGTGGTGCACGCGGGTCCCGACGACGCGAGCGAGCCGCACGCGGTCTCGCAGATCGGGGACGACGTCACGATCAAGGATTGGGCGGTCGTCTTCCGGTCCAAGATCGGGAATGGGAGCACGATCGGGGTGCGCGCCTATGTCGACGGTTCGCACCTGGCGCCGGGAACGGTCGTTCCCGATCGCGCGATCATGATCAAGGACAAGATCGTCGGTTACGTGGAGTGGTAATGTAGTGGTAGAGGTAGTGGTAGATCGCTGAACCGCGGCGCATACTGTGTGATCCCCCACCGGTCCCACAGCATGCGCCGCCGTGATTTTGCCCGCACCTCCCTCAGCGCCCTCGGCGCGCTCTCCCTCGAGCGCCTCGGGGGCGCGTCGCACGTGGGGGGCGCTTCGCTGCGCTCCGCCGGTGCGCGCGTTGTCGCCGATCCGAGCGTCAACGCCGAACGCCTCAACGCGCACCTCACGGCGATGTCGGCATTCGGGAAGAATCCCGTTGGCGGCGTTTCGCGTGTTGCCTACTCCGACTTCGACCTGCAGGGGCGCGAGTACACCAAGGCGCGCATGCGCGAGGCCGGGCTCACGGTCACGGTCGACACCGCCGGCAACATCTGGGGGCGGCGCGCCGGGCGCGACGCTTCGCGCAAGCCGATCGCCTTCGGTTCGCACGTCGACTCGGTCCCCGAGGGGGGCAACTACGACGGCACCGTCGGTTCGTTCGCCGCAATCGAGGTGGCACAGACACTCGCCGAGTCGAAGATCGTCACGCGGCATCCGATCGACGTCGTGATCTTCCAGAACGAGGAAGGGGGGACAGTCGGGAGCCGGGCGCTGGTGGGGGAGGTGAGCGCCAGTGACCTCACCCTACAGACCAAGAGCGGGAAGACGATCGGCGAGGGGATTCGCGCCATCGGCGGCGATCCGACGCAACTCGACAAGTCGCGTCGCGCGCAGGGCGACTTCGCGGCGTATGTCGAGCTGCACATCGAGCAGGGGGGGACGCTCGAGGCGGCGCACATCGACATCG
>CAZWVG010000306.1:0-6548 GCA_964637355.1 uncultured Gemmatimonadaceae bacterium
GCATCGACCGACGCGACGATGCGCCGCGCATCGATCGCCACCGAGAACGGGAGGTACGTGGCACTGAGCGAGAGGACAAACAGCGCGAGGTAGAGCGACTCCGTGGCACTCGCCGGGCGCTCGAGCGACTCGGGGAGGACGAGCCCCATCCGGTTCAACCCCTCGCGCCCCGTGAGGAACATGGCCAGCAATCCCGCGATGAGAATCGCCGGCACGACGATGATGATCGAGAGCGAGATGTCGTCGTGGGTATACGAGTGCTCGTGCACCCGCTCGCCGATCGTGGTGTCGTTCGCCGCCGGAACGACCGGGGGCCCGAGATACGCGCGCCACGCCACCGCCGGCACCGCGGCGCGCAGCGGGTAGAAGCCGTCGCGACCAACGACCGAAAGCCAGACCGGCGGCAGGTGGTACGTCGAGTCGGTGGCGAAGGCGTTGTGCAGGTCGAACTCCACGCGAAGCTGCGGGAGCCCCAGGAGCGAGAGTGCGGCGTTGTACGTCCCGAGCGCGGCGTCGGTCGGGAAGGCGAGGAGGTCGCGAAGGCGCACGTAGGTCGAGTCGCTCGTCGTGCGGCGGTGCGCCGTCGTCCAGAACTGATTCTCCAGCGCCATCGGATACGAGCTGAGCACGAGCGCCCCGCGAAGAGCATCGGCGTATTCGGGGCGGCGCAGCAGGACGTGCCCCTCGTACACCACCAGCACCACGTCGCGCACCCCGCGCTTGAGTTCACGCGCGAGCATCAGCTTGTCGCGCACGTCGGTCGCCTTGATGACCACCACGCGCACGTCGTGCTCGTTGAGCGTGCGGATTAGACCTTCGAGGACGACGTCGAGCGACGGCGTGCTCAGGTTCGACGTGAGGAGCGGCGTCTCGCGCGCACGCGACGCTTCGTCGAGCGAGAGATGCGTCCGCGGCACATCGGTGAGCGAGGGAATCGCGGGCGAACTCTCCGCCGCACTCGGCGACTTCTCGAACTCGCTGCGCAGCGAGGCGATGTTGAGCGGGAACGGTACCGTGAGATAGCGCGAGACCGCCGACGCGCGCCCGGCCGCATCGACCACCGGCGGCTTGGGCGATTGCGCCTGACGGCGCGGGGCCTGCACCGCCGGGAGCGGCGGGGCCTGCTCGGCCTCCTCGCGATCCGAACAGACGCGCCCGCGCCCCTGCGGCGACGAGGAGGTCGACTGCACGTTTCCGCTCGGGCGCGCGGCGCCGTACGCCGTCCCCGACTCGGTGAGGACCGCGACCTGGTACGGACGCACGTGCAGCGAGTCGATCACGTCGCGCAGGACATCGTCGAGCGCCTCGTCGGGATTGACCGTGGCCGCGAAGCGGATGCGCGCCACCCGCACCGAATCGGGCGTCGCCACGTCGCGGCGGCGCACCACCACGCACGAGCTATCGGTGAGGACGTGAAGGTTCTGGAACGAGGTCGCCGACCCCGACATGAGGCGCGCGGTGCGCGGGTCGGCGCTGGTCGCCAGCGTGCCGTCTTTAGGGACCAGCGCCGCATCGATCACCGCACGCAACGAGATCGCCGATCCGCTGAAGTTCGGACCGAGTACCGAGAGCTCTTCGCGCTCGCGCGCATCGACCGCGAAGATCCCCGCCCCCTCGGTCATCAGCGCCTTTCGCTCGGCGAGCGCCGAACGAAAGGCCTGCATGTGCACCCCCGACGTCGGGACCTCGGGGATGAGGTAGACCAGGTGCAACGCCGGCGCGTCGACGTTGGTCGAACGGAAGAGGAAGACACCCGGCTGGTAGTCGTGCGCCGGATAGCGCACCGAGAGCCCGTTCGTCACCACGCGGATCGAGTCGGCGCGCTGCGGGAGCCAAAAACTCTGCGGCACGAAGCCGGCGGTCCCCATCGCACGACGCAACGCCTCGAGGTTGGCGTCGTACGACCAGTCCATGTGCGAGTCGTACGGATCGGGGATCGTCACCAGCGTGACTCGCAGTGGGAGACGCGCGCGCACGGTCGTATCGCGCGACGCCGAGATCGTCGACCATGAGCCGCCGAGGTACTCGGCGATGAGTCGCCGCCCGCGGCTGTACGCGGCGACGGCGGCGTTCACGCTGTCGTACTGCACGTCGGTCTCGCGCGGCGCGCTCACCGGAGGCGCTGCCCCAACGGCCACCTGCGTTGCAGGTGGCGGTGTCCCGCGGAATGCCAGCGCCACCAGCGCGACCACGAGCCCTATTCCCGTGATCCCGAACGATACCGATCGATTCTCCATCCGGCTCCTCGTTCCGGTACCGGGCTTCCCTGCCCGGCGTCGAGAGGCGCGCGCGATGCACGGGCGCCCGTCGGCCGCCAATCATGGAACGCGGTGCAGGCGCTGTCCACTGGGAGAACTACCGGGACGCGAGCGTGCTGGTCGACCTGCCTGACGAGCGATACCGGCGAAGAGCTGCAACGCCGCGCGGGCTCACCCCGGCGCCGCGCTCTCCCGCCGGCATACCACACCGACCATCAACGCCAGCGCGTCGTCCTGCCCGGGCGCGGAGATCTCCCGCGTCAGGCGCTCGTACAGGAGCGCGAGCCCGGCGCTCGTGTAGGCACCGCGCATCTCCGTTTCCGGATCGGCGACCGAGACATCGAGCTGGCGGCACTGCTCCACGCTGGGGGCAGGCGGCGGGGGCTCGTCCTGGCGCGGACAGACCTCGTCGCGCGCGAGGAGGAGCATACGCTTCTGGTCATCGCCGCTTAGCGATGTCTTCACGCGGTCGGCCAGGGTGCGCCAGCGCGCCCCGTCGGCGTCGAGCGCGCCGACCACCTGCTCCACCGACATCGCATCGCCAAGCCTGACCAGCTCTCGGCAGTTTGCCAATTCGACACCGCGCTCGCTGAACCGGACCATGCCCTGCGGTGCCGGCGCCAAGGTCGAAGGCGCCACCGTCGCCAGCGACTGTGCGCCACGCGCTGCCGCAGCCAGGCGGCGTCGCACCAAGGAACTGTCGCCGTTAGGTGCGACGGGCGTGGCGAGCCACTCGCGCAGGAGATCGAGCACCTCCTCCTCTTCCAACCCAAGCGCGAGATACTCGGCCTTGCGGTCGGCGAGCATCGCCGGCGTCGGGTGCAGGAGTCGGTGGTTGCGCGCGTAGAGGCCGGCCGGCGCCGCGATCGCCACGGCGATCCCAAACGCGCCGATGCGCAGTCCCTTCGCGGTGGTGAAGTGCGTGTCGTTGAGCCCGAGCACCGCCGCGAGCCCCGCCCCCACCGCGCCGGCGAGCACCCCCACCATCGGCGAGTTCGCCAGCCCGAGGAGGATCCCGACCATGAGCCCGATCCCGGCGCCACTGAACAGGGAGACCAGCGCCCGCGGCTGCTGCCGCGCGTTGGGTTCCTCATTCGGATGTGCCATGTGAGCTCCGGGAATGACGGCGACGGCGGACGGCCGTCGCGCTGCGCGCGCCGGTCCGCGACCCGGGTCGGTCGGGCCGTACCAAGGACGACGAGAGGTACGCACGCGCAATCGCGCGCCCGCCCGCGGGCGTTGCGCGGGCGCACCGCCAGCAGCGTGAGATCCGTCACGCGCGCGTTGCGGCGCGGACGCTACGCCAGGAGCGGGAGAACGAGGGCGCGGGCGTCGGCCAATCCCTGGCGGAGCGCGGGAGCGCGATCGAGATCGCCGTCGACCAGGAGCGTGTACGTGACCGTGGGGGTGAGGTCGCTCCCCAGCGCCGTCACCAGGTCGAGGAGGACGTTGTAGGCGCCGCGCGTGTGCGAAGGGTTGGCGGCGATGTCGCCGTTGTTGAGCGCGGCAAACTTCGCACAGCTCACGAGCTCGTGCCCCGGGGCGAGGTAGACCGAGCCGTTGATGACCTGACACCCCTCCGACCAGCTCTTCACGTCGGCAGTGAGCCCGCGCCCTCCCCAGTGGATGTTGATCGTCCCGTTGACCTCCAGCCCATTGGCGAGATCGGCGTCGTCGAGGACGTCGTTGTTCTTGGAACGGACGACGAGGACGCCGTTCCCGTTAGGCCTGAGCGCGAGATATTTCCGCTGGTGCCACCCGTAGTGGTAGTCGTGCTGCCCCTGCACGAGGAACGGGCGACCGGCGGGATTGTCGCTCGCGCCGGGCTCCGTCGACCCCTGGAACTTGAAGACGAGTCCCTTGAGGAGGAGGACGAAGATGTCGTCGAACTTCCCTCCCGCCTCGCTCCGCCGGATCCCGATGAGGTGGATACGCCCGGGGCCCGCGTCCCACTCGGCGACCTTGCGCGTATCGCTCTTCTGGGCCGAGGCATTCACCATCTGCAACATGCGGTTAGGCGACGCGAGATAGTGCGCCTTGGTCGCCGCGAGGAGCGCGAGCCAGTCGGCGTACTCTCCCGCCGCCGGCGTCCCGCCCTGCCATTGCTCGATCGTCGGCGCCCACACCGTCTGCAATCCGCCATCGAGCCAGCGTTTGAGGTGCCCCTGCGTCGCCGGTCCGAATCGCCCGTCGGGGAGGCAGTCCTGTTTCTCGACCGAACGCACGTACTCCTGGAAGAGGCGGATCGCCGACTGCGTGCGATACCCGCAGATCCCATCGGCCTTCCCCCCGGGAAAGAAGCCGGCCTTCGTGAGTCCGCGCTGCACGTCGGCCACCGACATCGTCTGCGCTGCATCGGGTGCGAACGGCTGCAACTCGAGCCGGTCGATCCCCGCCGCGACATCGGTCAGGGCAACGCGGGTGAGCATCTTCACCTGGTCGAGATAGGCCGCGCGTGCCGCGGCCGTCGTGTCGGCGTCGAAGGATCCGAGCTTGATCATCGTGCACTCCATGAGGCTGTCAGTTGGCGACCGGCAGCGAGAGTGTAGTGCCCGCACCGGTGCACCACCAGCTTCGCAGCCCTCGGTGCGTCGCCGCTCCGTTTCCGCGCCTCAGGTGCAATCTCGCGGCCACGCGCGACGCGTTCGCCCTGCACGTCTCGCCCACGCTTCCGCTCGCTGCGCCATGCGCCCGTGCGCTTCGTGGTCGGCGAACGCCACTTCATCCCCGCCTCCATCTCAGCGAGCGCGCGACGCCATAGTGTGAACCGATGGTCATATCCCGTTCGCCCAAGGAGACGCTCACGTGACTTCCTCGCTCCCCTCAACGCAGCGACCGCGATCCGCCGCGCGCATCGCCGTTGTCACCATCGCCCTCGCCACCATCACCGCTCTCCCCGCACACGCACAGGGCGCGAGCGATCGTGACGCCATCCGCGCAGCAGTTCTCGACTACGTCGAGGGATTCTACCTCGGCGACACCGCGCGCCTCGTGCGCAGCGTTCGCCCGGAAGTGACCAAGTATGGCTTCTACGTTCCGCGCAACAAGACCGCGTACGAAGGAGAGGCCATGCCTTGGAAGGAGTTTCTCTCGTACGCGAATTCCGTCAAGGCGCGCAACCGTCCCCCCAATCCCGAGTGGCCGAAGCAGATCGATCTCCTCGACGTCGCCGACCAGACCGCGTCCGCCAAGCTCACCGCCTGGTGGGGGATCGACTACCTGCACCTCGCCAAGTACGACGGACGCTGGATGATCGTGCACGTCCTCTGGCAATCGCCGCCCAAGCGTTAGGCTGAATCGCGCCGTAGATCCCCGCGCCAACTGCAACTGCGTCGAACAAGAGGAGGGGAAGCCCTTGTGGCTTCCCCTCCTCTCCCGCGCCCCAAAGAAACCAGCGCCCGCCCCGAGCAACTGCGTCGAACAAGAGGAGGGGAAGCCCTCGCGGCTTCCCCTCCTCTCCCGCGCCCCAAAGAAACCAGCGCCCGCCCCCAGCAACTGCGTCGAACAAGAGGAGGGGAAGCCCCCGCGGCTTCCCCTCCTCTACCGCGCCCCAAAGAAACCAGCGCCCGCGCCGAGCAACTGCGTCGAACAAGAGGAGGGGAAGCCCCCGCGGCTTCCCCTCCTCTCTCGCGCCCCAAAGAAACCAGCGCCCGCCCCCAGCAACCGCGTCGGACAAAGAGGAGGGGAAGCCCCCGCGGCTTCCCCTCCTCTACCGCGCCCCCGCCGACAACCGCTCCTGTGGCCGTCCGCCTCCGCGCGTAAATTCGCACGATGAATGATCTCGTCTCGCCGAATCTCAGAACGCTGTGCGCGACCCTGGCCACCGCGCTGGTCTTGGCTCCCGTCGCGGCCTCGCCGCAAGCCACCAGGAACGCCGCGCCCCTGGAGACCGCCAGCAGCGACTCGCTGCGGATCTACTACGTCGGCTATCCCGTCGGCTATGAACGCTGGCGCCTGACGAGTGGCGCGAGCGGCGCACGCACGCTCGTCGCGGACCTGGACTACGTCGACCGCGGCCGCCGCACCCACCTTCGCGCCGACCTGGACCTCGCCAGCGACTGGTCGGCCCGCCGACTCGTGGTCTCCCGGCTCACCGACTCGTCGAGCGTCGAAGAGGCACGCACCGAAGTCCTCGGCGCCACCGCGCGCGTCGACTATCGCGGAGCGCACGACACCGTTGCCGTCCCGCCGCACGTCGTCTCGATCGCCGGAACCTCGCCGGTCACGCAGCACCTCGCACTCGTCAGGCATTGGCTCGCGAGCGGGCGCCCCAAGACCCTCGCCGCCATT
>CAZWVG010000307.1:0-6523 GCA_964637355.1 uncultured Gemmatimonadaceae bacterium
GTCGCCACCGAAATCTTCCGATGATCGACGCGCATCCCCAGGTGCGCGATCAACGCGCTCTCGATGTTCCGGACGGTCTGCTTCGCGGTCACCTCGTTGCTCGTCAGCACATGGATCTCATCCACTGCCCCCGAATCGCCGGCGATGATCCGCGCCGCGATTACCCCGGGGAGCGTCGCGAGCAGCTCCTCCGCACGACGAATGGGGAGCACGCTTCCGGCGATCAATGGCGACGACTGGGGTTGCGGATTCATCATCCTCCACGACGAGTGACGCGCGCCTCGTCCGCTGATCCGGCGATTCCTCGCCGCATGGTGGCACTGCACCCCGACACGTTCACGCTCCCACGATCAGGGCGCGCGAAAGATAGTGTGTGATGGCGCGAATACATCCGCAAGGACTCAACACATCGACAATGCGTCACAGCATTGCGTTCGCCTTCGCACCGTTTGCCGAATGCATCGTCAGGCAGCGCATCGTCAGGCAAGACGGCGACTGCAGCAGGCAAACACGCGCGCGCTTCGTCGATCCCGCGCAACGTCGCGACGTTGCCACGTCGCAGGAGTGCAACCTTGTTGCGTCGTGCTACACTTCGTCGCTGACGTCCACGCCTTCTGAATCGAGCGACTCGGCATCGAGGGCGTCCGCATCCAGCGACTCCGGATCGAGCTGCTCCGGATCGAGCTGCTCCGGATCGAGCTGATACTCGCGCAGCTTGCGATACAGCGTCCGCTCGCCGATCTGCAGCACCTCGGCCGCCTTGCGACGATTCCCGCGCGACTCGCGCAGCGCCGCCTCGATCGCAGCACGCTCGATCTCGGCCATCGTCATCCCCGCGCGCAGCGTCACGCCGTGCGCCTCGGGTTCCTCGGCGATGGGTTCCAGCCCACCGACCAGACCTGGGTACGGCATCCCCTGACGCCCCTCGCCGAACCAGGGCGCGGAGAGCTGCAGCGCTGCTTCGTCCTGCCGACGGCGCAGCTCCTCGACCTGCAGCTTGAGCTCCACGAGGCTCCGCAGGATGAACTCGAGCTCGCGCCCCTCCGCGCCGGCATGCCCGCGCATGACGGGGCCGATCGGGACCGGGAGAAGGCGCGAGCCGCCGTCGCGGATCTGCGGCGGGATGTCGGCCGCCCCGATCTCGCGACCGGGCGCGAGCACGACCATGCTCTCGACGAGGTTGCGCAGCTCGCGGACGTTTCCCGGCCACTGGTAGTCCACGAGGAGCTGCATCGCCTCGGCGCTGATCCCGAGGAAGGGGCGGTCGTGCTCGCGGGAGAGATCGCGCACGAAGCGACGCACCAGGATCGGGATGTCGCCCTTCCGCTCGCGGAGCGGCGGGAGGTAGACGCGGAGGACGTTGAGGCGGTAGAACAGGTCGGCGCGGAATGTTCCGTGCTCGACCGCGAGGCGCAGTGGATTGTTTGTCGCCGCCACCACGCGCACGTCGACGGGAATCGTGGTGGTCCCACCGACGCGCGTGACTTCGCGCTGCTCGAGCACGCGCAGGAGCTTGACCTGCACGTTGGCAGGGATCTCGCCGATCTCGTCGAGGAAAATCGTCCCGCCATTGGCCAGCTCGAAGCGTCCCAGTCGCCGCTCGGCGGCGCCGGTGAACGCCCCCTTCTCGTGCCCGAACAGCTCGCTCTCCAGGAGCGTCTCGGGAAGGGCCCCGACATTGACGGCAATGAACGGTTTGTTCCGCCTCGGACCCAGCTGATGGATCGCGCGCGCGACAAGCTCCTTTCCCGTCCCGCTCTCCCCCTCGACCAGCACGGTGCTGCTGACGGGGGCGACCTGCTCGAGGGTGACGAGGACCTCGCGAATCGCCTCGGACTCCCCGATGAGCCCCGTGATACGAGAGAGTCGCTTCCGCTCCAGCAACCGCCGCACGCCGGCAGCGGCCTCCTCGATCACCACCGGCTTGTCGTGCACTTCCGCATACCCGAGGTGTCGCAGGCGCTGGTCGATCGACGCATCGCGCACGTCGGCGAAACCGACAACGGCCACGTCCTCCCATTGCAGCTCGCGGGCAACCTGCACGTTCTGCGGGTCGAGGAGCGCGCCGGTAAAGACGACTACCTCCGGCTTCTCGCGGCGAATCGCGGCGCGCATGTCGTCGAGCGGAGAGACGACCGCGGTCGTGAGTCCTTCGCGCTCGAGGAGGGCGTTGAGTCGAACCGCTGGCTCGACGTCGGTCAGGGTGATGAGGACGCTCATGCGACGCTCGGTGCGCCCGGGGAGTGGTCGGTCGCCGAGTCACGGAGGATCGACACCGCGTGCGCGAGGATGGGATCGAGCGCGGCAAGGCCATCGCGCACTCCACCCGGCGATCCCGGCAGGTTTATCACGAGGGTGCGCGCACGAACGCCCGCGAGGGCGCGTGACAGGGCTGCACGCGGAAAGCGCTGTAGCTCCGCGATGCGGAGTCGCTCGACGATCCCCGGCGCGGGGCGTTCGAGCACGACCTGGGTCGCCTCCGGGGTGAGATCGCGGGGGGAGAGCCCCGTCCCTCCGGTCGTGAGGACGACGTCGGCGAGGTCGCCGTCGCACCACCGCAGCAGGGTACGGACGATGGCGACCGTGTCGTCGGGGACGATCGCGCGCTGCGGGACCTCGTGTCCAGCCGTCGCCGCCCACGCCACGATGGCGTCGCCCGACGCATCGTCCCGCAACCCGCGCGCCCCCGCGTCGGAGACGGTCAGGATGGCGATGCGCATCCGCTCACCCGGTCGAAATGCACGTCTGCTGCCGTCGCTTAGAGGTGCGAGCCCTTCTTGTAGAAGGGCATCTTCACGACGCTGCCGGCCACGCGCTTCCCCCTGATCTCCACCTCGAGCGGCATTCCTTCCTTAGCCGAGGCGGTCGGGAGATAGCACGTCCCGATCGGGATACCAAGCGTGGGGCTCATGGTTCCGCTGCATACCGTGCCACTCGGTTCGCCGTTGCAGAAGACCGGATAGCCATGGCGCGGGATGGCGCGCTCGGCGAACGTGAAGCCGACGAGCTTGCGGGGCACGCCCCCCTCCTTCTGCCTCACGAGTGCATCGCGCCCGACAAACGATCCCTTGGCGAGCTTGGTGATCCAGCCAAGGTTGGCTTCCAGCGGCGTGACGGAGTCGTCGATGTCGTTGCCGTAGAGCGCCATTCCCATCTCGAGGCGCAGCGAGTCGCGGCAGCCGAGTCCCGCAGGCGTCACGCGCGCGTCGGCGGTGAGCGCATTCCAGACCGTCGCGGCGTGCGCCGGCGCGAAGTAGAGCTCGAAGCCATCTTCGCCGGTGTAGCCCGTCCGCGAGACGCACACGTCGTCGACGCCGGCCACGCGCCCCATTGCGAAGTGGTAGTACTTGATCGTCGTCAGGTCGACGTCGGTGAGCGGCTGCAGGATTTCGCGCGCGAGCGGTCCCTGGAGCGCCAGCAGGGCGACGTCGTCGCTCACGTCGGTGAGCGTGCAGTCGAAGCGCCCGCTGTTCGCGGCGATGTGCGCATAGTCCTTCGCGGCATTCGACGCGTTGACGACCATCATGATCCCCTCGGGCTGACGATAGACGAGGCAGTCGTCCTCGAAGGTGCCGCGGTCATTGAGGATGCCCGAGTATTGCACCTGCCCCTCGACGAGCGCCCGCACGTCGTTGGTCGTGACGTAGTTGACGAAGTCGACGGCGCCGGGACCACGCACGAGGAATTCCCCCATGTGCGAGACGTCGAACAATCCGCAGCGCTCGCGCACGGCGTTGTGCTCGGCGGTGATGCCCGCCGGGTACTGCACCGGCATCTCGAATCCGGCGAACGGCACCAGTTTCGCGCCGAGTTTCGCGTGGATCGCGTGGAACGGCGTGTGCTTGAGCGCGGTCGTGGTCGGTTCTGACATGGCGTGCGGAGCGTGAGTGAGAGGTCCGAGGAAATATGCCCCCCGTGACGGGGCGGGGCGAGTTGTGTCGCGGCGCCCCAAGGAGCGCTAGAGCGCCTCGCCCCCCATCAGCACCGCCATGATGGCCTTCTGCACGTGCAGGCGATTCTCGGCTTCGTCCCAGACGCGACTCCGCGGGCCATCGATCACGCTCGCGGCGACTTCCTCGCCGCGGTGCGCCGGGAGGCAGTGGAGGAATATCGCGTTAGGCTCGGCGCGCGCCATCAGCGCATCGTCGACGCAGAATCCGGAGAAGGCGCGCGCACGGACCTCCTGCTCCTCTTCCTGCCCCATCGACGCCCACACGTCGGTCGTGACCACGTGAGCCCCGCGCACCGCGGCCGCCGGATCGCGCACGAGCTCCACATTCCCCCGTTCGCGCGCCCGAGCGAGGATCGCCGGATCCGGGTCGAAGCCCTCGGGGCAGGCCAGCCGCAACGTGAAGCCGAGTCGCAACGCAGCGTTGAGCCAGGAGTTGGCCATGTTGTTGCCGTCACCGATCCAGGCGACGACCTGCTGCTCGATCGCGCCGAGATGCTGCCGGATCGTGAGGACGTCGGCGAGCACCTGGCAGGGGTGGAGCAGGTCGGTGAGACCGTTGATGACCGGGACGTCGGCATCGCGCGCGAGTTCCTCGACGTCGGCGTGCGCGAACGTGCGGATCATGATCCCGTCGACGTACCGCGAGAGGACGCGTGCCGTGTCACCAATCGGCTCGCCACGCCCGATCTGCACGTCGCGCGGCGAGAGGAAGAAGGCCGCGCCGCCCAGCTGGTACGTCCCGACCTCGAACGAGACTCGCGTGCGGGTCGACGACTTCATGAAGATCATGGCCATCGAGCGCCCGGTGAGCGGGCGCTTGTCATAACGCCCGCTCCGCATCGACTCGGCGAGCGCAAACAAGGCGTGCAGCTCGTTGGAGGAGAAGTCGGTGATGGCGAGAAAGTCGGACATGAGATTTCAGAAGACGAGAAGACGAGAAGACGAGAAGACGAGGGGCGTCGGCAGCCGGATGTGGGGGAAAGGGACAAGATACGAGGTCGCTTGCATCCGTGCACAGCACGCACGGCACACGCCTCTCGTCTTCTCGTCTTCAGACCACTCGTCTTCTCAAAGTATGTACTTCCGGAGATCCTCGTCTTCGAGCACCCCCTTCACACGCTCCTGCACCATGGCGCGATCCACCTCGACCGACTTGGCGTCGGGATCGGGGAGCGAGAAGAGGACTTCCTCGAGGAGGGTGGTCATCACGGTGTGCAACCGGCGGGCGCCGATGTTCTCCATGCGCATGTTGGCTAACGCGGCGATGCGGGCAATCTCGGCGATGCCGTCCTCGCTGAATTCGAGGTGCGCGCCGTCGGCCTCGACGAGGGCGGCGTACTGGCGGGTGAGGGCGTTCTCCGGCTCGGTCATGATGCGGACGAAGTCGGCCTCGGTGAGCGGCTGGAGCTCGACGCGGATCGGGAAGCGCCCCTGCAGCTCGGGAATCAGGTCGGACGGCTTGGAGACATGGAAGGCACCGGCCGCGATGAAGAGGACGTGGTCGGTCTTGACCATCCCGTACTTGGTCTGCACGTTCGATCCCTCAACGATCGGCAGCAGGTCACGCTGCACTCCTTCGCGCGAGACATCGGGCCCCATCGACTCTCCGCGCGTCCCGGCGATCTTGTCGATCTCGTCGAGGAAGATGATCCCCATCTTCTCGACGCGGTCGAGCGCATCGGTGATGAGGTCCTCCTTGTCGATCAGCTTGTCGAGTTCCTGTTCGAGCAGGACGCGGCGAGCCTCGGAGACCTTGAGGCTCCGCTTCTTGGTCCGCTTGGGGAGCATGTCCTTCAGCATCTCGCTGAACGATTCCATCCCTTCGGGCGCTCCCTGCGGAGTCATGACGTCGAGCACCGGCGACGCCGCCTGTGCGACCTCCACCTCGACCTCGCGCGATTCCAGCTGCCCGTCCTTGAGCAGGTTGCGCAGCTTGTCGCGCGTGCGCTGGTAGCGTTCCTGGGCGCCGTCGGGCTCCTTCTCCTGCTGCACCGAACCGGAGGACGAGACGACGAAGACACTGTTGGCCGCGGCGCCTTCCCTGGCTTCCGGTACGCTGGCGGCCGGCTTTGGCTCGTTGGGGACAGGCAGGAGCAGGTCGAGGAGGCGCTCGCTGACGCGTTCCTGCGCGAGGTCCTCGACGTCTCCCTCACGCTCGGTGCGCACCATGTCGATCGCGCTCTCCATCAGGTCGCGCACCATCGACTCGACGTCGCGACCAACGTAGCCGACCTCGGTGAACTTCGACGCCTCCACCTTGACGAAGGGGGCGCCAGAGAGACGGGCGAGGCGCCGGGCGATCTCGGTCTTCCCCACGCCGGTCGGTCCGATGAGGATGATGTTGTTCGGCGAGATCTCGTTCCGGATCGGCTCGGGCGCGCGCTGTCGGCGCCACCGATTCCGCAGCGCGATCGCCACGGCCTTCTTGGCGGCACGCTGCCCGACGATGTAGCGATCCAGTTCGGCGACGATCTGGCGCGGTGTCAGGTCGGCGAGGCGAGCGAGGGCTTGTTCGATGCGCGAGGACATTTCTTAGAGAAGACGAGAAGACGAGAAGACGAGAAGACGAGA
>CAZWVG010000308.1:0-6505 GCA_964637355.1 uncultured Gemmatimonadaceae bacterium
CCTCCGCCCCCTCGCCGCCCGCCTGGCGGCTTCGCTGCGCTAGAGGCGAGGCGCGCGCACCGCACGTCCGCCGGTCGTTCCGCGCCGAGGCCGGCGCCGCGATGCGGCGCCACTCCCGTCCCCCGTCCCCCGTCTCTCGTCCGTTGCCGCACAGTCGCAACGTGTCGCAGCGCACCAACGCCCCCGCCGACAGCCGCAACGGCGCTGTGAGAAATGCTGACCGAGCGAGTCCGGTCGCTCTGTCCGAAGCCGACACGGCGCTTCGGACACTTTGTCTCAACTCCGGTCAGCGTGTCCGAACGTGCCCACGCGCAAGTCGTTGATGTGAGGAGACTTACACTTGGCATGCGCCCTGCTTTTGAGACGGACAGCAACCACGCAGTCCCTCACCCTCCGTCTCTCCTCACTCCCATGTACTCGATCACCAAGCGCCTCCCGAAGCTCGCCGGACTTGCTGTGCTCGCCCTTGCTGCTGCCTGTTCGTCCGAGCGTGTCGCCAGCCCGGTGGGCGCGACCACCGATGCGGCGATGAATGTCGCGGCGCCGGCGATGCCGAGCGTGGTGATGCAGCAGGCTGTGGTTGCGGCCGAGATCGAAGCCCCTGCGCCGGGCGACACTCGCTTCCACACCGGCGCGATGGTGTATCCCGCCAACTCGGTGACCTACCAGTTCGTCGTCGACCCGACGCGCCCGCAGGCATTCATCGTCGGGCTGCACATCGTCTCCTTCCCCGCGTACTCGATCTGCGATCCGGATGCGAGCGGATACGGCGCCAACTATTGGCTGCAGAGCTGCCCCAAGCTCACCACGCCAATCGTCATCACGGCCACCACCTGGCTCGATGCCCTCGGACGAGCGCAGATCGACTTCGCCAACTCGATCCGCTTCTATCCGAACTACGCGGGCCAGCTTCCGGCGATCTACCTCCGCGACCCATCGGCGGCGATGAGCGTGATGGGACGCATCGACTACTGCAGCGCCAGCGGCTGCGTGAACGAAGCCGCCACCGACTCGACACTGCAGACGCAGCGTGACCCGATCACCGGCTACCTCTTCCGCCTCATCCGCCACTTCTCCGGCTACAACGTCTGGGCCTGATCACAAACTCTCCACAACTCCCCAGACTCACTCCAATGTCTCAGATGACTACGACGGTCGCGCGCCGCATGACGCTGGCGCTGACCGGATGGCTCCTCGCCGCGTGCTCGGCCGATCGCCTGCCGACGTCTCCCGTCGCCCCTGTGCAGGTGCAAGGCGCATCGCCGGTGATCAGCGCGGTGCTCCCGACGAGCGGCCTCAACACCACCACCACTGCTCTCACCACGGTCGTACCGCTGGGCCGACTCCTTCCGCTCTCGGTGAACGTCAGCGGTTCGGCGATGATCGGTCCTCGTGGCGGCGTCCTCTCTGTCCCCGCGCTGGGTGTCACGCTCGAGGTTCCGGCAGGTGCAGTCGACACGCTCACCCAGTTCAGCATCACGGCGCTTCCCGGCAATGCCCTCGCCTACGAGTTCGAGCCGCACGGCACCACCTTCAAGCAGCCGCTCGTCCTCAGCCAGCGTCTCGGTCTCACCACCTGGCTCCCCGGTCTCAAGCTCGGTGGCGGCTACTTCAAGCGGTCCGATCAGGTCGACAACGTCACGCGCCGCGCGCGGGTCAACGAAGTGCTGCCGGCCACCGTGCGGGGCGGCGAGGTGATCCTCAAGCTCTGGCACTTCTCCGGCTACCTGGTCTCGATGGGGTGACCGGCCTCACTCCATGAGCGGGCGCGCGAGCGCCCGAACACGACGCGGCAGCGGAAGATTCCCCCCTTCCGCTGCCGCGTCGTTTGTAGCCAGTGCTCGATAGTTAGGGCGCGCTCTATCGGGGGGTCACCGGACGGGTCGATCGCCGTGGCGCGCGGCCGACGTTCGACCTGGCGTACGATCGGGCGTTAGGGGACGATCCCCGTATGCGCCGAGAGGAGGTTGATCATCAGGCGCGCCGCCCCGGGGTTGCCGTTGGGGAGCTGCCGGAAGAAGGCGAAGGTGGTGTACACGTACGTCCCCTTCCCGTACGGCGCCACGAGGAGTGCGCCACGATTCGGCTCCTCTCCCGGATCGTGCGTCTCGAAAACCGGCTTGTACGCCGGGTCGAAGGTGTGCGGCATGTACAGCGTGCGATCCTGGATCCACCCCTCGAAATCGCGCGCGGTGATGGCGTTAGGCGCGGTGAGCACCGTCGCCGCCGAGTCGATGATGGTGACCGGAGCACCCTCCACCGTGACGCGGTCCGCGGGGCGCGAGAGCGTGATGGGGAACGGCATGATCCCCGGCCGCGTCATCTCGTACTGCCCGTACTGCACCACCAGTGTCCCGCCAGCGCGCGTGTAGTCGAGGAGGCGCGCATTGTTGGCGACCAGCGCATCGCTCGCCTCGTAGGCGCGCGTCCCGACGACCACGGCGGCGAAATGCGAGAGATCGGTGCGCGGAAGCGCGGCCGGATCCAGCACCGTGACGTTGACGCCAAGCTGCTCGAGCATCGGCGCCACGTTGTCGCCGACACCGGCGATGTAGGCAATGTTGACTGCGCGCGGGAGCGTGAGGTCGACCGCCTCCACTCCGAGCGTCGCCGGGCGATACAAGCGCTGCGGGCGAATGTGGTCGTACTGCACCTGGGTGAAGCCGGTGGTGAAGGTCTCCCCGCCGCTGGAGGCGATCGCCGCGATCACGTGACGCCCGGGCGCGAGGCGCCCGCGCACCTGGAAGGTCACGGCCTCCATCTGGTCCGGAGCCGGCCCGCCCCCGATGCCGAACGCCGCACCCGGTCCCGAGGGCGCGGCGGACTTCGCGATGCCGGGGAAGTGCACGTGGCGCTCCGCGCTGTCGGCCATTAGTCCCTGCGGGAGTTGCAGCCGCACGGTGACGTCGCGCGCTGCCGACGAGTGGGAGCGCACGACGACACGGATCGCGCGTTCCATCTGCGTGTTGGCGCGGGCGTAGGCGACCGCATCGTCGAGCGTGAGCGTCACCGCTGGCGCGGCGGCGACGGGGTGGCGCGTGTCGCCCTTGATCGGGTCAGCGTAGCGGAAGACGACGGGGGCTTCCAGCATGTACATGGGCGCCCCTTCGATCGACAGCATCACCTGCACCGTCGCTGCGGCGCGGCGCGAAGTCTCGGAGATGCCGTAGGTGTGCGGTGTGAACATCGCGCCGGCGCGCGGTGTCGCGAGCCACCAGGGCTGCGTCGGCGTATCCACCCGCAGCAGAATCGAATCCGTGACCGAACTATCTGGGGCGATTGTGAACGGATGGGCGCCCAAATCAGAAAGCAGTTCGGACGACGGTGTGAGCGTCATCGGACGTGACACGGCCACGGGTCGAGCGCCGCGGTTGTACACCTTCACCGCCACCGGGATCGCTTCTTCCACCCCCCAGACCTCGCGCGACGCCGTCGCCTCGATCGCCACCCCCGATGCGAGTTGGAGTGCGCGTTGCGTGCGCGCCATGGCGATCGCCTGCGCCTCCGCCAGATCGCCGTTCACCGCCGCCACCTGCCACACGTCGCCGCTCACCTCCTTCTGCGCCAGCGTCGTCTGCCCCTCAGCGCCGCGCACCGTTTTCGAGTCGATGCACGGCGAACTCGCCCCACGACAAATCACCTGCAGCAGACGGGCGATACGCGCCAGCACTGGAACGATCTTCTCCGGATGGGCGAGGTCGAGCGTCGCGCGCGCTTGCGCGAACGCCGCCGGGAGCGAGTCGAGCGCCGCCATCTGCGCCGGCGTGCGCATCAACGGCGCAAAGCGCGCCCAAGTCGTGTCGACCCCGTCGAACAATCCCGTCTCCTTCTTCGCATCTGCCGGCGCCTTGGGCGCACGCGACGCCTCGCGAATCACCTGGTCGAAGCGCGCTCCGCGCAACTGCATCGATCCCATCGCCTGCGACTTGTGCTGCGACCGCGAATCGGCCGCGATCTCGCTGTACGAACGCCCGAGGATCGGATCGTATTCGCCGACGTTCATGCGGAGCGTCGCCTGATCCTGCCCGCGATAGACCGCCGCACGATAGAACTTCTGCACCGACCACGGCGCATACCCGGCGGTCGTGTTCCGCGGAAAGCGCACCGTGTCCCCGGAAGCGTCGTACGCCTCGCGCGCGAAGATCCCCGACACCTGGTGATGCCCATGCCCGTCCGCGGGCGTTCCGGAGAAGACCGCGATGATCACGTGCGGGCGGAACTGCCGCACCACCGTCACCACGTCGCGCAGGATCGAGTCGCGCGACCACTGCGTGAGCGTCTCCTCGGCGTTCTTGGAGAAGCCGAAGTCGAAGGCGCGGGTGAAGTACTGTCGCCCCCCGTCGAGGCGACGCGCCGCCAGCAGCTCCTCGGTACGGATCGCACCTAACGACTCGCCCAGCTCGTTCCCGATCAGGTTCTGCCCACCGTCGCCGCGTGTGAGGGCGAGGTACGCCGTCTCCACGTGGCGTCCCTTGGCCAGCCACGTGATGAGCTGCGTGTCCTCGTCGTCGGGGTGCGCAGCGATGAAGAGGACGCGCGCCGAGACGCCGAGCCCCTCCATCAGCGGGCCGAGCGCGGCGGCGCCGCGATCCTGGGCGGACGAGCGCGCGGGCGCGAGCACGTGGACGAGCAGAAGCGCGACGAGCAACGCGACCGTTCCGGTGCGCGCTCGGCGGGGCGAAGCGAAGGAATGTCCGGTCATGGCAGGTGGGACGATGGCGACGGGGGGACCGGGAAATGTACGCACCGTGCTCGCGAAGCAGCGCGAACCGTCGGTACCTTCTCATTCCCGCGCTCCTACCGAAACGCCCGAACCGCGGGCGTCTTCACTCTCCTCACTGCCTCCCCTCTCGTGACGCCGAAGGAATCCCGCGCCCCGTCGCGACCGCCCCATCCCCCGGAAGCGCCCGAAGACACTGCGCTCTTCCGGCGCACGCTGGTGAAGGTCATGAGCATGCAGGTCGTCGCCCTGCTCGCGCTCTGGTGGCTCCAGTCTCGTTACAATCGCTGAGCCCAGCGCCTCCCCACGCATCTACCATGCATCCACTGAACTGGGCGATCGTCATCGCGTACCTCCTCTACGTCGTCATCGACGGGCTGCGCGCCGCGAAGGGGACCAAGGAGATCGAGGGGTACTTCCTGGCCAATCGCTCGCTCCCCTGGTGGGCTGTCGGCCTCTCGGTGATGGCCACGCAGCTCTCCGCCGTCACCATGATCGGGACGACCGGGCAGGGGGCGACCGACGGGATGCGCTTCGTGCAGTTCTACTTCGGGCTCCCGCTGGCGATGGTGATCCTCGGCGTGACGCTCGTTCCGTTCCTGCACGGCGCCAAGGTCTTCACCGCCTACGAGTACCTCGAGCGCCGCTTCGACGCCAAGACCCGTTCCCTCACCTCGTTCCTCTTCCTCGTCTCGCGCGGGATGTCGTGCGGGACGATCATCGCGGCCCCCGCCGTCGTCTTCTCGGCGATCTTCGGCTGGCCGCTCCCGTGGTGCGTGGCGCTCATCGGGATCCCGACCGTCATCTACACGATGATCGGCGGCGTGCAGGCGGTGACCTGGGCCGACGTGAAGCAGATGGTGATCATCAGCGGATCGTTAGTGGCGATCGTCGTCGTGCTGATCGTCAAGCTCCCCGTCTCTCCCGACGCGGCACTGCGCGTGGCCGGCGCGGTGGGGCGCATGACGCCGTTCGACTTCTCCTTCGACCTCTCCAAGACCTACACGTTCTGGTCGGGGATCCTCGGCGGGACCTTCCTGATGTTGTCGTACTTCGGGACGGACCAGAGCCAGGTGCAGCGCTACCTCACGGCGCGCTCGGTCCCCGAGGCGCGCAGCTCGCTCCTGATGAGCGCGTACTGGAAGATCCCGCTGCAGGCGTTGATCCTCCTCATCGGCGTGCTGGTCTTCGTCTACTATCTCTTCCAGGCACCGCCTCTCCTCTGGAACCCGGCGCACGAGCAACGCGTCGAGGCGGCGCGCCCCGAGGCGTACGCGCAGCTGCAATCCGACTACCGATCCGCAGTGAGCGCGCGCAGCGACGCCGCGCGCCGACTCGCCTCGACCCCGCGCCACGACGCCGCCGAGCCGCAGGCCGAGCGTGCCTTCAGGGAGTCCGACGACCGCGTGACGGCGATCCGCGAGGCGGCGATCAACACCGCGGGCGAGGTGACCGGCGAATCGGCGCGCGACGTGAACTACATCATGCCGCGCTTCGTCCTCGACCAGCTCCCCATCGGCCTGGCCGGCTTCTTCATCGCCGCCGTCTTCGCCGCCGCCATGTCGAGCATCGCGGCCGAGCTCAATTCGTTGTCGACCGCGACCGTGATCGACTTCTACCGCCGCTGGGTGCGCCCCGAGGCGAGCGACGCGCACTTCCTCGGCGTCTCGAAGATCGCCACCGGAATCTGGGGGATCTTCGCGATGGTCGTGGCGACCTACGCCGCCACCTTAGGCTCGCTGATCGAGGTGGTGAACCGCTTCGGCTCGTTCTTCTACGGCTCGA
>CAZWVG010000309.1:0-6496 GCA_964637355.1 uncultured Gemmatimonadaceae bacterium
CCCGAAGTGCCGATGCCCACGAAAGCTCCGATACGCAAGGGAAACGAGGAGCACCACGGTCCCCCAGCGAATCGCTCCCGTCGGAAGCACCGCTCCGAGCAGGCCGGCCACCGCCAGCGCCAACGCAACGGCGAGCACGTGACCCACCGCGATCGGTGCCATCGCCCGCCAGACCGCGCCTCGCGATTCGCGATGCATCCCGACTCCAGCGGCCAGGAGCCACCCCATCCCGGGATTGACGCCATGGAAGGCGCCGAGGGCGACAAGCGTCGCCCACGGCACCTCGTTGGGGGCACTCATGAGAGCTGTCATGGAGCGGTCATGGAAAGCAGAAGGAGTCGGACGAGGCGTCCCCGCCGGCGAGTCGCACCTGGTGCGGACGGATCCCATCCTCGAACTCCACGAAGAACGTCGGATCGGCGGTCATTGCGCCCGACGGCGACGTGTCGAGCTTGGCCATCCAGCCACGAATGCCGTCCGGATAGAACTGCGCGTCCCACGGCGAGTAGAGCGAGTTGGTGAGGTACACGCGCTTGCCATCGCGACTCACCTCGACCATCTGCGGCCCTCCGTTGAGCGGGCGATCCGGCGAACCGGGATGCGCGGCGCGCTGGACGATGCCACCCAGGTTCGCCGTCGCGGTGAGCACCGGGTTGAACGGATCGCGCACGTCATAGCGGAGCAGCTTCCCCGTTCCCCAGCACGACACGTAGAGCCAGCGATCGTCGACCGAGAGGTTGATGTCGGTCACCAGCGGCGGGACGGCGCCGAACGGTTGAAGGACAGGCGGGAGCGTTGCAGCTGGCGCCGGCTCGGCGGGTATCGTGATGACCTTGCGTGTCCGCCACTCCCCCGCACCGCCCGCCGCGTCGCGATCGAGGTACCAGACGAAGATCGACGACGAGAGGTCGGCCAGCGACAGCACGACGCCGACGAAGCCGAAGGCGCGCTTGGGATTGTGCGCCGGCCGCAGTTCGAGGACCATCTGCTGCTCGGCGCCGAGATCGAGCGTCTGGCGATGCGTGCGCGACTTGAGATCCCACACGTGCAGCGCGTGCCCGTACTTCCCCGCCAGCAGCAACGCGGGATCGACCCCATCCTTCACCATGTTGGGGGTCCCCCACTCGCTGGTGATCATGGTGTCGTGCCCCAGGTGCCAGAAGAAGTCGTAGGCGAGATACTGCGGGCCACGCGTGCGCTCCCACGCTCCCTCGACGTCGAAGGTCTCGTGGTCGAGGGTGAAGATGCCGCCCGGGCCGTTGCCGTCGGGGGCGCCTAACGCATTGAGGTAGATGCCGTCGGGGCCACAGTGCACCGTGTGCGGGAAGGCATACCCGGTCTTGCGCGCCACTTCGCTTCCCTCGATCACCTTCACCAGCTGCGGGCGACGCGGATCGGGGCGCGTGTCGACGATGTGGATGCGCGACGAGTGCGTCCCCGGCACGACGAGGAAGCGGCGCTCGACGTGCGCATTCGGTGCGTAGGGGCAGAGGTGCGAGCTGCACGCGTTCCAACCGAAGTGATGCAGCTCGTTCCCGGCGTGGGGGAATTCGACCTTGCCCACCAGGCGGCCGAAGGTGGGCGAGCCGGCGCGTGTGTCGACCACGCCGATGCCATCCTTCTTGCCGTTGCCGGACGGCGCGAGCAGCGCGACGTACGCGTGTTCCTCAGGGGGCGCCTCCATCGCCAGCGCGGGCGATGGATAAAATGTCGGGTCGGGGGTCCATCGGGTCATCGATTGCTCCTGGGAGAGGGGTGTGTCGTCCTCCCCGTACTGCGGCGCATCGAGCCTCCAGCGGACAGGGGGCGCGTGCGACAGCGCGTACTACGGCGCGTGCAGCCGTGCGATCGGCGCGCGCCGGCGGCGCGCTACGGCTGTCTCCAGCGCGCGTGAAGGTCGGCAAGCGCGCGGTCGATGGTGCGGACCTCGGGCGACGTCGCGCCCCCGCGCTCCGCCAGTACCTCACGACATGCGCGAAAGATCGAATCGGCGATGGCGTAGTGTCCGCGCGCCAGCTCGACGCGGGCGAGGCTCGTCCTCGTTAGGGCGACGCTCGCACTTCCCGCCCCGATGGCCGCGGTACGAATGGCGATCGACCGCCGGGCATAGTCTTCGGCCGATGCCAGCGCACCACGCGCGATCTCGATATCGACCATTCCATACAGGAGGCCGGCGTACGCCGAGTGCATCGGCCCCCACGCGTGAAGCCCGAGCGCGATGGCGTCGCGTTGCGCCTGCGCCGCCTCGTCGAGCCGCCGTTGCAGGAGCAACGCATCGGCGAGGGCGTGCAGCGTGAACGCGGGCGTCGGATCGGTCGGCGGGAAGCTTCGCGTTTCGATCTCCAGCGCGCGGCGCAGCAATGCTTCGGCCTCCGCGGCCCCGCGAGCGCCACGAACCATCGTTAGGTTCCCGGCGAAGTCGCGCATCAGGTTGGCCGTGGTGACGTGCGACGGACCAAGGACCGTGCGTATTTCGTCGAGCGCTGCCCGTCCCTGGGCGATCGCTTCATCGCCGTTTACGCCGAGGTCGGCCAGATGGAACGAGAGGCGCATCTGCAGCGAGGCGTGCAGCACCCGCGCCGATGGCCCAGCCGCTCCCGCCACCGCGACGGCTTCGCGGAGCGCCTCGGTGCTGGAGGCGAACTCGCCGCGATACCGCCTTATAGAGCTGAGCGTCGCGATGCTGGTGGCGAGCGTCGAGTCCGGATCGGGGTGCAACCGTCGGTGGATCGCGACCGCGCGCTCGATGAGCGAGTCGGCCCGCGGGAGCTGATCGCGATACACGGCCAGCGCCGTCATCTGCTCGAGGCTCTCCGCCACGGGCGCCGAGATGGAATCCAGGGAGGCGAGACGCGCGGCATAAGCGAGCCGGGCGAACGAGTCGGCACGCGGATACGCGCCGGCGCGCCGTTCGATATCGGCGAGAAAGGCCCACGACCTGGCGGTGGTCGCGTCGCGAGGGCCGAGGATCCGCTCCCTCCGCTCGAGCGCGTCGCGGGCGTAGGCGCGCGCCCCCTCCACGTCGCCCAGGTTCAGCCTAACACTCGCCAGCGCGTCGTACATGCGGGCCTGCACGAGCGGTTCGCCGTCCATGCGTTCGGCGCGTGCGGCGCCGCGTCGTAGCAGGTCCGACGTACGTAATTCGTCAGGACGTCCCTCGCTCAAGTCACTGGCCTGGAACATCGACACGAGAAATGCCGCGCTCTCTCGCGATTCGGCGAGCGCCGTTTCCGATTGCGCCAGCGCATCCGATGCGCGCACGCGCTCGCGTTCGGCGATCCGCGCCTGCCAGAGCGCGGCGGTCGTCCCGCCCGCGAGTGCCAGCACCACGACTGCTGCGCCGGCGAAGGCAGCGCGATGGCGACGCAGCACCTTGCCGATGCGATAGCTCGCCGTCCCACGATGCGCGAGGACACGGTGCCCTTCGAGATAGCGCGTGATGTCCGCGCTGAGCAGTTCCACGGAGCCATACCGGTGCCGGGGCTCCTTGCGCAACGCCATCATCACGATCGCATCGAGGTCACCGCGCAACTGCCGCGCGTGTCGCTCGGCACGCACGCTCGGGCGCGGCGGCTCGGTCTCGAGGATCAGTCGCATGGCGTCGTGCGGCGATTCGCTCTCGATCTCGTAGGCCCGCGCGCCGGTCAGCAATTCGTACAACACCAGGCCGAGCGAGTACACATCGCTGGCCGTCGTTAGGACGTCGCCCCGCATCTGCTCCGGACTGGCGTAGCCCGGCGTCATCGGGCGCCGCGCGGTGTGTGTCACGGGTGCATCCGTGTTGCCGGCGCCAGGGCCGAGGAGCTTGGCGATCCCGAAGTCGAGCAGCTTCACCTGCCCGTCGCTCGCCACCAGGATGTTCCCCGGTTTGAGGTCGCGGTGCAGGATGAGGTTCATGTGCGCGTGATGAACCGCGGAGCACACATCGAGGAAGAGGCGGAGTCGAGCGGCGATGTCGAGGTTCGCACGCTCGCAGTGCGTCGTGATCGGCGCGCCGTCCACATACTCGATCACGAGGTACGGGAGCTGTCCGTCGGCCACGCCGCCGTCGAGAAGCTGCGCGATGTTAGGGTGCGACAGCGACGCGAGGATCTGGCGCTCGGCGATCAGTCGCCGGCGCAGTTCGTCGCCATCGGGAGTGGAGAGGAGGAGCTTGACCGCGACGCGGCGCCGGAACTGCCCGTCGTCGCGCTCGGCGAGGTACACCACGCCCATCCCCCCGCGCCCCAACTCGCGCACGACGCGGTACGGTCCGATGCGACGATCGGGGGGCGGCTGATCGAGGATGCGCGCCGCCAGCGCGGCGATCGGCCTCGCCGCGCCATCGAGCAACGGATTCGGACGCGCGAATGCAAGGAGCATCGCGTCGACTTCGCGACGAAGTGCCTCGTCGTCACCGCATCGCGCCACCAACCACTCGTCGCGACGATCGGGCGGAACGTCGAGTGCCTCCTCGAACACGTCCTCGATCTCTCCCTCCCTCGAGGTCATGCCCCCAGTTCCGCCGGTGACTCCGACAGCCAGCGACTGAGCCAGGCGCGCGCCTTCACCCAGTCCCGCCGTACGGTGCGCGACGTGATCCCGAGCGCCGTCGCGATTTCCTCGTCCTCCAGCGCGCCGAAGAAGCGGCATTCCACGACTTGTCGCTGCCTGGGCTCCAGGCGTTCGATGGCATCGTTGAGCGCGATGAGGTCAGTGACGCCTAACGACACCGTTGCCGATCCGTCGGTGAGCGTCGTGCGCTCCCACTCCCCGCCCCCGCGCTTGGCGGCTCTTCGCTCGCGCGCCCGGTCCACCAACACCTGCCGCATCGCGTGCGCCGCAATCGCCAGCAGGTGCGCGCGGTCCACTCCGGCTGGTGTGTGCGCCGAGAGCTTGAGGTAGGCCTCGTGCACCAGCGTCGCCGCCTGGATGCTGCGCGGCCCCTGCTCGCGCGCGAGATGTCGCCGCGCGATTCGCAGCAGGTCGTCGTAGACGACCGGGATGACCTCGTCGAGTGCGGCGCGCCCCGTGCGATACACGGTGGCGCCCGGCATGTCTTCAGTCACCATCGCCTCCTCCTCGCATCGATGCGTCCTCGGCCGGCGCGGCGCGGTCTGGGCACGACTGACCAACATTCGCCCGCAATGTCCGCGTGACAAGAGCTCGCGCGCCGCGCCGGTGGAGAGCTGGCCGGCCTGTCCGACCAGCTCCGGGTCAGCGGTAGAACACGTACTCCGCCCGGTAGGGCACGTTCACGATCTCGCCGTACGCCGTCCCCGGCGTGGTGGGCGCAAGTCCGCCGCTGGTGTTCAGGCGCTGGATGTGCGTCGTGCCGTCGAAGATCCCGGGCCCTCGGCTCGAGACGGCGCTGATGAGCAACCACGGAATCGTCTGTGCGTCGGGCGTGCAGGTGTCGACGACGCGTCCAACCACCCCGCTCCCGTCGTTGCTCACCCAGGTCGGACCGGAATAGTGGATGCCGACGTTGCCGTCCCCCTTCGCAGCGGCAAACAGGTCGGCCGTCGGGCCGATGAAGTACCAGACCTTGCCGTCCCACATGTAATTCTGCGTCCCGATCCCGTAGTAGCGGGCCGAGATGCGCTCGGGGCGACGCACGGCGAGTCGCTCGCAGCTGCCGAGGTCGACTTCGCGCGCGAGGGACACCGAAGTGCCAGTACGCGACCCGACTCGGCTCGGATCGAGCGGACTGCCGTCGCAGGCGAGGGCGAAGAAGGGGAGCGAGAGTGTGCCGAGCAGCCGCAGCTGCCATCGGCGCGCATGTGCGAACATTGAATGATCTCCTGAAGACGCGCTGAGCGTCGGATGAGTGAAGGGCACTCGCTGTCGCGATGCGCCCGTATCTCATCAACTGCGCACCAAGTGACGGGAGGCGGACATCGCGCTCTCGTGAGCCAGCTCGACGCGAGCGGGTGCACCTCCAACCGACCACTTGGTTCTCCCCTCTCACGCGGCATCTTTCGCGCATGTCCGACCCGCGCCTCTACACCCGCAGCTCCGACGCCTCCCCCTCTCCCCCGGCGCGCGACCTCGCCGCCGAGCTCAATCCGGAGCAAGGCGCCGCAGCGACGTTCAATGAAGGTCCGCTCCTCATCATCGCCGGCGCAGGCACCGGGAAGACGCGCACGCTCGTCTATCGCGTGGCGCACCTGATCGAGTCGGGCGTCCCTGCCGAGCGCATTCTCCTCCTCACGTTCACCCGTCGCGCCGCGCAGGAGATGCTGCAGCGCGCCGAGCGCCTGGTGGGGAGCGCGTCGCGCCACGTGGCGGGGGGCACCTTTCACGCGACGGGACACCGCCTGCTTCGCCGCTTTGGACCCGCCGCTGGCATCCCGGCCGACTTCACCATCATGGACCAGGGGGACGCCGAGGATCTCATGCAGCTCTCGCGTGCCTCGCTCGGTCTCGGCGACAAGAAGAAGCGGTTCCCCAAGAAGGAGACGCTGCACTACATCTACTCGCGCCACGTCAACACCGAGATTTCGGTCGACGACAT
>CAZWVG010000310.1:0-6490 GCA_964637355.1 uncultured Gemmatimonadaceae bacterium
GGGGGGGGGGGGGGGGGGGGGGGGGGGGGGGGGGGGGGGGCGGGGGGGGGGGGCGCGGCGGGGGCGCGCGTGGATTCCCGCGTGGTTTCCCGCGTGGTTTCCCGAATGTTTTCCCGCGTGGTTTCCCGTGCTGCTGGTGCGGCCCTACGGAAGCACGCCCAGGAGACTTGCATGACCGATCCCGCACCGTCCGTTCGCGGCACGTTACGCACATGGTGAACGGCGAGCGACGCCACCGTTCCGTCGCCTCGCGTTAGGCGTCATGCGCTGCACCGGGGTCATCCTCGCCGGTGGTGAAGCGTCGCGCTTCGGGGGGCGTGCGAAGGGGCTCGAACTCGTCCATGGCGTGCGCATCATCGACCGGGTGGCGGCGGCGCTCCGTCCGCCCACCGACGCGCTCCTTTTCGTCGCGAACGACCCGGCTGCCGATCGTTGGCTCTCCGACGTTGCTCGGGTCGCCGACGTACGCCCCGGCAACGGGAGCCTCGGCGGCTTGCACGCCGCGCTCACGCACGCACGGACGCCCGTGCTCGTCGTCGCATGGGACATGCCCTTCGTTTCCCCTGCGCTGCTCGAGGCGTTGCGACGTGTTGGTGAGGCCGAGCACGACGCCGCACTCCCCGAGAGCGACTCGCCGCGTGGCGTGGAGCCGATGTGCGCCTGGTACTCCCCGTCATGCCTCCCGGCGATCGAGGAGGCGCTCGATCGCGGTGATCGCCGCATGGTCGCCTTTCTCGACCAGGTTCGCGTGGCGCGCATCGCCCGCGGTGAGGTCGCGCGCTTCGGCCGTCCAGAGCGCCTCTTCCTCAACGTGAACGACGAGGGAGCACTCGTGCGCGCCAATGCACTCGCCCCGTGAGACGCTTCGAGACCTCGCGTTGGAAATCATGAAATCGGCGTCTCCGCCGCGGTCGTCACTCGCGCGGGATCGGGTGCGGCGATAATCTGCCTCGTCGCACGCCTCCCACACGCGGGCGCCGCTCGACGTGGACCTCGCCTTCCGACTTTCCTCCGTCGCTCAACGAGCATGCGCTGGTCACCTTCCGATCGTTGTCTCGCGATGCCGCGTTCGACGCGCTCGCGCTTCGCGCGCGCACGCCGCCTCGGCGCCCTTTCCGCCACGGCGATCATCCTGACGGCGTGCGCGGGTGCGCATGCGGGAACGCCATCACCGGCCCTCGCCCCCGCCGTCGTCGCGCTGCGGCACCGCGTCGACTCGATGGTCAACGCGCCGCAGTTCCGCAGCGCGATGTTCGGGATCCTCGTCGTCGACCCGGTGTCCGGCGACACGCTGATTTCGCACAACGCCGGAAAGCTCTTCATCCCCGCCTCCAACCAGAAACTGCTGACCGGCGCCGTCGCGTTGCAGCTGCTCGGCCCCGACTTCCGCTTTCAGACGTACGTGGGCGCGACGGGCGCGGTGACCGACGGTGTGCTGCAGGGAGACCTCGTGGTATCCGGGACCGGCGATCCGTCGGTGAGCGACCACATGGCGAAGGACGCGATGATCACGCTCCGGGCGATGGCCGATTCGCTCTCGGCGCACGGCGTGCGCCATGTCACCGGGGCGATCGTGCCGGGGAGCGATGCATTTCCCGGCGCGACGCTCGGCTTCGGCTGGGCGTGGGACGACCTCGACTACGACTATTCTGCCGGCGTCGACGAGCTGTATTTCAACGAGGGGTTCTCACGGGTTGTGGTGCGTGGAGGTGCCGCTGCCGGCGACGCCGTCCGCGTGGAGACGCTCCCGGCGCGGAGTGTCCCGCGCGTGCGCGTGTGGGCGCGCACCGCCCTGCGCGCGCCCGGCGACACGTCGCGCGGGCGCGGGCGCTCGCTCGAGATACGGCAGGACTCCAGCGATGCGGCCACCATCATCGTCGACGGGACGATTGCAGCTGGCGACTCGGCGGTGCTGACGATCACGCACCGCGATCCCGGGCGCATCTACCTTCTCGCTCTGCGCGAGGCGATGCTGGCGCGCGGGATCACGGTCGAAGGGGGCGTCTCGCCGTGGCGGGGAACTGCGGTCTATCCGCTCTTCGCGCAGCTTTCGCCGCCGCTCAGCGAGATCATGCATGCCTTCGAGAAGCCCTCGCAGAACCAGATCGGCGAGATCCTGCTGCGCACGTTAGGCAGGGTGCGCGCGGGCATGGGGACCCCCGACAGCGGGGCTCGCGTGGTGCGGGACCAGCTCCTGGCCTGGGGCGTTGCGCCCGACGGGATGCGCGTCCGCGACGGGAGCGGCCTCTCGCGGCACGATGTCGTCACCCCCGAAACGATCATCCGCGTCCTCGATGCCATGCGGCAATCGCCGAACTGCGCGACGTTTCGCGACGCCTTGCCGCTGGCGGGGGTCGACGGCACCATCGCGCGGCGCATGACCGGGACGCCCGCGCAGGGAAACGTGCACGCCAAGACCGGGACGCTCGACATGGTGCGCTCGCTCTCGGGCTACGTGACCACCGCCGACGGGCGCCTCCTCCTCTTCAGCGTTCTCGCCAACAACTGGACGGTCAACGTGCGACAGGTCGAAGCAGTGCAGGATTTCATTGCCGTGCAGCTGGCGAGCATGCGTCTCGGCGGAGGGGGGCACTGATGCTCACCGTGCCTGAGGCGAGCGCCCGCATCCTCGCGGGAATCGAACCGCTCCCCGCCGAGCGCGTCGCGCTGCTCGATGCCGTCGGTCGAGTGCTCGCGACCGATGCGTCGGCGACGTACACCCTTCCCCACTGGGACAACTCGGCGATGGACGGCTACGCCGTGCTCGCCACCGACATCGCCAGCGCAACGAGCGACACCCCGGTGCAGCTGACGGTGCAGGAGACGGTCGCCGCCGGCGAGTTTCCCACGCGCCCCGTGGCGCCGGGGATCGCCACGCGCATCATGACCGGTGCGCCACTCCCCGAAGGGGCCGACACCGTCGTTCGGGTGGAGGACACCGATGGTGGTCTCGAACGCGTGACCGTGCGCGACAACCGTGACAGCGGAAAGAACATTCGTCCACGCGGCGAGGACTTCCGGACCGGCGACGTGGTGATCCCCTCGGGAGCGTCGATCGCCCCAGCGCAGGTGGGCGTGCTCGCGTCGCTCGGATGGCCTACCGTTCCCGTGCATCGGCGCCCGGTCGTCGCGATCCTTGGCTCCGGCGATGAGCTGGTCGACCTGGACCGCTTCCACGAGGTGCTCGCCGGGAAGAAGATCGTGACCTCCAACTCGTACACCCTGAGCGCGCTAGTTCGCGCCAACGGCGGCGTGCCGGTGGTGCTGGGGAACGCCGCCGACACGCCGGCGTCGATGCGCGCGCTCCTCGAGTCGGTACGCGGCGCGGACCTGATCCTGACCTCGGCGGGGGCTTCGGTGGGCGCCTTCGACTACACGCGCGACGTGCTCAAGGCGATGGGGGCGCAGCTCGACTTCTGGAAGGTGCGCATGCGCCCCGGCGCGCCGATCGGATTCGGATCGTTGCACGGGACACCGTGGATCGGGCTTCCCGGCAATCCGGTCTCGGTGATGGTGACGTTCGAGCTCTTCGTCCGCCCGGTGTTGCGGCGGATGCTCGGCCACACGCGCATCTTCCGCTATCCGATGCCGGTGGTCCTTGAGGAAGTGGTGACGATCGGCGCGCGCCTCACGCACTTCCTCCGCGGCATCGTATCGGTAGGGGACGGCGGAAGGCTCACTGCGCGCCTGACCGGACCGCAGGGTTCGGGGATCCTGACTTCGATGGCCCGCGCCAACGCCCTCCTCATCGTCCCCGAGGAGCGTCAGCGATGCGAAGCGGGCGAGGTGGTCAACGCCCTCCTCGTGAGCGACGACGCACAGCTCTCGACGACTTTCTCCCTCTAGACCCCTCGCACGTGCACGAGCCGTCCCTCGCCGAGCGTTCGTGGGAGCACGATCTCGACCAGTTGCGCGCGCGATTCGACGTGGTCGAGACGACCTTTCGCTGCGGTGCGCGCGAGTTCACGCTGGCGCATCCGCGCAACGCCGACGAACTGATCACCGAGGAAGACTTCGAGCGCGACGAGCGCCTTCCGTACTGGGCGGACGTCTGGCCCTCCTCGCAGGTCCTTGCCGATCACGTCGTGCGACACAAGGGGAACGGGCGACGGGCGCTGGAGCTGGGGTGCGGGAGCGGCCTGGTGGCGTGCGCGCTCTCGGCGGCCGGATATGCGGTCACGGCGACCGACTACTACGCCGACGCGCTCGCCTTCACGCACAACAACGTCTGGCGCAACACCGGGCGACGTATCGCCACGCGCCTCGTCGACTGGCGCGACCTACCGCGCGACCTCGGCCGCTTTTCCGTGGTTGTCGCCTCCGACGTGCTGTACGAACACACGCACGGCGAGCTCGTCTCCGACGCCCTTCTCGCCACCCTCGACGACGAAGGCTACGCGCTCATCGCCGACCCCGGTCGCCTGTCGGTGCAGACGTTCCTGGACTGCGCCGAGGAGAGCGGAATGGCGCTCACCGACCAGTGGGCGAATCCGATCGGCGAGGGGAAAATGAAGCAGACGGTAACGCTGTACGCGCTGCGGATCCGGTAGCGCGAGCGCCAACCTCGACGCGTGGTCCCGCTACGGCTACTTGTTCAGCCGTTCCCCGCACCCCTCGAGCTTCGTTCCATCGAAGATCACGTGGGCCACGTGCGTCCACGTCTTGTCGGCCATCGAGTCCTGGCACTTCTCCTCCTCGATGGTGACGTCGAGCGTGTGCGCGTCGGGGGGCGCGGTGATTGCCACCCAGCGCAGCTTCTCCTCCGCGCGCTCAGGCGCCGCCGCGGTGAAGTGAATCCCCTTCTCGTAGCCCGGCGCCGAGTAGGTGATCCCGTCAGCCGCAATCCTCACGGACCAGAAGGGCTCGTTGCCCGCCAGGCGAAAGGCGCCGAGCGCGTCGGAGCGCGATGTGGGCAAGGCGGAGGTCATCCCCGGCTGCATGGACATCGGCGCGAGCGAATCCGTGGGGGAGGTCGACGTTGGGGCGCTGGCCGACGCGCTATCGGCCGTCGCCTGCCCACCCGGCCGCTCGCCACCGCAAGCGCCTAACGCACAGGAGAGAACCAGCAGCGCGGTCGGCGGCTTCATCATTCGGCGAGACGCTCCGCCACGACCTCGGCGATGTCGTAGACCGGGACGGTGCTCTCGAGCTTGGCGCCAGCGTCGGAGAGCATCGTCATGCAGAACGGGCAGGCCACGGCGACGGCGTTCGCCCCGGTGGCCAGCAGCTCCTTCTTGCGCTCGACGTTGATGCGCTCTCCCACGCGCTCTTCCATCCACATGCGCCCGCCCCCCGCGCCGCAGCAGAGCCCCCGGTCGCGCGAGCGCGGCGCCTCGACGAGCTGCACGACGGGGAGCGCGCGCTTGAGCGCCTGACGCGGCGCGTCGTACACGTCGTTGTAGCGCCCCAGGTAGCACGAATCGTGATAGGCGACGACCAGCTTCTCTCCCTCATCGTCGCGCAGCGGGACGCGCTCGTCGGCGAGGAGGCGCTCGATGTAGGTGGAGTGATGGATCACCTCGTAGTTCCCGCCGAGCTGCGGGAACTCGTTGCCGATCTGGTGGAAGCAGTGCGGGCACGAGGTAACGATCGTGGTGACCTCGTACCGATCGAGCGTCTCGATCGCCTGCTGCGCCAGCGTCTGGTAGAGGTACTCATTCCCCATGCGGCGCGCCGGGTCGCCGTTGCAGCTCTCTTCCTGCCCGAGGATCGCGAAGCGGATCCCCGCTGCGCGGAGGATGCGAGCGAAGGCGACCGTCGTCTTCTTCGCCCGATCGTCAAACGACCCCATGCAGCCGACCCAGAAGAGGATGTCGGCGCGCTCGCCGCGCTCCCTGAGCTCGGCCATCGTGGGGATGTCCATCCCCTCGGCCCACTTTGCGCGCTCGGCTGGCTGGAAGGCCCACGGCGAACCGTTTCGCTCCATCGCCTCGAAGGCGGGGAGCACTTCCTCGGGAAAGCGCGACTCGGTGAGCACGAGATTGCGGCGCATCTCGTTGATGATCTCGAGCTGGTCGATCGAGACCGGGCACTCGTACACGCAGGCGCGGCACGACGTGCACGCCCAGAGCTCTTCCTCGGTGATGAAGTTGTCTAGGAGTTTGTGTTCGCGGATGGCGGCGTTCGCTGCGGGATCTTCCAGCACATCGCCAAAGACCGGGCGCCCGAAGACATCGTCGCTCCCGACGATCGCCGGCGCGACCTCGAGGAGGCGCTGCCGCGTGTTGACCACGATCTTGCGCGGCGAGAGCAGCTTGCCGGTGAGATTGGCCGGGCAGACCGAGGTGCAGCGCCCGCACTCGGTGCAGGTGTAGCCATCGAGCAGGTTCTTCCAGCTCAACTCCGTCACGTCGGCCGCACCGAAGACCTCAGCTTCCGTCTCCAGGTCCATCGGCTTCATGGCCCCCACCGTCCCAGGCCCGCTCGTGTTCGAGAGGAAGGTGTTGGGGAGCGAGACGATGACGTGCAGGTGCTTGGAGTACGGGAGGTA
>CAZWVG010000311.1:0-6472 GCA_964637355.1 uncultured Gemmatimonadaceae bacterium
CCCGGCTACGCGCAGTTGGCGCGGAGCTGGGCGTCGACGTTTCGTGCGGCCAGCACAACGGCGAAGGAGAGCTGATCGACGCCATCCACGCGCTCAGGGGAAACACCGACGGTGCCCTGATCAACGCCGGTGCCTACTCGCACACCAGCCTTGCCTTGCGTGACGCGTTTG
This sequence comes from uncultured Gemmatimonadaceae bacterium, assembly GCA_964637355.1. Lineage (GTDB taxonomy): Bacteria > Gemmatimonadota > Gemmatimonadetes > Gemmatimonadales > Gemmatimonadaceae > SCN-70-22. The sequence continues at coordinate 172 of CAZWVG010000311.1, forward strand.
CAGCCGCCGAGATCCCGTACGTCGAGGTGCACCTGACGAACGTCTACGCGCGCGAGCCGGAGCGGAGGCACTCGATGCTGGCCCCGGGGGCGCGCGCGGTGCTCTGCGGCTTTGGCGCCGACGGCTACGAGTGGGGACTGCGCGGCCTGGTCGCCCTGCTGCGCGCCTCGTGAGCGGCGCTCGCGCCCAGCGCATCGCCGCCCTCGTCGACCGGCTCAGCGCGCTCCACCTCGACGCCCTCCTCGTTACCTCGCTCCCGAACATCCGATACCTCACGGGCTTCTCGGGGTCGAATGCGCTCCTCGTCGCCTCTGCCCGCGAGGTGCACCTCATCACCGACTTCCGCTATCAGACGCAGGTAGCCGAGGAATCGGCCGACGTCGCAGCGGTACGGATCGAGAAGTCTTCCCTCTGGAGCGGACTCTGGAGCCTCCTCGGCGCCATGCCCGCCCTCAGCGCCGTCGGCTTCGAGTCGGCGCATCTGCAGCACCGCGATTTCCAGCGACTGCTCGAACAGGGGGAGCGCTGGCACTGGCGCCCGGTGACCGAGCTCGTCGAGGAGCTGCGTGTGCGCAAGGACGCCGGAGTTGTCGCGCTGATCCGGACGGCGGGCGCGATGGCGATGGCGGCACTTCGCGAGACGCTCGACGAGGTGCGCGTGGGAATGTCCGAGCTCGAAGTCTGTGGTCTCCTGGAACGGGCGCTGCGCCGCGCCGGAAGCGATACGCACCCTTTTCCCACCATCATCGCCTCCGGCCCCCGCTCGGCCCTCCCACATGCCCGCGCATCGACCCGGGCTATTGCGCAGGGCGAGTTTCTGTTGTTGGATTTCGGGGCGTCCACCGGCGGCTATTGTTCAGACGTAACCCGGACGGTGGTCGTCGGCCGGGCGGACGCCCGGCAGCGCGAGACGTACGAGGCGGTGCAGGACGCCAATCGGGTGGCGCGGGCCGGCGTGGTGGCAGGGATGCGGGGGCGCGACGCGGACGCCTTGGCTCGCGTTACGCTGGAGGCGCTGGGGTTTGGGGAGTTGTTCGGGCATGGTCTGGGGCACGGGATCGGGCTCCAGGTGCATGAGGCGCCGCGGCTGTCGCGGTTGGCGGAAGAGGTGCTTCCGGCCGGTTCGGTCGTTACCATCGAGCCGGGCGTTTATGTGCCGGAATGGGGGGGAGTGCGAATCGAAGACGACGTGCACCTGGGCGCCGACGGGACCGAGCTTCTCACCGACTTCACGCGGGAACTCCTCGAACTGTCCTGACGGACGTGTCCCTAGCGGCGAAGCCGGCGGACCTCAATGACTGATATGATCGACTTACGGTACGTCAAGAAACTGATCGAGATGTTGGATGGGTCGAGCGTCGACTCGGTGGAGATTTCCTCCGACAAGGGGATGAAGATCCGCATCTCCAAATCGCCGCAGCAGCGCGGTGCCGTGCAGATTCCCACGCCGGTCGCGATGCCGGCGATGATGCCGGCAGCCCCCGTCGCCCGCATGACGCCGACCGAGGCGATGCCAGCGATCTCCGAGGCCGAGCCAGCGCGGGCCGAGGCGCCCAAGTCGCAGCTCCTGGAAGTGAAGTCGCCAATGGTCGGGACGTACTACGCGCAGCCCGAACCGGGCGCCAAGTCCTACGCCAGCGTCGGGCAGCGGATCGAGAAGGGACAGATCCTCTGCATCATCGAGGCGATGAAGATCATGAACGAGATCGAGTCCGAGTTCTCGGGCGTGGTCCGCGAGATCATGGTCTCCGACTCGCAGCCGGTCGAGTACGGCCAGGTCCTGATGCGCGTCGATCCGAATGGCTAGTCCGGTTCCCGCGCCGGAACAACCGTCGGCAACAGGTCCCGGTGCGCCGCGCGCGCCGTTCAACTTCAAGGCGATCCTGCAACAGATGGTGCAGCGCAGCGCGTCCGACTTGCACCTGAAAGTCGGTCGCCCGCCAACGCTGCGCATCAACGGCGATCTGTCGCCGCTCCCCCTCCCGGCGCTGCGCCCGGAGGACCTGAGCACGCTGGCGAAAGAGATCATGACGCCCAAGCAGGTGAAGGAGTTCGCCGAGTTCCGCGAGGCCGACTTCGCGACCGGCGTCCCCGGCATTGGGCGCTTCCGCGTGAACGCGTACCAGCAGCGCGGCACGATCGCCTTCGCGATTCGTACCGTGCCGCATCAGGCCAAGTCGATCACCGAGTTGAATCTCCCGTCGATCGTGGAAGACATCGCGCTTCTCCCGCGCGGCATGGTCCTCGTGACCGGCGTGACCGGCTCGGGAAAGTCGACGGCGCTCGCGTCGATCCTGCAGGTGATCAACGAGCAGCGCTACGCGAACATCATCACGATCGAGGATCCGATCGAGTTCCTCCATCGCGACATCAAGTGCCACATCAACCAGCGCGAAGTGGGGACCGACACGGGCTCCTTCGGGCAGGCGCTGCGGCGCGTATTGCGACAGGACCCCGACGTCATCCTCATCGGCGAAATCCGCGACCTCGATACGCTCGACACGGCGCTCAAGGCGGCGGATACCGGTCACCTGGTCTTCTCCACGCTCCACACGACCGACGCCACGCAGACGATCAATCGCATCTTGTCGTTCTATCCGCCGCACCAGCAGAACGAGGTGCGCTTCGCGCTGTCAAACGCGCTCGCCGCCGTGGTTTCGTTGCGACTGGTGCCGCGTGCCGACAAGCCGGGGCGTGTGCCGGCGTGCGAAGTGCTCATCAACACGGCTGCCGTCCGCGAACAGATCCGTGAAGTATCCAAGACGCTGAACATCCCGGACCTCATCAAGGAGGGAACGGTGCAGTACGGGATGCAGAGTTTCGACCAGTCGCTCATGCAGTGGTACTCGAAGGGGACGATCTCGTACGAGAACGCCCTGTTCTTCGCGACGAATCCCAACGAGCTTGCGTTGCGCGTTCAGGGTGTCGCGGGATCGAGCGACACCTCCTGGGACGAATTCCAGCCAGACGAGTCCGCGTAGCTCACGCGGCGGGCCCCGAGAATCTCAATGTTCAAGAAAGTCCTCGTCGCGAACCGCGGAGAGATTGCACTCCGCGTGATTCGCGCCTGTCGCGAACTGGGAATCCAGACGGTCGCCGTCTACTCCGAAGCCGATCGCGAATCGCTGCACGTCCGCTTTGCCGATGACGATGTGTGCATCGGGCCGGCGCCGGCGCGCGACTCGTATCTCAAGATTCCCCGCCTCATCGCCGCCGCCGAGATCACCGGCGCCGACGCGATTCACCCTGGCTACGGCTTCCTCGCCGAGAACGCCGAGTTCTCGGAGACGTGCGCCGCGTCGAACATCACCTTCATCGGCCCCAGCGCGGACCAGATCCGCGTCATGGGCGACAAGGCCGCGGCGCGCAAGGCGATGATGGACGTCGGCGTCCCGATCGTCCCGGGAACGCCGGGGCCGGTCGAGGATCCCGATGCCGCGCTCGAATTCGCCAAGGAGATCGGCTTCCCGGTCATTATCAAGGCTGCAGCTGGCGGAGGGGGGAAGGGGATGCGCGTGGCGAAGGATGCCGACGAATTCCTGCGCTCCTTCTCGCTGGCGCGTTCCGAGGCGCTGTCGGCCTTTGGTAACGGCGATGTGTACGTGGAGAAGTACCTCACCAAGCCTCGGCACATCGAGTTCCAGATCATGGGGGATACCCATGGGAACGTGATCCACCTCGGCGAGCGCGATTGCTCCGTGCAGCGCCGCCACCAGAAGCTCATCGAGGAAGCGCCCAGCCCGGCGATGACGCCGGAGCTCCGGGCGGCGATGGGCGAGGCGGCGGTGCGCGGCGCGAAGGCGATCGAGTACGTGGGCGCCGGTACGATCGAGATGCTCCTCGACGAGGATGGATCGTACTACTTCATGGAGATGAACACCCGCATCCAGGTCGAGCACCCCGTGACGGAGCAGCTGACGGGCGTCGACCTGGTGAAGGAGCAGATTCGCGTTGCGGCTGGCGAGCGCCTCAGCGTCCTCGAACTCCCGACGCTGCGCGGCCACGTGATCGAGTGCCGCATCAACGCCGAGGATCCCTCGCGCGGCTTCCAGCCGTCGCCAGGGCGTATCGAGGTGTTCCATCCGCCCGGAGGGCCGGGGGTGCGTCTCGATACGCACGTCTACGCCGGCTACACGGTTCCGCCGTACTACGATTCGCTGCTGGCTAAATTGATCGTGCAGGGACGCGATCGTGACGAAGCGCTGCGGCGCATGCACATGGCGCTCGAGAGCTTCATCATCGAGGGGGTGACCACGACGGCGCCCTTCCTCGCGCGCGTGATGATGCATCCCGACTTCCGCGCGGGGAAAGTGGATACCAAGTGGATGGAGCGCGAGATCGCGGGCATTCTCAAGGAGCCGGGCTGAGTGCGACTCGACGTCTACTTCGGCGCGCACAGCGTCACGAGTGCGGATGTGCAGGGGCGGGTGGTGATCGTGATCGATGTCCTGCGTGCGTCGACCACCATCGCCGTCGCCCTCGCCAACGGGGCGCGCGCGGTGATTCCGTTCGAGAGCTCCGACGAGGCGGTGACGCGCTCCAAGGGACTCGCGCGCGGGGACTACAAGCTCGCAGGGGAGCGCCGCAACCTCATGATCCCCGGCTTCGACCTTGGCAACTCGCCGCGCGAATACACCCGCGAAGCGATCGAGGGGAAGACGATCCTCTTCACCACGACCAACGGGACCGCCGCGCTGGTCGCCGTGCAGCCGGCGCGCGAGGTTCTCGTCGGCTCGTTCGTGAACTTCACCGCGGTCGGCGCGATGGTACGTGCCGCGGCGCGCGCACGCTCCGACATCGCCATCGTTGCGGCTGGCGGAGAGCGGCACTTCTCCCTCGAGGACGCCGTCTGCGCCGGACGCTTTGTCCGGGTGATCCGCCGCGGGCTCAACGACGTCGCGATGAACGACGGCGCCCAGGCCACCATGCTCCTGGAACGGAAGTACGCCAACGACATCCCGCGCCTCTTCGCCGATGCGTCGCACGGCCGCGCGCTCGCCGACTCAGGCTTCGCCGAGGATCTCGCCATCTGCGCCCAGCTCGATGGGTATCCCGTCGTCCCCGTGTATCAGGACCGGCAGGTGACCAAGCTGGGGCCCGACCGGGAACGCTAGCGTGGGCCAGTCGCTGCGACGCGAGATCGCAGGGATCGCGCTCATCGTCGTCGCCACCTTCATCGGCGGGGCGCTCCTCTTCCAGTCCGTCCCCGTCGAGGGATCGTGCACAGCCGCGCGCGGTGTCTTCGGCCCGGTCGGCGGCTGCCTCAAGTGGTCGCTGCTTTCGCTGCTTGGAGCACCGGCCGCCGCGCTCGTCCCGCTGATCCCGCTCGTGCACGGGCTGCGCCTCCTCGGGCGCATGCAGGGCGAGACCGACCGGCGCTGGCTCACCTTCCTGGCGGGCTTCGTCGTTCTCCTCCCGTTGATCGTGGGGCTGGCCACCGGGACGGGGCGCCTGGCCGATTCGCCGGCGGGACTCTGGGGCGGGGTCTTCTCGTTCTACCTCGAGCGCGTGTTCGGACAGGCCGGTGCGTGGCTCGTCGTCGCGCTCCTGGTGAGCGCCCTCATGGCGTGGACGCTCCGTTGGAATCCGGTGCGCGCCCTGGTCTCGCCGTCGGCGCGCCCGCGAGCGGCAAGCAGCGAACCGACGCTTGCCTCGCTCATGGAGCCTCGTCCAGAGGACATGCCGGCAATCGATGGCGCGGCGATCGACGCTGCGCCGGTGCCGCGCAAGGGGCGCCGGTCGCGCGACGCGGATCCGCCGGTCGTGCCGGATGCATCGCCGGCCTCTCCCGTTGCCGAGCCGCCTGCACGCAAGGGATCGGGCAAAGCGCGCGATGCCGCACCGCCGCCTCCGCCCGAGCCGGCGATCGTGATGCCGACGATCAACGACGAGGATGCGCTCGAGGACAAACTCCCGGCACCAGAACTCCTGACCGCGACGGCGCCGGCCAATGCCGACGTCGCGCGCAAGGAGATCGATGCCATGGGCGTCAAGCTCATGGAGGCGCTCCGCACCTTCAAGGTCGATGGCTCGCTCGTCGGGCGGACGACGGGACCGGTGGTGACGCAGTTCGAGGTCGAGCCGGCGCCGGGCGTGAAGGTGCGCCAGTTCGCCAACCTCGCCAACGACCTCGCGCTCGCCATGCGGGCGTCGAGCATTCGCGTCGTCGCTCCGATCCCGGGGCGCGGCGCGGTCGGTGTCGAAGTCCCCAACCCCGTCCCGCAGATCGTGGGCTTTCGCGAGCTCATCGAGGCGCGCGAGTTCACCCAGGCGCGCATGGCGCTCCCCATCGCGTTAGGCA
>CAZWVG010000312.1:0-6457 GCA_964637355.1 uncultured Gemmatimonadaceae bacterium
GCGCCCTGGTGGCGAGCGCGATCGACTCCCACGTTCCGCCCAGCGCATCGAGGGTGAAGGCAGGCACTCGCACCGTGAACTCGTCGATCGGTCCCGTGATGCGTATTCCGTCACGGGCGATCGCCGCCACGTGCTCGGACACGGTGTCGACCATCGTCACGTCGTGTCCTGCACGGGCGAGGTAGGCACCGAGCGTGCCGCCGATCGCACCCGCTCCCCAGATCAGCGTGCGCATGCGAAGCTCCGCATCATCGGGCGTCCCCCCACGTCCCGTCGAGGATGGCGCGCGTTTCGTCGACGGCGACGCCCCAGAGCGCGAGCAACTCGTCGTCGGGGCGCTGGTAGACGCCGCCGAAGTTGCCGTCCCCCAGGTATTCGCGCAGTGCAGCTGGCGGGAGGGCACGCAGGCGCGCGAGGTCGATCATCGGGCGCTGGTGGGTCGGGAGCTCCACGCCGGGCAGTCGCGTCCACGGGAAGTTCTCCATCCACGAGCCGTGCGAAGCGACCGGGTCGAGCTCCTGCACCTTGGCCCAGGTGCGCGGCGCGTTCCACCAATTGTGGAAGATCACGCGGCATTCCGGGTTGTCGGCCGTCCACTCCTGTGCGAATTGCTGTACCGCGCCGTTTCCGCCGTGCCCGTTCACGATCAGGATGCGGCGGAAGCCCGAGTGCGCCATCCCGTCGAGAATGTCGCGCACCACGCGCAAGTGCGTCTCCACGCGCAGCGAGATCGACCCCGGGAAGTCGCGGAAATACGGCGTGACGCCGTATGGCAGCACCGGAAAGACCGGAACGCCGAGTGGTTCAGCGGCGTCGAGTGCGACGCGCTCGGGGAGGATGCAGTCGACCGTGAGGCGCAGGTAGCTGTGCTGCTCGGTGCTCCCGAGCGGGAGGACGGCGCGGTCGTCGTGGCGCAGGTATTCCTCCACCTGCATCCAGTTCATGTCGCGAATGTGCACGGGCGAGGGCGCGGACGGCGGGGACGAGGGGATGCGAGAAGCGGAGCGGCGAACTTACGGGCGGGGGGCGGGAGCGCAATCGAAACCGGTTCGAAGCTCCCGACCCGCGCCGCCGTTGCGCTGCGCGCCGTCCCGTCGCGTTCCTCCGCAACGACTCTCCCCGTCAAGCCACCGCCACCCACCCCCCGACCGTTCGACGTTTGAACGCGACGCCCTCCCCGCCCATCTGGAACAGGTGCACCCATCCGTTCAATACGAGGTCGCGTAGCACCTGATGCTCGTCCATGATCGCATCGATCGCCGACGTCGGCGCCTCGACGATCACCGTCAGCCGCAACGGCTCGTGCACCCACGCATCCCCGTCGTGGACCGATTGCCGGGCGAGCCCGACGCGCAGGTCTCCTCCCGCCCCCTCGAAGACCCCCACGGCACTCCCGGCCACATCATGCAGGACCTTGTCGCCGCTCCCGAAGCGTGCGGGATCCACGGTCGAGGCGTAGTACTGCATGTTGATCCAGTGCGCGACGACCATCGGCGCGGTGAGGATCTGCGTGAGGATCGCATTGCCCGGATCCTCTTCCCAGCGATACTCGTGCAGGAAGACGCGTCCGTCAAGCGAGCGCCCACGGGTGCGTGCGCGACGGGCCGCGACAAACGCGGCGTTGCGCGCGAGTCCCCACTCGGGGCGCACCTCGGACCAGTCGCCCGTGCGGCGCACGAGCGCGCGATGCAACGCATCCGGATCATCGGCGAGCGATTGCAGTCCCAGGCGCGGTGCGCGCTCGCGGCGCGCGCGCACCGCGGCCCGCCCGAACGCTGCGACGAGCGCGTGTGCTTCCTCGCGATGGGTCACCGGTACGCGGTCGAGATCGAAGAGCCGCACCTGGTCGGTGACCGTTTCGTGCAACCCGGCGACGAAGTGGGTGGTCAGCGGAACATGAATCCCGATCGCCGCGAGCCCCCGGCGCACGTCGTCGTCGTTCAACAGCGCGGCGGCAGCGCGTGCGTTGACCTCGCCCGACTGCCCCCCGCATGCCCCGCACGCCAATGCCGCGCCCTGCGGATTGTTGGTTGTCGCGGCGCCGTGACCCACCAGGGCAATGAGGCGGGCAAAGTCACGCGTCAGGCTCATCCCGCGGAGGATACTCGCCGCCAGCTGCACCCGGTCACGCTCGTCCACGGAAGCGCCAGGCACGATCGACTCGGTGAGGCGTGGCGAGACGTCGCGCGGCGTCTCGGTGACCACGTTCCCGCGCAGCGGATCAACGATTCCGTGGGAGATGCCGAGCGCATGCCGCGCCAGCGCTCCGGCGTAGCCTAGCCCGGTCGCCTCGACGCCGGCGAACGCCGATGAGGCGTGTCGCATCGTGTCGCCTAACGCCGATGCCACGTCCCGCTGCCAACGGCGCGCGCTCGTCTCCCGACGCGCCCCCACCTTCACGTCGCGCACCACCATCTTCGGCGCCAGGAGCCCCGGGAGCTGCGGCCGCGGCGCGGCATCCCCTGCTGCGTAGGCAATCGGCAGTCCGAAGAATCCCGCGAATCCGATCGTCCGAACCGATGGCGCGACCGTCTCGAGCGCGCGGCGCATGACCTCGGACCGGACGTCGATACAGAAGACGACCTGCGCCGAGGCGTCGGGAGCGCGTTCGCGCGCGGGTTGCCGCAGCGTCTCCAGCAATTGCAGCTGATACGCTCCCTCGAGCGCTCGCTGCGCCTCCCAGTCACCATGGCGGGCGGAGTACATCGCGCCCGCCGCGCCGCGCCACGCGTCGCGCGCAAAGTCTCGGCGCACGGCGATGCCGCGCGAGCGATGCAGGCGAAGCAGGATGATTTCCCAGGCAAGTTGCACGGCGAGCAGCTCGACGATCTGGTGGTCGTCGCTCCCGCGCAGCCGTGCCTCCCAGCGACGATGTGCGCACGTGCCCGCCCACCCCGAGACGCGCATGAGGAGCGCGGTGAACCACGTCGACCACTCCCCCTCCGGGATACCCGCGAGCTCGACAGCGTGCTGGATCAGCGGCATGGCCGATTCGGGAAGCGTTCGCACCGCGTCGCGAAGACCAGGCTCACCGAGCAGGAGCCGCGCATCGACGTTCTGCGACGCCAATTGCCGCCAGAGCGCATAGAGCCCGCACGACGTGTCCGGAGACCAGCGCGCCTGCGCCGAGCCGAAGAATGCGCTGCACGCCGAACTCACGTCCTGGACGACGAAGTCGCGCCAGCTCACGTGATGCGACACGTCGCGCAATTCATCCGCGATGTCGGGGAGCAGTGGATACTCCCAGAGTGGCGCGTCGGCGGCACCCATGGCGTCGCGAAGGGCACCGGGGTGCGCATCGACACCCGCGAGGTCGAGGGCGCATTGCAGCTGCCGGTCGCCGAGAGACCCGAGACGCGCCCCGTACCACGCACGAGGCATGGTGAGCGCCGTGCCGGCGAGCGACGCGAGTTGCGCGGCCGCTTCCTCGATCGGCTGGCCGACGAACCCCCAGTACGGATTGACCGCGATGAGGCGATCGAGCGGCCACGCCGGCGCGATGCGCGCGCACGCGGCGTCGATCGCTGCCACGAGGGGGCGCGACGACTCTCCCGACTCGGCTGGCTGCCGGTACGATGCGTCGTGCGAGGCCGTGTGAAGGGAGAGCGTTCCGGAGTGGTGCGCCGGCGCGTGATGTGGCGATGTGGCGCGCATTACGCGGCCCTCCGGTTCGAGACCTGTGCCGATGGAAAGGACGCGCGCTGACGGCGCACGACGCGCGGTGGCCAGAGGAGGAACGTCGCGCGCGTGAAGAGCGCATCGAGATGAAAGCCGGCGAGCGCATGCGGATAGAGGCGCACGGCGAGTGCGCTGGCGGGACGCAGGTCGATCATGAGCTGAATGGCGAAGAGGGTGGCGAAGGAGGAGAAGGCGAAGACGAGGAGTCCTGTCGCTGGAGGCGTGGTGATGGGCGCAGCACTGCGCAGCACCGCGTGCGAGGCGACAAGGGCGACGCAGGTAAGCACCGCCGCGCCGAGCCTGACGATGGCGGGGCGCCACCCTCCGCGTGGCGAGAGTCCGGCGAGCACCGGCGCGAGGGCGAGCGTCAGCATGAGCAGGGCGACCCGTGCAGTCGCGTCACCTCCGGTCGCGGCGGGCCAGATGGTGGCCACCGTCTGCCGGGCCAGCACCCAGCCGACCACGAGTCCAACGATCCACTGCACCACTCCTCGCGCATGCTCCCCCGCGTCGACCGGGCGCGCGGCATGCGCCGCGACGACGTTCCCGGAGCGGAGGAATGCATGCGCCTTGTAGAGGGAGTGCGCGACGAGGTGCAGGAGTGCGAGCTCCCAGGCGCCCAGCCCGCACTCGACGAGCATGAAGCCCATCTGGGAGGCGGTCGACCAGGCGAGCGAGTTCTTGACGCTGCCGCGCGTCTGGGCGGTGAGCGCCGCGAGCACGGCCGTGGTGGCCCCGATGATGACCAGCACACTACGTGCGCCGTGCATCAGGCCGATCAACGGGGCAAGACGGAGGAGCACGAAGCCGCCGATGTTGACCACGCCGGCATGGAGCAGTGCCGAGACCGGGGTGGGAGCTTCCATCACCTGGATCAGCCACCCGTGGAAGGGGAGCTGCGCGGTCCGCAGCACGATCCCGCCAACCACGAGGTATCCCGCAACCACGGCGCCGACGGGGAGCACGGCACCGGCCGGGAGGGAAGTCGCGCGCGCCAGCAGGAGATCGATCTCGAAGGTCCCGAAGGCGCGCCCCAACAAGAAGACAGCAGCGTAGATCGCGACGTCGGCGAGCCGGCTGAGGAGAAACTTCTTGTGTGCGGTGACCTGCGCCTGGGGGCGCTCGGCGAAGAACGTGAGGAGTTGATGCAGCGAGAGGCTCGACGCGGTCCAGGCCACCGCCATGAGGCGCAGGTCGGGTGCGACCACGAGGAGCGAAACCGCGGCGACAGTTGCAACGAACCAGCGTTGGAAGTGCGTGCGCCCCGCTTGCCCAGCGAGGTATCGGTCGGCATAGCGATCGATGACCAGCGCGATCAGGGTAATGAGCGCGAGCATGACGCCAGCGAGCGCACCGAGCGTGGGCGCGAGTGCGACTGCCGCGGCCGGGATGAGGAGCAGAAGTGCGAGGCGTAGTCTGATGGGCATGCGCAACGTGTCGAGGAGGGGGACCTTCGGGGCGACATTGCATCATGCACACTTGCCGTAGTTCTGCAAAATACATATTTCCTGTCAATACCATTCACAAATCAGAACGATATGACGGGAATTGCCGCGCGTCTCAATTACCATCACCTGCACTACTTCTGGGCCGTCGCACGTGACGGCAACCTCACCCGCGCGGCCCGGCAGCTGCACGTCTCGCAGTCCGCGCTCTCCACCCAGATCCGGCAGCTCGAGACGCAGCTCGGGCAACCGCTCTTCGAGCGGCGGGGGCGAGCATTGCATCTGACGGAGGCGGGGCGGCTCGCCCTCGAGTACGCCGACACGATCGTCTCCACCGGCAATGAACTGGTAGGGACGCTGCGCGACGGGCGCCGCGACACGCGCGAGGTGCTGCGCGTGGGCGCGGTGGCCACCCTCTCCCGCAACTTCCAGCACGCCTTCCTCCGTCCCCTGCTCGGCGATGCCGCCGTGACCGTGGTCCTGCAGTCGGGTTCCATCGCCGAGCTCCTCACCCGGCTGCGCGCCCACACGCTCGATGTCGTGCTCTCGAATCGCCGGGTGGGCGTGGATGCCGACAAGTCATGGCGGAGTCGCCGCATCGCGCGTCAGGAAGTGAGCCTGGTCGGTCCCCGGCGACGGTCGCCCTTCCGGTTTCCCGACACCCTGCACGAACTCCCCATCGTCCTCCCCTCGCACGACCACGACTTTCGTACCTCGTTCGACCTCGCCTGCGAGGAGCACCAGGTGCGCCCGATCGTCGTTGCCGAGGCCGACGACATGGCCATGCTGCGCGTCCTTGCGCGCGAGCTCGACGCCGCCGCGCTCGTCCCGGCCGTTGTCGTGCGCGACGAGCTGCACGACGGACGATTGCACGAGTACTGCACCGTTCCCGGAATTCACGAGGAGTTTCACGCCATCAGTGCGCAGCGACAGTTCCAGTCGCCGCTGTTGCGACAGCTGCTGGCGCGCTCGTCGGCTGAGATGCTCGCCGAGTCGAGCTGATCGGGGGGGTGAACTCCGAATCGAAGCGCTGCAACGCCTCCCCACATTGCGCGCGCCTGAAATTATCGACGATGAATCGCGTGATTATTCGATCCGCCGTCAATAAGCACCGCATCCGCTGCATGCCCATGCGCTACCCTTCCGCGTTAGGATCGGCGCGCATAGGCTTCCCGCCATGACTACCGTCCGAATCATCGGAGTCCCCATGGACCTCGGCGCCTCGCGCCGCGGTGTCGACATGGGCCCGTCCGCCGTTCGCTATACCGACCTCCGCGAACACATCGAGAAACTCGGCCACACGGTCGAGGACGCCGGCAACGTCGACGTTCCGT
>CAZWVG010000313.1:0-6440 GCA_964637355.1 uncultured Gemmatimonadaceae bacterium
CGCCGAGCTGGAACTCGATGTGCGAGTCCTTCTTCACGACGACCTTGGTGATCATGTACTGCTGTCCCGGTTTGATCGCGGTGCCGTACTGTTTCATCCGCTCGGCCATCTCGCGCCAGTTCACCGGCATCGATTCCTGGGGATAGACGTCGATGCCCTTGCTGGTGGCGGGCATGTCGACCTTGATCGTGACCGTCTTGCCTTCGAACGCCGCGCGCAGCGCGGCCTCGTTTTGCGCCTGGGCGCCGCGCGAGAGCATCGCGAGGGCGACGAGCGACAGGGTGAGCGTGCGCATGATGCCGGTTCCTTGGGGGGATTGAGGGAGAAGCTACAGCTCCCGGGATGTGCGACCAGAGGGATTGTGTGCGACGCCTGATCCTACGAAGGCGGGTCGATCCCGACATGGGTGGATCGACCCACCGCCGAAGTCACGGTCAGTTGATGCGCCGGAAGTAGGACGGGTTCGTCATGTCGTTGTTGGGGCCGATGAGGAGGTACGTCTTGCCGTCGTCGTGCAGCTTGAACGTCCAGCCGTACTGGCTCCCCTGCTTGTTGGCGATGTTGTCGGGGCGCGTGTAGTTGTTGGCGACCACGCAGTTGTCCTGCGCGCGGATTGTCTCCGAGGTCGGGTAGACCTTGATCACGCTCCCATCCACCTCGGCCCGCCCTTCGTTGTAGATGAAGACCTGCGTCTTGCAGCTGTAGGCCGACGTGTAGATGAGGATCGACTGCTTGTAGCGGCCATCGGGGGCGAACTCGAACATGACCGACGTGCCGTAGGCATTGTTGAGCCACTGGCCGGTGTAGGCGTCATGGAAGTTCGTCGGCGAGATGACGCCGAACACCCACGTGCCTTGCAGCTGGGCGGGGAACGGGTCGCCGCCATTGCCGCCGGCCGGGGGCTCGGTCGCGGTCGCTTCGGCGCCGCAGGCGGTGAGCGAGGTGGCGAGGAGGATCGTGGTCAGGGCGAGCGCGCGGCGAAGCGCCGTGGCGGGCGACGAGAGATTGGGGAAGGCGGGCATGGGAGTCTCCGGTAGTTGACAGGCGGCAGTGGCGCCGCACCCCGAGCCTAATGGCGAAAGGGAGCGGAGAAATGAGTCATGCGACCCATCGTGCCGCATCGATCGCCGTTCATGGGTCGATCGACCTAAGCCGGGAATACGGTTGCTCGTGCGCACCACGGGAGATGGGTCGAACGACCCTGTGCGCCGGAGACCGCGGGGGCTGTATTCCACCCGCGACTCGCGAGCTCCACGCGTGCCTAACGCCGTGCGGACGCCGCCTCACTCCTCGACTCCCCGGATCTTCCCATGCCTTCCCTACGCCACCTTCTTGCCGCGGCCGCCCTCGTCGCGCTGGCGGCCTGCGGCGCCGACACCGCCACGCAACCCGGCAGCCACAATCCCGAGCCGCCACCGCCGCCGCCCCCCACCGAGCCGGCGCGCGAATGGACCGTGATGGTCTATCTCGCCGGCGACAACAACCTGGCCGTCGACGGAATCTTCGACATCGACGAGATGGAAGCGGCGGGAGTCGACCCGCGCGTGCAGGTCGTCGTGCAGGCCGAGTTCTCGCCGTCGCAGCTCGCGCAGTACAAGTGCGGCGCCGAGTGCTTCAATCGCCCCAACTTCAACACCTTTCGCTACGCGATCACCGGCGCCGGCACCGACGTCAACGGTCCCAACGGACCGGCCGAGGACATCGGCAACGTCAACATGACCGACCCGGCGCAGCTCCGCGCCTTCGTCAACTGGGGAAGGCAGAAGTATCCGGCCAAGAAGTACATGGTCGTGCTGTGGAACCACGGCGGCGGCTACGTCGGACTGCTGCAGGACGAGACGTCGGCCGGCGGCGCGCTCATGTCGCTCGACGGGCTCAAGGCGGGGCTCACCGGCGTCGGTCCGATCGATGTCGTCGACTTCGACATGTGCCTGATGGCCGGCTATGAAACGCTGGAGAAGCTGGACGGGCTCACGCAGTACGCCGTCTTCTCCGAGGAAGTCGTCCCGGGCGAGGGGAATCCCTACACGACGATCATCGACGGGCTGCAGGCGAATCCCACCGTCGGCGGGCGCGAGCTTGCGTCGCTCCTCGTCGATCGGTTCAATGCGAACTACGAGGGAGGGAAGGCGTCGACGACGAAGTCGGCGTACGCGCTCAGTGGGCTCGGCGCCTTCAACACCGCGCTCGGCGCCTTCGCCACGCAGTTGCGGCAGGATGTCGGCACGATGAAGGGGACCATCGCCGAGGCGGCGCGGGCGAGCCAGAAGTTCTCGTATCCCGAGCTCACCGATGTCGTGAGCTTCCTCGACTCGCTCGATACGCGCGTCTCGGGGAGCGCTGCGCTCAGGCAGAAGATCGCCGCCCTGCGCACGGCCGCGCTGGCACCGGCATTCCGCATTTCGAGCAAGGCTCGGCGCGGGACGGGGAACGGCGGCCAGCTCCCCGCCGATGTGCGGCGCGCGACCGGGCTACACATCGTCCTGCCGAGTGGAATGGAGGGAGACGTGTTCGCCGATCGCGGGGCGCGCTCGCTCGCGTCGTACGAGGCACTCTACGGCGGCATGCCGTGGACCGGGTTTCTCCACGACTACACCAACACGCAGGTGCAGACGACAGTCACCGACCAGGGCGAGCATCGCTTCGAGTCGTACCTCGTGTGGGACGAAGACGCGATCGAGGCCGGCGCCGACGTGGACCTCTGGGTGCTCGAGCCTGACGGCAACATCTACATTCCGGCGTTTGGGAGCGTGTCGGCCAACGGAACGTTCTCCAGCGCGTCGGAGGCCGATGGCGTGAACTTCGAGGGGTACCTGACCAACCGCTTCGTGCAGAACGGGGAGTACCGAATCTTCGCGAACCTCTGGGACGATCCGGCCGACTTCCGCCCGCGCTATGATCTGGCGTATCGCTTCGGGCAGAACACCGACTTCGACCTCCTCTACAGTCCCGACTTTCCGCGCCTCTCGCTGGAGCGCTCGTGGCTCGACGATGAGGATCCCACGCTCGACGAAATCGACGCGGGGGTGTACACGGACCTGCAGGCGGTCGCGACGCTGCGGTTCGGCGGGAATGACGCCGCCGGTCTCGTCAGCCGCAACGGAGCGCCGACGGGCATCGCGGCGCGCACAAGCGGCGGCGCACCGCGCATCACGCCGGCGCAGCTCGAGACGCTCAAGCGTATCCGCGCAGCGCGTGCAGGTGTGACACGTCCTCGAACGAGCGCCGCGCGCGCCGTCGGCGGTCGCCAGTGGAGCGCGCCGTTCCGGTTCCCGCACGAGTAGAATCGAACGCCCGAGAAACGCGAACGGCGCCGCAGATGCGGCGCCGTTCGCACTCCTGTCCCCGTCCCCCGTCTCGCGCGCTAGCGCGCGGGAAACCTCCCATCCAGCCTCACCTTCTCCGCCCGTCGCAGGTACCGCCGCGCCATCGCCGGCACCAGGGCGAGCGCGACGTCGATCGGTATCCGAATGGACGGGCGCATCGGGAGGCGAACCGAGACGGTCCGCAGGTCGCGCACCTCGCCCTCGCGCGCCAGCCGCCGCACCTCGCCGTGCAGCAGCAGAATCTCTCCCATGATCGACCGTACGGGGCGCGTCGCACAGGCAGCGCGCGCGTCGGCTTCGCCGAGCGGGAGGATTGGGGAGTGTTCGGCCACGTGGGGAACGAGTGACCACCAGATCCCGCTCCGAACCTCGCCGAGTCGCGCCCGCCAGCCGCTGCGGACGCCATGAACCGCACCGCGGAGCAGCGGAACCGTGTAGCGCAGCCAGGACAGGTAGCGCATGAGCGAGCAGGAAACCGAGGTTCCTGTGGCGCGCGGGCGCCAGGTGCCTTGGTCATCCGTCAGTCCGCAGGCGATGGAACGGGTGCGCTCGTCGGCGGCATCGAGTTGTCCTACTATTCCCAGCGGATCGCCGGGCCTGGGACGTAAGGTCAGGCTGGTCATGAGGATCGGTCTCCTAGGCGGCGCGCTCGGCCGTGCGTCTGACGGAGGGGGAGCAGCGCGATACGGAGCGAAAGCAAGCGTTCCCGGCGGCGGGTCGCGTGGGTGCATTCACCCAGTCCGCGACGCGATCGCGCGCCCTGGTGCATCGATAGGTAGAATGACCCACGACGCCCTCTCCCCGGGGTGGCACTTTCACGGGGCAGCAGGCGAACCCCATCCTCCCCGCTCATGAAGCGCATCCTGATCGTAGAAGACAACGTCGACCTGTCCGGGGGGCTCAAGCGCAACCTCGAGGTCGAAGGGCACCGCGCCACGGTCGCCGGGACAGCCGCTGAGGCGATCGAGGCAGCGATGCGCGACGCCCCCGATCTCGTCGTTCTCGACCTGGGGCTCCCGGACAAGGACGGCTATTACGTCCTCGCGCAGCTTCGCGAGCGCGGGTGCCAGGCTCCCGTCCTCATCCTCAGCGCGCGCGGGCTCGAGGCCGACAAGGTGAAGGGTTTTCGGCTCGGGGCCGACGACTACGTGACCAAGCCGTTCGGCGTGGTCGAGCTGATGGCGCGCATCGGGGCGCACCTCCGTCGCGCCGGCGCCGAGGAGGTGCCGAATGGCAACGGGGCGTTGGGCGACGATGCGCTCAAGCAGCGCTTTGCCCTCACCGACCGGCAGATCGAGGTTGCGCGCCTCCTCGCCCAGGGCCTCTCCAACGCGGAGATCGCCGAGTCGTTAGGCCTGAGCACGTTCACCGCCCGCAATCATACCGAGGCTGTCCTCCTCAAGCTCAGCGCGTCGACCCGGGCGCGCGTCGGGGCGATCCTGCGCGGCCAGGCCTGACGTGACGCTGCGTGACTGGTGGTCGCGCCTGCGGACGCGCGGGATCATTCCCAGCGCGCCGTCGGTGCTGTTCACGGCGTTGCTCCTGGCGATGATGGGGGCGTCGGTCCTCGCCGGCCGGCAACTCACGCGTAGTCGCGAGAGCCACATGCGGGCCACCGATGAGGCGCTCAAGGAATACGCGACGTTCGCGGCGCGTCTCTTCGGCGAGCGGGTCTTCGCCACGAGCAACTCCGAGCGCATGCGGGCATCGGCGACCGTTCTCGCCGCCCCCATGCGCCCGGGGTACACCGTCTCGCTGGATGACTACGCCGCCGTTGCCTACGACGTGCTCAAGGGCGAAGGGCACGACGTCGCGGGCGATTCGCTGCTCGGCTTCTTCAAGGTGCCGGCGAACCGGGTGGGCTTCCAGGGGAAGGGGGCCGCGCTCCGGCCCGACGAGCGCCTACAGATCGACAGCACCCTCGACGACGTCGATCCGACGGCGCTCAATCGCAACGAGACCACGCAGCGGCATCGCATGGTCAACGGCGTCCCGCTCACCGTCGTCGTGGCGATGCAGCGCGACGTGAACGGGAAGGTGCTCACCTTCTTCGGCTATGCGTTCTCGCGCATCAAGCACTGGGAAGAAGGGGGGAATCGCATTCTCGCCAGGCAACCGCTCCTCCCGCCGTCGCTCCTCGACCCGACGTGGCGCTACGAGCAGAACTACCCGACCGATTCGCTGATCGGGATCCGTGTCTACCAGCCCGACGGGACGCTCCTCTTCCGTTCGCGGCGCGACTTCAGCTCGGAGATCTCGGGAGAGTTCGAATTCCACACGATTCCCGGCGGAATTCGGGTCGTGGCGACGTTGCATCCCGATCTCGTCGCGGCAGTCCGAGACCGCCTGAGCGCCAGTCAGCGCAACGTCATCACCTTCCGCTTCGAGCTGAACGGGCGTGAGCGAAGCCTGGCCCTCCCGCTCGAGATCCTTCTCCCCACGCTGACGATCCTGCTCGCGCTCGTCGCGGTCTTGCACCTGTGGCGGGAACGATCGCTCGTGCGCGCTCGGCGCGACTTCGTGGCCAGCGTGTCGCACGAACTGCGCACGCCGCTCGCCCAGATCCGCATGTTCACCGAGACGTTGCAGCTGGGGCGCGACCGCACCGAGGAGGAGCGGCAGCAGTGGCTCAACATCATCTCGCGCGAGGCGCGCCGGCTCGGCGACCTGGTGGAGAACATCCTCCTCTTCTCGCACATCGACGCCGATCGGGCAAAGCTGGAGAAGGAGCGCACCGATCTCGGCGAGTTGATCGAGGAAGTCGTGGAGGGGTTCGTCCCCGTCGCCGAACAGCGCGGGATGCGGATCGTTGCCGACGCGCCGTCGCGCATTTTCTCGATGGTCGACCCGCGGGCGATGCGACAGATCATCGTGAACCTCCTCGACAACGCGCTCAAGTACGGCCCGCAGGGGCAGAAGGTGAGCGTGGAACTGGAGCGCATCGGGATGGTCGCGCGCATCACGATCGCCGACCAGGGGCCGGGGATCGCGTCGGGGGACCGGACGCGGATGTGGGAGCCGTTCGTTAGGCTCGGCAAGGACGCCGGTACGACGGGAGGAAGCGGGATCGGGCTCGCCGTGGTGCGGGCGCTGGTGGAGCAGCACGGGGGGACG
>CAZWVG010000314.1:0-6437 GCA_964637355.1 uncultured Gemmatimonadaceae bacterium
GCCCCTTCGATCGCCTCCTTGCACATCCGATGCGTCCCATGCGGATCCGACAAATCGCCGGCAACGAAAATGATGTCCGGGCGCTGCTGCTCGATGAGTGCCCGCACGATCGCCACGTCGGCCGGCCCGATCGGGTCCTTGCGCACCTTCCCGGTCTGGTAGAAGGGAAGGTTGAGGAAGCGCGCCGCCTCGCTCGTGAGCCCTAACGTCTCGATGCCGGAGATCGCCTCCGACTCGCGGATGATGCGCTTGATGTCCTGGATCTCGGCGCTGTCCACGTCGCCGGGGTGCTTCGCGGCGAGGAAGGCGTAGACCCGGTCGCGGAGGGCGCGGATCGCGTCGACATCGAGGTGCCGGTCGTGCGCCAGGCGCTCGAGGAACTCCACATAGCGCCGTACGTCGTGGTCGAAGACGGCGATGTTGCCGCTCGTCATGTACGCCACGATGATCTCATTGTCGTTGAGGACCAGCTTGCGCAGGATCCCTCCCATCGAGATCACGTCGTCGTCGGGGTGCGGCGAGAAGCAGATGATGCGCTTCTTCTCGGGAAGCTTCGAACGTCCCTTGATCTTGGCGCCTAACGCGTTGAACACATGTCCATTCACCTCGCCGGCGCTCCCGAAGCGCGCGACCAGCGACGAGAGGTGGTGTTCGGCGTAGTCGCGCAGCGTGAGCTTGAGGATCGCCTTCTGCGTCTTGAGCGAGAGCCAGGTCACCGCGCGGATGATCAGCGCGTCGTGCCACGTGACCTCGTCCAGCATCCACGGCGTGGCGATGCGCGTGAGGTCTGCCGCCGCGGCATCGTCCACGAAGAACGTCGTCGCCGGGTGGCGCTGCAGGAACGTCGCGGCAACGTCGACCGCGATGTCCCCCTCGACCGCGCGTCGTACGATCGCCGACTTGTGTTCGCCGGTGGCCAGGATGGCGATCTCGCGCGCGGCGAGGATCGATGCGACGCCCATCGTCAGTGCCTCGCGCGGGACGTTCTCCTCGCCGAAGAAGTCGGCCGCGGCGTCGCGTCGCGTCACCATGTCGAGCGTCACCAGGCGCGTGCGGCTCTCGGCACCGGAGCCCGGCTCGTTGAAGCCGATGTGTCCCGTCTTGCCGATCCCGAGGATCTGGAAGTCGATGCCGCCAGCCGCAACGATCGCGTGCTCGTATGCGTGTACGTGCTCCTCGATCCCCTCGCGCGGGAGGTCGCCCCGCGGGATGTGCACGTTCGCCGGCGCGATGTCGATGTGCGCGAACAGGTTCTCCCACATGTAGCGGTGGTAGGAGTGCACGCTGTCCGGCGGCATCGGGTAATACTCGTCCAGGTTGAACGTGACCACGTGCGCGAAGGAAAGCCCCTCCTCGCGATGCATCCGGATCAGTTCGCGATAGACGCCGATCGGGGTGGAGCCAGTCGCGAGGCCGAGGACGCACGGGCGCCCCTCTCGTGCGCGCGTGCGCACCAACTCGGCGATTCGCTCGGCGACGAGCCGCGCGATGTCTTCGTGTGCGTCGACAACGATCGTGCGGATGCGCTCGCGCGCGTGGGCGTCGCCGGCACCGGAATGCGAAGGCCCGCGATTCGTCGACAACGGATCGCGGGCCTCATCCTGCGCGGCGGCGCCCGGGACGTCGTGCATCCCGGGTGCCGAAGGGGTCATGGGTCGTTAGGCAGAGAAGGAACTACCGCAGCCGCAGCCGCCGGTGGCGTTCGGGTTCTTGAAGGTGAAGCCCGAACCCTGCATCGACGAAACGTAATCGATCTCGACCTGGTTGATGTACTGCGCCGAGAACGGATCGACGAACATGCGGAAGCCGTCGTGCTGGACGATCAGGTCGTCCTCTGCCGGCGCATCCTCGATCAGCAGGCCGTACTTGAAGCCGCTGCAACCGCCGGGCTGGACGCTGACTCGCAAGCCACCCACCTCGGGCGACACCTTCTCGGCGTCCATGAAGCGCTTGACCTCGACCGACGCCACCGGGGTGATGCTCACGACAACTTCCGGCTCCAGGTTGGTGCTCACGATTTCCTCCGTTTGCTACGTGTGGTCGCGAATTGCGACATCATTACTTGGTAATCTAGCGCTGCCCCGCCGGGCATTCAAGAATCGTCGCCTGCTCGGCACATCCCTGCACGACCCCCAATACCGCGTCCGCCACGCCGATCCGCACCTGCGCGATACGGCGATTCTCGCGCGTCGGGTTCACGCGGTTCGTCAGCAGGATGACGAACAGGTCCTGCCCCGGATCGATCCAGATCGACGTCCCGGTGAAGCCCGTGTGCCCAAAGGCGCGCGACGACATTCGGTGCCCTGCCGAGTTGGAGCCGGTCGGCTTCTCCCAGCCCAGCGCACGATTCGACAATGGTGAATCCGGGCGCGCCGTAAATCGTTCGATCGTCGCTGAGTCGAGAACGCGTACCCCGTCGAGCATTCCGTGGTTGAGGTACATCCGCGCGAGTCGCGACAGGTCCGCGGCCGTGGAGAACAGCCCCGCGTGCGATGAGATTCCGCCGAGCGCGTACGCGTTCTCATCGTGCACCTCGCCGCGAAGGTGGCGCTGCCGCCAGGGATCGATCTCCGTCGGCGCGATGCGTGCGAGCTTCGACTTGGGGGGGAGCCACGTCGTCTCCTTCATCCCGAGCGGGACGAAGACGTCGCGCGTGGCCAGCACGTTGAACGGTACCCCCGCGACTCGCGTCACGATCTGCCCGAGAATGATCGCGCCGAGGTCGCTGTAGACCATGCGCGTTCCCGGCGTGGTATCGAGCGGCGTCGCCAACACGAGCGCCAGCGCTTCGGCCGGCGTATGCGACTCCTTGTACAACGGTCGCCACGCCGGGAGCCCCGACGAGTGGGTCAGGAGGTGTCGCACCGTCACGCGATCCTTCCACTGTCCCTTCCACTCGGGGATGTATCGCTGGACGGGGGCGTCGATGTCGAGCTTCCCCTCCTGCACCAGGCGGATCACCCCCGAGGTGAGTCCGATGACCTTGGTGAGCGAGGCCAGGTCCCAGAGCGTGTTGGCGTCGGGGACGGTCGGGTCGTCGGCGTCGAGCTTGCCGACGCCGCCCTGCGCGAGAATCCCGCTATGCGTACCGACCATCGCAAAGGCCCCCGGGAACGCGCTGTCGCGCACGGCGCGGGCAAGCACACGGTCGAGTTCACGCTGCATGCGCGCGACGTCGATACCGCGTGCCGTCGCCTCGGCAGGCGCGACCATAGGGTACGGCGCGCTTCCTTCGGCACCCTGACCCGGGAGTCGGCACGCAGCGAGGGCGAGCACGACGCCGCCGCGAGCGAGCTGGACGACGTGCCGACGAAGGGGATGTGATGCGCCGTGCGGCGCATCGTGTGATGCAGGTTGCACGCGACGGAAGGTCGTCGAACGGTCGATGGGCACGTGGGTAAATGGGATGGAGTTGCGCGAAGGGTCAACCCCTCACACCTTCGCCCGCAAGTGCTCCGCGCGCCTCACGCGACGCGGCCGAACCCTGATCCAGGAATCCAATGCGTACGTTGCTTCTTGCAGCGCTGCTCTCCGTCGCGGCCTGCGCACGAACAGTCAAGCTGGAAACCACACCCGCCACGTCGGCGGCCGTCTCGCTCAAGGTCACCAACAATGCGACGCAGAGCGTGACAGTGTACGTGACGTCCGGTGGAACGGAGTACACCTTGAAGTCTGTCGCGGCCAATTCAACGGAGATGATTCCGGTGCCCGGGATCTCAGCGGGCACCAGCGTCACGCTTCGCGCAGCGCTCGCCGACGGCTCCCGTTCGTACACCAAGCAGAACGTGGTTCTGAGCAGCGTCTACGAGTGGCAAGTGCCGTAGCGACGGGCGTGTAACAGGGTTGTAAGTGATCGGAGTGCCGGGTACTTTCATGGGCTTGGTTGAGGCCGAATCCTCCGACCAGCATCTCCGGGTGCGATGATCATCGCGCCTCTCTCACTCCGCTCCGCATGAAGAGACTCTGGGAAGCGATCATCCGTGGCTACCTGAAGGTGATCGCCCCGGTCGCGGACTGGATGGTTCGGAAGCGGATCAACCCCAACTCGATCACCACCTTCGGTACGATCTGCTCCATGACCGCTGGCGTCATCTACGCCACGGGTCACGTTGCGATCGCCGGCTGGACGCTTGGACTGACCGCCCTCTTCGATGTGCTCGACGGAACCGTCGCGCGTCGCACAGGGCGGTCGACTGTTTTCGGAGCGTTTTACGACTCGACGCTCGACCGTGTCGCCGATGGCGCGGTCCTGGGCGGACTCGTCGTCTTTTTCGCGCGCAACGCGGTGCATCACCGCGTCCCCGACTGGACCGCCGTCCCCATGATCGGGATTCTTCTCATGGGGATCATCGGGACCTTTCTCACCTCGTACACACGCGCCCGCGCCGAAAGCCTCGGGATCGACGCGAAGGTGGGGATCCTGCAGCGCCCCGAGCGGGTGACGCTTCTCTCCGCGCCACAAGCTTTCTTTGGGCTCGCGCTGCACGGCTGGGTGCTGATCGGGATCTGCACGCTCCTCTCCGTCACGGCGTGGATCACGGCCGTGCAACGCATCATCTTCGTCTACCGCGTCACCAATCGCCTCACGGTAGATTCCGACGGCGACGTCGTCGACGCCGCGCCGCGAGCGCCGAGCAACGGCGCCGAGCAGCACCACCCCACCGTCGTGGGGCAGGGCACCCCCTAATTCGATCCACTGGAGATCCATTCCGTGCCGGGTTCGTCCGCTAATTCCCCTCGTGTCGCCATCCGCCCCGCCACCGGCAAGCTCGGCATCCTGACCCCCGGGTTGGGCGCCGTTGCCACGACGTTCATCGCCGGCGTGGAGTCGGTGCGCCGCGGGCTGAGCCAGCCCATCGGCTCCCTGACCCAGATGGCGACGATTCGCCTGGGGAAGCGCACGGAGCACCGGTCGCCGCTCATCAAGGACTTTGTTCCGCTCACCGACCTGCAGGACATCGTCTTCGGCGCGTGGGATCCCATCGCCGACGATGCCTACGTCGCGGCGAAGAAGGCAGGCGTTCTCGAAGATCGCGACCTCGAGCCGCTCAAGGACTTCCTCTCGTCGGTCGTGCCGATGCCGGCGGTGTTCGAGTCGCGCTACGTCACGCGCCTAACGAACACGACGAACGTCAAGACGGGGAAGACCAAACGCGATCTTGCCGAGCAGCTCCGCCAGGACATTCGCGATTTCAAGGCGAAGAATGGCTGTGAGCGCGTCGTCGCCGTCTGGTGCGCCTCGACCGAGACGTTCATCAAGCCGGGGCCGCAGCACGCCACGATCGAGCAGTTCGAGCGCGCCATGGAAGCCAACGACGACGCCATCGCGCCGTCGATGCTCTATGCGTGGGCGTGCATCATGGAAGACGTCCCGTACTGCAACGGGGCGCCGAACCTCGCCGTCGACACTCCGGCGCTCATCGACCTGGCCAACCAGCGCGGGGTCCCGATCTCCGGGAAGGATTTTAAGACCGGCCAGACGCTGCTCAAGACCGTGATCGCGCCGATGCTGAAGGCGCGCATGCTCGGCCTCGCCGGCTGGTACTCGACGAACATCCTCGGCAACCGCGACGGCGAGGTGCTCGACGATCCGGCGTCGTTCAAGACCAAGGAAGAGTCCAAGCTTTCCGTGCTGCACACGATCCTGCAGCCGGAGAACTACCCCGCGCTGTACAAGGACTTTTCGCACGTCGTGCGCATCAACTACTACCCGCCGCGCGGCGACAACAAGGAAGGGTGGGACAACATCGACATCGTCGGGTGGATGGGGTACCCGATGCAGATCAAGGTCAACTTCCTCTGCCGCGATTCGATCCTTGCTGCCCCGCTCGTCCTCGACCTCGCGCTGCTCTCCGACTTCGCGCACCGTGCCGGCATGAAGGGGATCCAGGAGTGGCTGTCGTTCTACTACAAGAGCCCGATGGCGGCGCCCGGGTTGCAGCCGGAGCACGACCTCTTCATCCAGCAGACGAAGCTCAAGAACACGCTCCGCCACCTGATGGGCGAAGACCAGATCACCCACCTCGGCCTCGAGTACTACGCCTCATGATGCGGCGTGTCCTGCTCGCGTTAGGCGCGGGCGTCCTGATGGTCACGGCGGCCGGATGCGGTCCGTCCGAGCCGCCGCCGCAGGTGCGCCTCTTCACCGACGACTATTCGATCGCGATCTCGTTCGATCCGTCGCCGCCGTGTGCCCTCGAGCAGGTCGAGTTCAAGATCGTCGTGCGTGACACCAAGACCGGCGAGCCGATCGAAGGTGGCGAGGGACGCATCTTCGCCACCAATGAGGATCGCAAGAGTGTCGACAACGGGCTGCGTCCCGGCAAGGAACTCGGCACGTACTACAGCAACCTGATGTTCGTGAACGCGGGAACGTGGGCCGTCGGCTTCCAGTTCCGCCGCGACACCACCCAGCGCCTGCAGCGTGCCAACGATTG
>CAZWVG010000315.1:0-6435 GCA_964637355.1 uncultured Gemmatimonadaceae bacterium
ACTGCGGGCGGCAGGGGAACGAGCTCAAGCCGCGCGAGGCGCTCACCCGCGACCACCTGATCCCGCTCTCCCGCGGCGGGCTCAACTCGTGGACGAACGTCGTCACCGCCTGCTCCAGCTGCAATACGCGCAAGTCGAATCGCCTGCCGAGTGAGATCGGGATGTATCCGATGCACGCGCCGGTCGAGCCGCACTTCGTCCACCTCAGCTGGGCCGTGCGGCGACTCACGCCCATCCAGGCGCGCTACATCCGCTTCTTCTACGGCGAGGCGACGCTGCACCAACTCGAGGAACTCGAGGCACGCACGCAGAAGATCGCGACGACCGGCTAACGACGGACTGCGAGCTGTCGCGCCGGTCGTCTGCGCGATGTCGGTGCTTCGTCTGCCGGTCGCTCGTTCGCGGTTCCGCGCCGCGGGTCGCGTCAGGGCCTGAACGTCTTGCTGCGCGTCTCCAGCCGGCGCATTTCGCCCCCCAGCACTCGCGCCAGCAGCGTGCGCATCCCGCGTCCCACCGCCGTTCCCGGATTTCGCTCGCCGCGCACCGCCGGCTTGAGCTCTCCGCGCAACCAGCGCTCGACCTCGTCGAGGTCCGACACCGAGAGCATCTCCAGCTCCAGCGACACGTTGTAGTATTGCGACTTCCGCTCCTTGAGCGGGAGGATCGGGGCATGGACCGGGCGCTCGATCTCGGCGACCGCGTCGGCAAACTGCGAAAAGCGGGTGCGGGCAAAGGCCGAGTCGCGCACCACGCGCACCACCTCGTACTCGCGCGCCAGCGCATCGTAGCGCACGAGGATGTCCCACTCCGCCGAGCGGCGGCGCGCGTTGAAGAATCCCCCGGTCGTCCAGAGCTCGGCGCGGAAGTGCAGGCGCGCGGGGAAGCCATTGCGGAGCATGTCGGTCACGTAGCGCTCGTCGAGCACGTGCCGCACCTGTACCATCGGCCCCTCGTCGCCTAACGCCCCCTTGGCCGGGAGCATCACGTCGAGTTGGGGACGCGGCTGCGCCGCCACGACCCCGAAGGGCGCCGCGATCACGAAGAGGAGGAGGAACAGCCGCCGGCGCATCGCGCGCTAGAACCGCGGCCGCAGCCGCACGAAGATGTTGATCGGCTCCGAGCCGTTCGACAACGCCTTCGCCACGTACACGCCGACGTTGTCGAGGACGAGTCCGAGTCCGATGTCGGTCTTGAAGGTCGAGAGCGATGGGAACGAACCCTTCGCGTACGACAGCCCGCCGTCTTCCGGGCCCACGAGCCATCCGCGCCCCGCATCGGCGAAGACCACCCACTCCGTACTGCGCCCCCAACCGGCACGGCGGCGATCGCGCTCCTCGTCGAGCACGCCGAACAGGTCGAAGTGCATGTCGCCCCGCAGCTCGACCTGCGCCATCGCGAAGCGCTCGCATTGCGCCGGTGTGCCCGGCGTGGGGGCGCTCCCCATCGGCCGGGAGCACTGCCACACATCGGGCTCGCCCGACGTGCGGCGGAAGTCGTAGCCCGGCATGCTCCCCGGACCGCCGATGGAGAAGCGGCGCTGCAGCGGGAGGTCGTCGCCCGAGAGCCATCCGCCAGCTGCAACCCGGACGTTGAGCTGCGCGTCGGGCGCGATGCGGTTGTAGCGCCTCACGTCGATGAAGGCGCGATCGTAGGTGGTGAGCCCGTCGAGCGTCTCTGTGCGCGTGCCGAGCGACGTGGGACCATAGCGGTCGATCGCTCCCGTCCCATACTCGTAGTTGCCGAGGATGTACCACCCCGACCAGGGGTGCGACTCGTCGTTGCGCGTGTCGTAGCGCAGCGTCCCCTGCACGAGATGGAAGTTCCCCACGTCCATCGCCGGATTCGCCCGCCACTCCTCGGAGTTGCGGAAGAGCGTCCACGGATCGCGCGTGAGGCGCTCGTCCCATCGCTCGTCGGAGTACGCGAGCGTCGCCTCCACCGCCGCGCCGCGGAAGAGCGACGCGTACAGCGTCCCGCCATGCGCGTTGTAGTAGTCGCGGAAATCGCGATGCAACAGCACCGAGGCCAGCCCCACTTCCTCATCCGACAGCTGCCACGCCTCGACCGGCTCCACCTTGTCGAATTGCCGCGCCCCCAGCCGCAACCCGCGCCGCAGCCCGAACTGCAACTCGGCTTTGACCGAGTGTCCCACCACGTCGGAGTTCCAGGCGAAACCCTGTGAGGTACGCCAGATCCCCACCGCCTCACCCGACAGGCGCCCCCATCCCAGGTCGCGCCCGAAGTTCGGCCCGAAGAGGATCGGGAGCCCTTCTACCCGGTTGTAGGTGTGCGCCGACACGAGACGCAGGCTGCTCCAGCCACGATCGCGCCATCGTTCGCGACGCTGCCACCAGCGCCCCGACGCATCCGGCGGCGCCTCGGTCGGGCGCACCATCTGGTCACCAGCGCGGGCAACGTCGAGGCGCTGCGCGTAGGTACGGACCTCCCCCCCCAACACCGCGAGCTCGCGCCCCAGTACCGTCCCTCCGACCACGAGCACGTCGCCGTCGATGCGGGCGCCACTCGTGAGGCGCACCGTCGCGTTGATCGCCACGACTCGCCCGGCGACATGCCCGGCGATCGTGAGCACGCCCCCCGAGACGCCGAGGTCGCCCATCACCTCGCGCGATCCTTCGACCATGTAGGGGCCGCTCACGCGCAGCGTCGACGGCGCGTTCCAGAGCTTGAGCGCCTCGTCGGCGACCTCGCGCGGCAACTCCCGCTCGCCAACCGGCAACTGCCCCTGCGTCCGCGCCGCAAACGCCGCAACGCTCGCGGCGACCCACCACCAGCGAATTCGCATATCTGCTCCTGTCGAGACTCCGATCCGCGGCGCAGGCAGGACGCGTACCGTTCCGAACAATCTCCGCGGATACACCGCGACACAACGACTTGCGCGCATTCCCCACAGGCATGCGCGATGCGCCTGTCCTGCCGAGGCGTCAGGCGGGGTGTGTCACACTGCTCTCGGGGATGATCTCCAGGCGCCGCATGCGACGGTAGAGATTCGGACGATCGGTCTGCAGGCGCCGCGCGGCCTCGGCGATGTTGCCACTCGACGCAGCGAGGGCGCGAGTGATGAGGAGGCGTTCGAAGTCGTCGAGCATGGTGCTCAGCGGCGCATCCAGCCCTGCCGGATCGGGGAGTTCCGCCTGTGGAGCACGGCGCTCGCTCGCATCGTCGACCGCGATCACCCGGCGCACGTCGGCGGCGTCGATGTGCTGCCCCGGGTGCAGGATGATGAGACGCTCGACGATGTTGCCGAGTTCTCGCACGTTGCCCGGCCACCGATAGCGCACGAAGAGGCGCATGGCGTCGTCGCTCCACTCCGGCAGGCGCCGCCCCGTTCGCAGGCGCGTGAGTGCGGCGAAGTGCTGCACGAGGAGGGGAATGTCGTCGGGGCGCTCGCGGAGCGGGACGAGCGCGACGGGGATCACGTTGAGCCGGAAGAAGAGGTCCTCGCGGAATTCGCGCTCACGCACGGCGCGCGCGAGATCCTTGTTGGTCGCGGCGATGATGCGCACGTTCACCGCGATCGGTGAGCCGCCGCCGACGCGCTCGATCTCTCCTGCCTCGATCGCGCGCAACAACTTGGCCTGCGCCTCGGCGCCGAGGTCGCCCACCTCGTCGAGGAAGAGCGTGCCGCGGTGCGCGAGTTCAAAACGTCCGATGCGCCGTTCGGTTGCGCCGGTGAAGGCGCCGCGCTCGTGCCCGAACATCTCGCTCTCCACGAGGTCGCGCGGGATCGCTGCGCAATTCACACGCACGAATGGGCGATCGCGACGCGTGCTCCCGAGGTGAATCGCTGCGGCGACGAGTTCCTTCCCCGTGCCCGACTCCCCGGATACGAGGACGCGCGCGTCGGTGGGGGCGATGCGCGCGATGAGCGAACGCAGCGACTGCATGGCGGCACTCACCCCCACCATCTCGTCGTCGAGTCCGAGATCCGCGCGCAACACCTGCGCCTCGCGCTTCGCCAGCCGCAACTCGAGCGCGGAGCTGAGCGAGAGGAGGACGCCCTCGGGGGTGAGCGGCTTCTCCAGGAAGTTGAAGGCGCCGAGCTTCGTGGCGCGCACCGCATCGGCCAAACCGGCCTTGCCGCTCATCATCACGACGGGAAGGTCGGGATGGCGTTCACGCAATGCGCCGAGGACGGCGATGCCATCCATCGTCCCGGGCATCATCAGGTCGACGAGCGCGACGTCGGGCTCCGTCTCGGCGGCGATGGCGACACCTTCGGCGCCGGTCGCCGCCTCGCGCACCTCATAGCCTTCGGAAGAGAGGAGCGCGCCGACCATCCGCCGGATGTTCGCTTCGTCGTCGATCAGGAGGATCGTGGGCACGCGGCGCTGCTGGAGTCAGTGAGTGAGAGTGAGTCGTGGGATGCGGGGTCGGGAGATCCCCCGCTCACCGTTCGCCCTGACGCTCGACCGGGACGGCTTCCTTGGCGCCGGCGCGCGGCCACTGCTCCATCGCGTTTGGCGAGGGAAGGGCGCGCGCCTCGCTCATCAGCTTGTTGGTGAAGCGCTGCCCTTCGGAGACGCGCTCCACTTCGATGGCGATCGCCTCGATCGCCTGCTCGAGCCGGTCGAATCGCGGGTCGTAGTCGGCCGCCTTGCTCGCCACCTGTACCGTGCCGCGCCGGTCGAGCCAGCGCCCGAAGGCGCGGGCGAGCGGGATCCCGATAGCGATCACGGCGATCGTCGCGAAGAACATCTCGGTGATCTCGACAGCCTGCGGAGGGATGATGTCGTTGGGGAGCGCCGCCGGGGGAGGCGGGAGCTCCGTCACCACCATCGGCATGCCTAACGCCTGATCCATCTGGCGCTGCAGCGACGAGAGCCGCTCCTGCGCCGACTCGATCTGGTCGGTGATCGCGTTTTCCGCCGCCTTGCTGGTGCCGCTGGTGAGCTGGCTCGTGAGGCGATCGATGGTGGCGCGCTCGGCCTGGATCTGTCCCTGCAGCGCCTCGATCGTGGCACGATTGGCCGCCGCGGCGCCCCCCTGCTGCGCGATTTGCGCCTGTCGGAGCCCTTCCTGCGCCCCCTGCATCGCGTCCTGCACCGCCTTCTGGACCTGCGTCTGCACGTCGCGCCCGTTCTGGGGCGAGCGCGCCAGCGCCAGCGGGGCATTCACCATGATGGTCATCATGCTAGCGTGCATGTCCTCGTCCCCTGTCCGCTCGAGTGGATGTTCGCGATCGTTGGTGCTGCTCCCTGCGCGGCCGCCGCAGCTCGGCTCGTGTCAGCGTCGTACGTCGTCATCGGCGCTCGCGTACGAGGCGGCGCGCCCTCCCGCGGGGATTCCCTGCGGCTCGCGCGTGCGATCGGCGAGGAGCTTGGTCACGAAGCGCTGTCCCTCCGAGATGCGCTCGACCTCGACCGCCACCGCCTCTAGCGCCTGCTCGATACGCTCCAGGCGCATCGAGGTGTCGGCATTGCCGGGATTGAAGACTTCCCGGTCGGCGTTTCGCGTGCGCTCGCGATAGCGCAGGATCGAGATCACGATCGTCGTGATCATCGTGAAGGCGCCGAGCGGTACCAGTATGCCTGCGTCCATCATGCAACCTCGGGTGTGGGTGATGTGAGGGGGAGGAGGAATGCGATCGTCGTCCCTCGTCCGGGCGTGCTCGCCGCGTCCACGCGTCCATGATGCGACACGATCGTCTGTCGCGCGATAGCGAGACCGAGCCCGGTTCCTCCCGCCTTCTGTGTCACATAGGGCTCCCAGATCGTCGGGAGCAATTCGGGGGCGATCCCGCGCCCCGTATCGGTGACCGCGACGCGAACCGCGGGGCGCTCGTCGAGTGACGTGCGCGAGACCTCGACGTGCACTTTGCCCACCCCGTCGCACGCGTCGACCGCGTTGAGCAGAACGTTCGAGAGTGCGCGCTGCAGCGCGTCGTGGTGTCCGCGGATCATCGGAAGCTCCGGCTCCACATCCACGGTCACTGCCACACCGGGGGGGACCGACGCCTGCGCCGTGTAGCGCGCCAGCTCGGCGAGATCCACGTCCGACGGCGGCCCGGACGGGAGTCGCCCAAACTGCGAAAAGCTCCTCGCCAGCAGGTCGAGACGGCGCGTCTCGGTCTCGAGGACGTCGAGTGCATCGCGCTGCGGCTCGGAGGCATCGCGACGGAGGCGCGCGATGGCGAACTGGATCGGCGTGAGCGGATTCTTGATCTCGTGCGCGACGCGTTGCGCCGTCTCTCGATAGGCACGCAGGCGCTCCGCTTCGATCGCGCGCTCCCGCCCCAGTGAGAGCTCGCGCGCCATTCCACGCATGCGCTCGCGCAGGACCGCGAACTCGGGCGCGCCCCGCGCCCCCGCGCCCTCGGGGAGCGGGTCGCCGCGCTCGATCATCCCGGTCCACCCGACCAGCTCGTCGAGCGGACGACTCATCTGTCGCGAGAGGTGACCCGCCACGCGCGACGCC
>CAZWVG010000316.1:0-6392 GCA_964637355.1 uncultured Gemmatimonadaceae bacterium
GCTGGTCGAGCGGCTGGTCGAGCGGCTGGTCGAGCGGCTGGTCGAGCGGCTGGTCCCGCCTCCGTCCGGCCGCTGGTCGTGCGTCGGTTCGTTCGGCGCCGGCGAACCAACGACAAAGCCCGAGACCTGAGTCCCGGGCTGTGCTGCGCCGCCGTGTTGTCCTGGCAGCTACCCCTTCGCGACCTCGGCGGTGAGCTCACCCACCCGAAGGCGAGCCTCGCTGTTGAGCGTCGACGACGGATCGGCCGCGATGTCCTTCCAGATCTTCAGCGCCTCGTCCTTCTTGCCGGCAGCCAGGTACGCGCGCGCGGCATCGGAGCGATAGCTCTCGCGCTCGGACGGCAGCGTCGTCGCCTGGGCCGCCTTGAGGTACTCGGCCGCTGCGTCGCCCGGCTTGCCGGCCTGCTCGAGTCCCGCACCCTTGAGCCCGTGCAACGACGGCTGCAGCACCCCGGCCGAACCGACCTCGTCGATCATCTTGAGCCCCTCGTCCACCTTGCCCTGATCGAAGAGCACCTGCGCGAGAAGGAGCTTGGCTTGCGTGCCGGCCTGCGTGGAGCCGTAGCGCTGCACGACCTTCTGCAGGTCGGCCGCTGCCAACGGAAGGTTGCCGGACGCGACGCTCCGCTGCGCCTCGCCGAGCGAGCGTGACGCGGCCGCGTTCTTCGTGGCGTTCGAACTCGAGACGATCCAGGTCCCTGCCGCCAGGGCCACGAGCACCAGCGCGCCAATCCCCACTTCCCGTATGTGAGTTTGTATCCAATCCATCAACGACTCGGCCGTGTCATCGAGCTGCGGCCGAGCGGCTTCACCTGTTTTTGTCATGTGATGTCAGGGGCGCCCTGTATCCGGCGTGCCGGTTCGAGGGGCTGGTGGGATTCACGGGGAGCAACGTTCTCGTCGAGCGCGACGAAATCGCTGCGGCATGCGTTAAAGATGTGTAGCAAACCCGCGCGAAGGAAGTGCGGGCTTGTCCTCTCGCAAGATTGCGCTACCTTCACAGCGCCCTCACCCTCAACCACTTACCATGATTAGGCGCAAAGGCATCTCACGCATCGACCAGCCGGAAAAGCACAACCACGGCTGGCTCGTCCAAGTCACTTTCGAAGGCAAGACGCACAGAAAGTGGTTCTCGGACAACAAGCACGGTGGCAAGAAGAAGGCGTTCGCGCAGGCCGTTGTCTGGCGCGACAAGACCGAGAAAGCGCTCGGCAAGCCGCAAACGGGGCGTGTGGTGGTGAGGTCGCGTCGCAACAAGTACGGCGTGACGGGTGTGCAGTGGGACAAGCGGCATCAAGCGTTCATCGTCTCGATCAATCCCGAGCCCGGCAAGCAGAAGCGCTTCTACGTCCCCGCCAAGGGGCGCAAGAAGACTGAGGCGCTCGACGAGGCGAAGAAGCTTCGCGTCAAGTTGGAGAAGGAGATCTACGCCAAGCGTGGTGCATAGGCATCGCCTCGCTACGGTGGCAGGAAGGGGCCCCTCGCGCATTCGTCGCAAGGGGCCCCGCTTCTTTTCGGCTCAGCGCTGTGCGTCTCGCGTCACTTGTGGACGCGTTCATGAACGAGACTCACGCTCCCCTGCTCCAGTGCCCCCGACACGATTCGAACGTGCGACCAACGGTTTAGGAAACCGCTGCTCTATCCATCTGAGCTACGGGGGCGTGCTACTTGTCGAATCTACCCGCTGCGATTTCGAGGGGAAAGCGCGCCGCCACCTGCACGCGTCGCTCGATCGCTGAGCGACTTCGCGTCAGCGCCGCGAGCGAGCGAGTGAGCGTGCGAGACATCCGGCAACTCAGCGATAGACGATGACGCTTTCCACGCGTTGGGGAGCGTCGTGCCGCGCCCCATCGTCCACGAGGCGCGAGCGCCCGTCGAGGAACGCGAGCTCGATGAGGAATGTGCTCCCGATCACGTTCGCGCCAAGTTGTCGCACGAGCGACGATGTCGCTGCCGCCGTTCCACCGGTCGCGAGTACGTCGTCGACGATCAGCGCGCGCGAGTCGCGCCCCAGCGCGTCGGAATGAATTTCGATCGCCTCGCTCCCGTACTCCAGCGCGTACTCGAGTCGGCTCGTCCGATGCGGAAGCTTCCCTTCCTTCCGCACAGGGACTAGGCCGGCACCTAACGCCACGGCGACCGGACCGCCGAACAGAAAGCCTCGGCTCTCGATCGCGACCACGTGCGTGATGCCTGCGCTCGCGAATGGCGCGGCGAGCAACTCGCACGCGGCGCGGAACAGCGCATGGTCAGCGAGGAGGGGCGTGATGTCCTTGAAGAGGATCCCCGGCTTGGGATAGTCAGGGATCTCGCGAATCGCTGCACGCAGCACTGCAGCGATTCCGTCCGCATCCGGCGGCGATGTCACTTGAGCACCGTGAATGGGTGCGGAAGCTCCAGCGATGGTTGCGGCGGGAGATTGATCACCTGCTTCACCACTGCTCCTTCCGGTCCCTCGCGGACGGCCGCGAGAAGCGACTTCACCGACGAGTCGCTCCCCGACGCTGCGATCTCGACGTTTCCGCTCGACAGGTTTCGGACCCAACCGGAGAGTTGGAGCTCACGTGCCTGCTGCAGCACAAATCCCCGAAACCCTATCCCTTGGACCTTTCCGGCGACTTCGATGTGAACGACAGGCACGTGCGGTGTGGAAGTGGCGTCACGTTCTCGAGGAGAGAATCGATGCGAGGACACTCGCCAGGACTGCCTCGGGCGTCGCCCCTGCATCGACCGAGGGGACAATCTCGCCTCCGCGAACCCGGCGCGCCACCATCTCCAGCGTCGCCATGACGTGAGCCTGGCTCTCCGACTGCTCGACGAAGTCGCGCAACTCGCGCTCTCCCGGGGCCAGCAGCCCACCCTGCGTCTCCAGCGACGTTGCACCTCGCGAGTCTTCGCCGTCGACCTCCGCCGCCGCAACAGTCTCCACCTCGGCTGGCGCGCGCACGCTCGTCTCTTGCGCGAACTGCGCAGCTTCGCGCCCGGCGGCTGCCACGTCCTCGTTGGATTCGTCGGCGCTGGATGATGGCGCGCGAATTCCGGCGTCTTCCTCGGTGGCCGACACGAATTCGACGTCGGTCTCGCTCTCGGCTCCAGCGATCGCCAGCATCTCGTCCATGCCGGGAATCGGCGTGGGATCCGCGACCGACTCACCCGGGCGCAGGGAGAAGCCCGCCAGCTCGGCGTCCAGGAGCGCCGGCGCTTCATAGCGAGCCGACGTCTGCACGAAGTCGACCGATTCCAGGGACGGCGTATCGACGTCGTCGACGGAGTCGTCGCGCGCCGACACGGTCGCGGCCAACGTCTCTTCGACTGCGGCCGACGATGTAGTCTCAGCGACCAAGGCGTCGCCCGTTGTCGCCGCGTACGCTCCGCTCCCGAGATCGCTCTCGTCGTCGACGGTATACGCCGAGTCATCGATCACGAAGGGTTCGCTCGATGCTTCGACGAGCAGCTCGCTCGTGAGCTCGCTCGTGACCTCGCTTGAGAGCTCGCTTGAGAGCTCGCTTGAGAGCTCGCTTGCGAGTTCGGCTGAGAGTTCGTTTGAGATCTCGCGCGGCTCCGCACGTGTTGCCTCAACCTCCGCACTGGGACTAGTGCGCTCAACCGCCGCGTCCGTCGCCGCCGCGACATCGTCCTCGCGGGACGACGGCGCGAAGGTCGCGAAGGGCGTGGGAATCTCCCACTCTGCCGTCACGTCGTCGGCGAGTGCGTGCAATTCCACATCGCGATGGTGATCGACAAACTCCGAGTCCACGAGGTCGACCGTCGCGTCGCTCTCGTCCCGTGCGGCGAACGCGTCGGACAGGTCGCCGAGCGCTGCATCAGGCGCGGAGAGTATCGCGTCGACCGGGAATTGAGATGCCAGGTCGACCGGTGCTTCGACGGATGCTTCAACTGGCGCGTCGACAGATGCTTCGAGCGATGCGTCGTACGACGCATCGATCGCCGGTTCGATCTCCGGCTCGACCGATGCTTCGAGCTGTGCTTCGACCGAGGGCTCGGCCCGCGACACGCTCACTTCATCGACGTGAGCGTCAATCGCCGCGACTGAGCCTTCGATCGAGCCTTCGATCGAGCCTTCGATCGAGCCTTCGGAAGACTCTTCGATCGACGCTTCGATGGAATCGTGAATCGAGCCCTCGCTCGACGGCTCCGGCGAACGCTCGGTCGTCGCGAA
Organism: uncultured Gemmatimonadaceae bacterium; assembly: GCA_964637355.1. Classification (GTDB taxonomy): domain Bacteria; phylum Gemmatimonadota; class Gemmatimonadetes; order Gemmatimonadales; family Gemmatimonadaceae; genus SCN-70-22. The sequence goes on from CAZWVG010000316.1 coordinate 4,181, forward strand.
CGACGAAACACTTCCCGTGTTGCGGTCGAGGGCGTCCTCCTCGACTCGCTGCACGCCGTAGGTCAGGGAGTCGTCGAAGTCGTACGAGAACTCCGTGGAATCGAAGGACCGAGCCTCGCGCGTGAGCGTCGACACGTCGAGCGCCGAGGCGACCGGAGCCGGCGCAGTGTCGCCGTAGTCGGTCTCGTTGTCCGGCGCGGCGCCTCGTTCGAAATCCGCTTCTTCATTGGCTTCCACGCGCGCTTCGAAGTCCTCGTCAAGGCCAGCTTCGACGACGTCGGGCAACACGGGCGCATCAGACAGTTGGAGCTCCAACGAGACGTCGCCAGATTCGGCGTGCGCAGTATCGACCGACTCGGCGTCAGGGTTGTCGCTCTCGTCGTACGCCCCGGCGCGCAGAGCGCTCTCGCGCGTATCGGCGACGAGGTCGTCGTGGAGGGCGAGCTGTGTCTCGGCGACGTACTGTTCTGGCAGCGCAGCTTCTGGCTCCGCTACGCCTTCTGCGCCGAGCGTGCCGTCGCGGGTGTCGAGTTGGCTCGTCACACCGGTGCGCGGGAGAGTTGCAGCTGGCGAGGCGAGGGGCGCGCCGCTCGCTCCCCCGCCGATGCCCTCGGCCGGACCATCAGCGTCCTGGGGAGTCGCCGGATGCGCGCGGGTGACTGGCGGAAGGTGCGGCGAACGCGCGAGGCGACGTCCGCCGAGCTTCAACGGCCCCTGCTCTCCCTGCCGCTGTCCACTGAACGGGCGAAGGAGGGGGCGTGCCGGGGGGACGTTTGGATCCTGCGAGCCATCATCCATGGGAGCCGCTCCGCTCGACGTACGGTGAGAGGGCTCCGCGTCCCTTCCTTACAGGGTGGCGTCTACGGTGACGTCCAGCCGTGCGTGCCCACCAGCGGGACGAATCTCACCGGGGTGATGTCACGTCGCTCGAGGCGCCCTGCAACGCGCGTCACCATCGTAAGCATCTGCTCGTCACGTTCGCCGATCGGCACCAGCAATCGCCCCCCCTCGGCGAGCTGCTCGACGAGCGGCTGCGGGATCCCGGGCGATGCCGCCGAGACGAGGATTGCGTCGTACGGGGAGAACTCGCGCCATCCGATCGTCCCGTCCCCATGAAGGAACGAGGCATTGCGCACCCCGATGGTGCGCAGCAGATCGCGCGCCCCCTCGAGGAGTTCGCGATGGCGTTCGATCGAGAAGACCTGCTCCGTCAGCTTTGACAGGAGGAGCGTCTGGTATCCCGAGCCAGTCCCGATCTCCAGCACGCGCTCGGTGCCGCGCAGTTGCAGGAGCTGCAGGTATCGCGCGTGAACGCTCGGCTGCGAGATGGTCTGCTTGTTCGCAATGAGCTGGGGGCTGTCCTCGTACGCGCGATGCCTCACGCCGGTCGGCACGAAGAGGTGTCGCGGCGCGTCTTCGATCGCGGCGAGGACAGCGGGGTCGGTGATGCCACCGACGCGAAGCGCCTCGACGAGGCGGCGTCGGGCGGGACCGTAGTCGGGGCCTACGGCGCTCGCCACCAGCGCTCCGACACGTCGAGCATGTCGCGATGGGTCAGGTCCAGGTGCAACGGCGTCACCGAGACGAAGCCGTCGCGAATCGCCTGGAAGTCGGAGTCCTCGCTCCCGGTCCACGTGATCTCGCCGCCCCCGATCCAGTAGATCTTCCGCCCCCACGGATCCTTCATCGGCTGGATCGAGTTGGAGTAGACGCGGCGACCGAGGCGGGTGAGCTTCACGCCGCGAATCTCGTCGCCGCGGATCGGCGGGAGATTGACGTTGAGCAGCGTCCCCTCGGGGAAGGCGGGGAGCGTCGTCAGGTGGCGCAGCAAGGGGACGAGGAGCTCGACCTGCTCATCGAGCTTGGCGATGTCGGCGCGCAGGTCGCCGCCGGCGAACGAGAACGCGATCGACGGAATGCCTAACGCCAACCCTTCCATCGCCGCCGAGACAGTCCCCGAGTAGAGGACGTCCTCGCCCATGTTCTGGCCGTGGTTGATACCGCTGAGGACGAAATCGGGACGCGCATCCATCAGCGACTCGACCGCGAGCATGACGCAATCGGTCGGCGTGCCGTCCACCTGGTAGCGATGCTCGCCGCGACGCACCGGGCGGAGCGGGTGGTGCAGCGTGAGCGAGTGCGAGGTGGCGCTCTGTTCGCGGTCCGGGGCGACGCCCGTAACGTCGCCGATCTGCTCGGCGGCCCGCACGAG
>CAZWVG010000317.1:0-6335 GCA_964637355.1 uncultured Gemmatimonadaceae bacterium
CGACGGTCAGAACGATCTCGCTGGCGATCGTCACCGCGCGCCACATGGTGCGCGTGCGAACGCGCCTGCGCAGTCGCGCGAACGCGTCACGGCTCGGCGCCGCGGTCGTATCAGCGCGCCAGGCGGCGCCGAGTTCGGCCCACTCGTCGAAGTGCGAGGTACTCATGCCCTGCCTCCCACCTGTTGAGTCATCGCCGCGCGGAGCGCCGTGCGCGCACGCGTCAGTCGCACCGCGACATTCCCGGCCGATATTCCCAGCACGTCGCCGACCTCCGCGTCGCTCAATCCTTCGAGCCGAAGCACAACCACCGCACGCAGCGTCTCCGGAAGCCGCTGCACGTGCCGCATCAGGTCCTCGCGCAACGCGCGTTGCTCGGTGGCTTCGTCGGCGCGCGGCACGGGATCTTCGACGTCGTGCGCCGCGTCGAGCGAGATTCCCGACGGCCGGTTGCGGTGCCGATGCGTGATGGCGCGATTGCGCGCGACGCGGAACACGAATGTCCGCTCGCTGCAATCGCCGCGAAACAGTGGTAGCGCGTCCCACAGCGCGATGGCGATCTCCTGCAACAAGTCATCGACACCCGCGCTGCCGCTCGAGTAGGCGCGCGCCAGTCGGCGCAGCGCGTCCCCGTATTCGACGAGGACGCGCTCGAGACGCGCGACGTGCGACGCGTCACCACGATGCTCGTCAGGGCGCAATGCCTCTCGCTCTCAATCGGTTGGGAAGGAGCTCGCCCGGCGTGGACAGCTTTCCCCCCTGGATGACGTACGCGATCCGGCGCGTGTTGGTGATGTCGGCGATCGGATCCGCGTCGAGGACGACGAGATCCGCGACCTTTCCCACGGCAACGCTTCCGATTTCCGACTCGACGCCAAGCGAACGCGCGCCATTCCGGGTCGCGATGCGTAGAATCTCGGTGTTGGGAATGCCGGCATTCGCGAGCAGCTGCAACTCTCGATGGAAGCTCGCACCCGGCACGGTGAACGGATTTCCCATGTCGGTTCCCGCGCTGAGCTGCACACCCGCCTCGTAGAGATGCCTGGCAAAGGCCAGCACGTTAGGCCAGGCGGCTCGCGCCGCCAGGAAGTCGTCCGGCGTCCATCCCGCCGTGAGGCTGAAGGCGCGCGACGCGGCGAGCATCGACGGTGCGTAGTACTCCAGGTCTCGGCTCGCGAGAATCTGCGACGAATCGCCCCACGCCATCGCTTCGAAGGTCACGAGAGTGGGATCGATGAAGACATTGTGTGCAACGAGCGCCTTCGTCATCTGCTGGATCTCGCTGGACTTCATGTCGGCGAACGAGAACCATTCCAGCATGAACTGCGTCCCGCGAAAGCGCTTGAGGAAGAGCGGGCGCGCCACCGAGTCGAGGAGGAAAGGAGAACCCGGCGTGATGTGCACGATGCCGTCGATTCCGGCGTTGGCCGCGTCGGTCCACGACGTGCCGAACAGGTGCGCGATGGCGCGGATCCCGCGCGCATGCGCCTCGGCGATCCCTGCTCGAATCAGCGGCGGCGGGAGCGACGCATACAGCTTGACATAGTCGACTCCGAGCGCCGCCTGCCGCGCGACTTCCGCGCGGACTTCTGCTTCGGTGCGCGCCGTCGATACCATCCCGGGCACCTCCACCAGGTCGATCGGCGAACCGGCGGTGAACATGCGCGGCCCGGTCGCGAGCCCGAGTCGAAGGGAGTCGCGCAGCGCCACGGTCGTCTCGGCGCGTCCACCTGGATCGCGCACGGTCGTGATTCCAAACGCGAGCAGGACGCGTAGTGCCTCGCGCGACGCCGCGACGTCTTCGGTCGCCATCATGCGAGGCGGCTTTACGGTCGTGTCCATACGCACCGGGCCGATGCTCGTGTGCGCGTGCATGTCGATGAAGCCGGGAAGCACGAATCGCCCGCGACCGTCGACGACTCGCGCCCCCTTGGGAATCGCGGTCGAAGCCAGAGTGCCGAGCGCCTCGATCAGTCCGTTCCGAATGACGACGGTCTGGTGCGCGCGCGGCGGTGCTCCCGTCCCGTCGATGACGGTGACGTCGCGAATGACGAGTTGCGCGTAGAGCGGAGCGGCTGCGGCGGCGCTACACGCCGAGAGAGACAACCAGCATCGCAGCGCGATGGCGCTGCGCGAACGGAAGAGGGGCAGAGAGGGCATGCGCGGGAGTTGATGGCTGCAGATACTGTCTCCCGCCGCGCCAAAATCCTTACAACGATCGCCCAACCGCTCGTCGCATTACTCTCGCGGATGCGCCGCGAAAAACTCCCGCCACCTCTCCCGCACCACCCCCGCCTGCTCCATCGCCGGCAAGTGCCCCGCGGAGTCCACCGGAAAGAACTCCAACGACGGGATGGCGGTCTGCAGCACCTGCGCCTTCTCGACGCTGACGGTCTGGTCCTGCTTTCCCCAGATCAGGAGCACCGGCACGCCGGCCCGCGCCACACCGGCATAGAGCGAATCGAAGTTGGTCTCCCCCATGACGCCCGCGCTCCGCAGCAGCGATCGCCCAAACCCCTTGAAGCGCATCTGCGGGCGATAGCGATCGGCCCACCCGGGGAAGTGCTCGGGGTGCAGGAAGTCCGACGCCTGCCCGTCGGCCATCCCCGGGACGCGCATCACCTGCCAGATCCACGGGCCGAGCACCGGCGTGCGAAGCGCTCCCGGAAGCGGTGATCCACTCGCGACCGGATCGAGGAGCACGAGTGTGCGCACCCGCGTGGGGTGCGTCGACGTGTAGTGCCCCGTGACGAATCCGCCGAACGAGAGCCCGGCCAGGTCGAATGGTCCAACGACGTGCAGCGAGTCGACGAGCTCGTCGAGCTGGCGATCGTACATCGCCCCGTCGTACGCCGCGTCGGGGCGATCCGAGTAGCCGCGACCGAACAGGTCATATCGAATGACACGATTCCCCTCGGCGCCCAGCGAAGCGAACGTCGAATCCCAGATGTAGGCGGGGACCGAAAAGCCGTGCACCAGAACCACCACACGCCCCGTGTCGGGACCGGCGACCTCGTAGTGCGTCACGCCATCCGACAGCCGCACGAACTCTCCCGGAACGCCGGCGCGTGTCGACTCGTCGAGCGTTGCGACCTCGGGATCCTTCCACTTCTGGATGCCGAACGCCACCACGACGACAAGGATCAGCGTGAGCAGGATAATGCGGAGCAGTCGCGACATCGGATCAGGAGTAAGGGAGAACGTCTCGAGAGAAGCGACCGAAGGCTAGCTGCCACTCCGCACGCGATCCACCACCCGTCGCACCGCGTCGATCACCACGTCGGGGCGATCGTACTGGATATAGTGCGAGGCATCGTCGACGACGATGTGCTCACTCCGCGTGGACCACGACGCCTCGTCGTCGTGCATCGCCTTCCACTCGTCCTTGAACTTCTTTCCGGTCTCCGGAGTGATCTCGAGTGTCTTCAGCTCGGCGTCGGTCATCGGGCGCATCGCCGTGAGCACGATCAGCGGACGATCCCCCAGTTGCCGGAACGTCCCTGCCTCGGCGAGCGTCGCGCCTAACGCGTCCATCTCGCCGAGCGCCCCGGCGAGCGAGTGCGACGAGTAGGCGGCGATCTCTCGCACGACCGTCGTGTCCTGATGTGGCATCGGCGGCGTCGATCGCGTGGCCAATCGCACCACCCCCGCCCACGAAAAGGCCGACGCGACGCGCATGGAGGTTACGCCGGCATCCTTCACTTTGGGGACGATGCTCCCGAGGCGTTCGAGTTGGTCGGGGTGCGACGCGTCGACCATCACCGCGCCGGCAACCTGGTCGCCGTAGTATTTCGCATACGTCATGAGGTAGGGTCCGCCGAGCGAGTGCCCCACGAGGACGAAGGGAGGCGACACGTGTCCCTGCTCCAGCGCCGCGTGCAGGTCGTCGGCGACCCCCTTCGCCGTCGTTGCACCTGGCGACGCGTCGCTCCACATGATCCCGGCGCGGCTGTAGGCGCAGGTGCGCGTCACACGCGCAAGCGAGTCGTGCACCGCGGACCACGCCGTCGACCCGCCGATGTCGAGTCCGGAGATCAGGACGACGGTCGGTTCGCCACTGCCGCGACAATCGACCTGGATATGACGTCCCCCGATGTCGACGAGTTCACCCGGCGCGGGAAAGTCACGTGGCGCTGCTCGGCGCCCCACCCATTCGTACGTCGCACCGCTTACCGCGATCAGGAGGACGAGCACGAGGACGCCGACTCCGATCCTGCGAAGCCACTTCTTCATGAGGCTGTGAGCGAGAGGTTGGCAGCGCTGCGGCGGGACGCAGGAAAGTGCCATGCCCTTCGCCCGACGGACAGGGGAACATCCGCCAACACCGGCTGGGAGGGTCAGTGATCGACGCGCGTCACCCCGTCACTGCCGCAGCCTCTCCTCGAAATCGCGTGCCGCCTCGCTCCCGGCTGTGTCGCCGAGCAGCTGCAGGAAGACGCCGGTCGTGTGCCTCGGCTCGGCCGCGAGGCGTCGCAGCAGCATGTCCATCTTCGCGCGACCGATGCGCGACTCGAGCTCGAACAGCAGCATCGGGACCTTCGCGTAGAGCGCAGCGTCGTTCGCGCGCCCGTGACCGAGGACCGACGGCGCCTTCGCGGCGCTGGCGCGGATGGGGACGAGGAGCGGCTCCAACGCAGCGGCGTCGAGCGAGTCGCGTACGTATCGCAGGCCGAGATACTCCGCCGGCCCTTCGACGAGCCAGTAGTCCTCACTCGTCAGGCTCGCCCTCGAGAACCAGAGGTGGGCGAATTCGTGCGCGACGAACTTTGCGTGCCCGGGGCCAGGTTGTGTTCCCGGGACGTCGGTCACGACGACGTACCCCGGCCGCGCATACCCACGCCCGCTCGCTCGTCGTGCCACGGTGATTGTCGCCGTCTCTCCCGGCATCGCGCCGAGCACTCCTTCGAGAAATCCGATCGCCGCGACGCCGTGTCGCCGGTAGTACGTCGCGAGCGTCGACGACGTATCGACCGCAAGCATGCGCACGCGCCCAGCGTTCGTCTCCTTGAGCTCAGGGGACGCGATCAACGCGAGATCGGCCGTCCCCGCGGCGCCGCTCGACAGCCGCAACACGCCGTCGGAGAAGCGACTGGAGACATTCGCCACAGTCACTGCCGTGGGCGCGAGTCCGTGCACCGATCCCTCGACCGAGAAGGGTGCGCCCAGCTCCGCCTGATACGGGAGCCAGAACGAATCGACGGAGAGCTCGACCAGGTCGGGGCCGACCACGTTGATCGACGGGCGTTGCAGCTCGAACAACGCTCCGTCGTAGCGCATCGTCAGCGTCGCGGTTCCGGCACCATTCGGTCGCAGCGTGATGAGCCGCAGGTTGGGAATCGGAGTCGTCGAGGTTGTGGTGTCGACCGTACCGCCGGTCACGACGATCTCACGAATCGTGTACGTTGGTCCAAGCAGGAACTGCCGAACCGCAGCACCCTCGAGCGAGATGGTGACGGATGCATCGATGGTGTGCTCGGCCGGATGGACCCGCAGGTCGAGCGCATAGTGCGGAAGCCGAGACGACGCATCCTGCCCGCCAAGCGGCAGGGGAGCGCCGGCCAACAGGAGAATGCCTGTCGCGCGCGCGATGGCCGCACGCCCGGTTGGGAATCTGGCGACGTGCAGCGGCAGCCTGGCCATCGCGTTGCGCCTCACAGGTACGAGAGCCACTTGTCGCTCCTTCGTGCCTTGACGCCGGCGAACCAGCGGCACGCGGGATACAGGATACCGATTGCCGCTGCCCACGTCAGGTACAGGAGCCAGAGCGGCCATCGATAACCGTCTGGTGGCGGTGGATTTCCCATGGGATGATTGGCGAAGAGCCACGGCGATACCGCGCCGTCGCGCATCAGCGATACGAGAAGCGCCAAGGCGTGAATGAGCGGGATATGCAGCACGTAGTAGAAGAAGGGGACGCGCCCGATGGTGGCGATGGCGTCGGCCACCGTACCGCGCACTCGGTCCAACCATGGAAAGACGAGGATGAACGGGCCGAGCGTCATGAGGAGGAAGAGGAGTGACGCTGGGTACTTGGTGGTATTGAGGAAGGCGAGCACGGGAGGCATCCCTCGCATGACCGTCCAGGGAACTGGGTCGCCATACACATTGGTCGCGCGCAGCACGAGGAACAGGGCGACAAGCGCGAGCCCGAGTCGAGTGAGGCGGCGGTCGCGCGCTGCAACGTCGCCCTGCAGGAGTAGTGCGAATCCGTAGCCCGCCGCCATCACGCCGATCCACGGCACCAGCGAGTACAGCACAATCAGGTTAGGGCCGTCCGGGCCGGCGCTGATCGGGTCGGCAGCAAAGGCGAGGTATGCGATCTTCCAGAACCAGGAGA
>CAZWVG010000318.1:0-6332 GCA_964637355.1 uncultured Gemmatimonadaceae bacterium
GTGGATTATCTTCACGCGCGCAGCAAGGTCTCCGGTCGCGGGAGGGAACGAGGGTCCCCGCCTGCCGTATCAGCAGGCTCTCCCCCGGGTTCCCGTCGTCGCAAATCGCGACGTAATATAGCCCCCTCGCCTACAGGTGGTCCCACAACCGGTCGCCGCATCCGAGCCGCCCTCTTGGTCGGCACTGCGGCGACCGGTTTTGAAACCACTGCTGGCCGGCAGCGCTTGGCTTCCGACGGAGGAACGACCGGCTGATACCCTACCGCACGCGATTGGTGCATGGCGTCGCTCGGGTCGTCCTGATGCTGGCCCTCGGGCTGGGTGCAGGCGCGATGCGTGCGGCGGCGCTGCATGCGCAATCGCCCACACGCGCGGCGGCCAGGGTGGCGACTCCAACGCGCGACACCAGCAGCGCGCCGCGATCGGCGGCCGATTCCGCGGCTCGGCGTGACTCGCTCGCGGCCCGAATCCCGATCTTTCGCGCGGCCCAGAACGACCTCTCGATCGCGCTCACCGCGCGGCTGGAGACCAAGGCCGAGCGTACGCAGAACGAGAATTGCTCGGCGAACCAGCTCTTCTCCGTCGGCTTTGTCTGCCGGTCGTCGTTCACTCCTGCCTTCGACGCCCAGTTCGGACTGAAGACGTCGGGGGGGATCGCCGATCGCGTCTCGGTCGACGTGGACTACGACACCCAGCGCGAGTTCGACGGCTCGAACCAGATCGCCATCGCGTATCGCGGAGCGCCGAATGCGCACCTGCAGCGCATCGAGGTCGGCAACGTCTTTTTCCAGCCGCCGCCGTCGCGCTTCATTTCGGGGGGGATCCCGAGCGGCAACTTCGGCGTGCAGGCGGTGGGGAAGTTCGGCAGCATGCAGCTGACGGCGATCGCCGCGCAGCAGAAGGGGAACGTGGTGCGCGACCAGGTCTTCACGCTCGGGCGACGCACCACGCAGTCGCTCGAACGGGAGATCGAAGACTACCAGGTCGAGCCGCGCCGCTTCTTCTTCACCGTCGACCCGCAGCTGTTCGGCGCGAGCTACCCGAACGTCGACATCCTCGACGGCCGCCAGATGCAAACGCTGGCGGCGTTTCTCCCCGACACCATTCGCCCGTCGCGTCTACGCGTCTACCGCCTCATCCTCGGCGGACAGCCTCCCAATCCCAACGGGCCGCGATTCAGGATCATCGGCGACCCGCGCTCGCGGAGCGGGCAGGTGTACGAACTCCTGCGCGAGAACATCGACTACTACGTCGACCCATCGCTCCTGTGGATCGCGCTCGTGCGCCCGCTCGCGCTCAACAACGAGCGCCTCGTCGTCGCCTACTCGGTGCGCGTCGCGGGGCGCGACACGGTGATCGCGAATGTCGGCGGGACGCCCGACCTCGAGTACTCGCTCGAGCACGAGCAGTTCGCCAACCTGCTGTGGGATCCGCAGGTGACGCCCGACGATCCCGCCTTTCGTCGCGAGATCCGCAGCGTCTATCGTCTCGGCGGCGAGGACGTGCGGCGCGAGAGCGTGCAGGTGCGCATCGTCGCGGGGACGAGCTCCGATCAGGAGAAGCCCCCCGGGGGAACGGACGGGAGCTACCTGCAGCTATTCGGACTCGCGCAGCTCACCAGCGCCACCACGTTCGACTACGAGAATCGCCTCTGGCCACGCCCCAACGACCCGAACTTCCTCGTGGCGAACGTTCCAGGGAACCGGATCTTTCGCGACCAGTTCATCGTCTTTCCGTCGTTGGAGCCGTTCTCGCGGCGGGGGCTGGCGCGCCCGTCGGGGGTCGCGGCGAACGACACGATCTACCGCACGCCGTCGGAGTATCTCTACTCGCCGCAGCGCCCGCAGTCGTACTACCGGCTGCGCGTGCGCTACCAGGTCGACGGCGGCGGGGCGCTGGGCACCATCGCGCTCAACTCCGTGCAGATCCGCCCCGGGTCGGAGCGCCTGACGATGGACGGCCGCCCGCTGGTGAAGGACATCGACTACTCCGTCGACTATGAGTTGGGGCGCGTGCAGCTGCTCGGGGCGGACACGCTCATCGCCCGCGAGCGACGCGTCGTCGTGAGCTACGAGGAGAATCCGCTCTTCGCGACCGTGCCGACGTCGATCTTCGGCCTCAGCTCGGACTGGCGCCTCGCCAACGGGCGGGTGAGCCTCGTCGCGATTTCGCAGTCGCAGCGCAGCACCTTCAACCGTCCCCCGTTAGGCTTCGAGCCGCAGGCCTCGGTGGTCGCGGGGCTCTCCGCGGACTACGGCTGGAAGATGCCGTCGCTCACGCGACTCCTCGACCGCCTCCCGCGGGGTGTGGTGCGTGGAACGGGAGCGGGGGGCGCGCCACCTCCCGCCCGGCTCGATGTCCGCGCCGAGTTCGCGGTGAGCCGCCCGACGCAGAAAACGTCGCAGCAGGCGTACATCGAATCGTTCGAGGGAGACGGCGGGACGACGATCAATCTCCTGCAGTCGCAGTGGGAGCTCTCGTCGCAACCGGCACTCGGCCACACGCTCGCGACGCGCTTCGGTGCGATGACGTTCGACACCACGCGCGCCACGAGCATGGCGTTCCAGAACGTCGGCGTGAACAAGGAGGGAAAGAAGGTCCAATTCACCTTGGCCGATATCGACCCGCAGGTGAACCTCGCCGGCGTGGGCTTCGCGTCGCCCGAGTCGATGCTCTGGATGACGCTGTACCCGTTAGGCGTGGGGGGCTTGTACGACGCGGCCAGTGACAGCTATCGGTGGCTGACGGGGAAGCGGCTCAGCGGGCGGCGCTGGCGATCGATCCACACGGTGCTTGGACAGACCGGCGTGAACGGAGGGAGCGGGTCGGGGATCGACCTGTCGCGCGGCGAGCAGCTGGAGTTCTGGACGCTCGTCGATACCGCGGGGATCCGCCGCCAGCGCAACCCCACGATCGTCTTCGATTTCGGCGACGTGTCGGAGAACTCCGTCGCCTTCGCCCCCGAGACGCTCTCGGTGGCCAGCAACGACTCGATCTATCGCGGCAAGAAGATCCAGGGGTACGATCGACTGGACTCCGAGCGCGATCCCTTCTCGCGCGCCTTCAACGCCGACGTCAACGATCGCGGGCTTCCCGGCGACGTCGTCGACTCGATCACGGTCTTTGGCGGGACGCCGCCGTTCACCGCCTTCGACGTCCCCACCTGTTCGCTCGGGCGCGGCTTTGAGCGCGCACTCGGTGACGCGCAGGACAACTGTACCGTGCGCAACGGACGGTTGGACGAGGAGGACATCGACCAGGACAACGCCCTCAACTATCCGTCGGCCGACCGCGAGCTCGAGAAGGTGCGGCGATTCGTGGTCGACCTGAGCGATCCCAAGCGCTACGCGCGTGTGGGGAAGTGCGGGATCACCGTGAGCGACGTGAACAACGCGTTCGCGCCCGGTGCGCGCCTCTGCTGGGTGCAGGTGCGCCTCCCGTTCAACGCGCCGGAGGACTCGACCAACGGCGGACCGCTCATCCGCCGCGTCCGTGCACTCCGCATGACCGTGGTGTCGGGACTGACGATCGCCGACGACCAGTTCTCGCTCACGCCGATCGCCCGGCTGCGCGTCGTTGGGGCGGCGTGGCTCAAGCGCGCCGATCACGTGCTCAACGGATTCGCGGGGAGCGAGCGCACCCTTGGTGGCGGTGCGGTCATCGCGAGCGTCATCGGGACGCAGGACAACGACTCGACGCGCGGCATCTTCTACCAGCCTCCGCCGGGCGTGGGAGAGGTGCCTGACGAGGCCACGTCGGTCGTGTCTCCGCAGCAGACGCAGGTCAACGAACGCTCGCTGCGCCTGCAGGCCACGGCGCTCCCCGTCGGGGCGCGTGCGGAGGCGTACTTCCGGTTTCCCGAGGGACAGCGGAACGTGATGGGGTATCGCGAGCTGCGCCTCTGGGCCCGCGGGCGCGGACGTGGGTGGGAGGCAAACGGCGACCTGCAGGCGTTCGTGAAGATCGGTCGCGACGTGGACAATTTCTACCTGTATCGCACCACGATTCGCAGTGGCAACACACGCGATGCGTGGGAGCCGGAGCTGCGCGTGCGCTTCGAGAAGTTCTTCGCCCTGCGCGCAAAGCTGCAGAACGCCTTCCTGCAGAACCGCAAGGACGGCCTCGGTTGCACGGCCGTCGATTCCATGCTCGTGGAGAAGAGCGGGCTCCCCGTCGGCGGGCGCATCGATCGTTATGCAGCGTGCGAGGATGGCTATGTCGTCTACACGATCGACCCGGCGGTGACGCCTCCCAACCTCGCGGCGGTGCAGGAACTCGCGGTCGGGATGGTGCGCGTCGACTCGCTCCGCGGGATCGATCCGCCGATGGCCGGCGACACGCTCGAGCTCTGGGTCGATGACATCCGCCTCGCCGACATCGTCAACACGACCGGCTTCGCCGGCGAGGTTGCCGCGACGCTCAACGCCGGCGACTACGGCAGCGTGCGCGTGGGCATTCGACGGCGCGACCCAAACTTCCGGCAGCTCGGCGAGTCGCCGTCGTTCCTCACCAACGATGACCTCGACGTGAGCGCGACGTGGCGGCTCGATCGCTTTCTCCCGTCGTCGTGGGGGATGGCGCTCCCCTTCAGTATCACCCATCGCGCGAGCGGTGCCGATCCGCAATTCCTCTCGCGCTCCGACATCCCCGGAACGTCGGTGCCCGGACTCCGGGAACCTCGTTCGCAGCAGACGTCGTACACGCTGAGCGCGCGACGAGCGACGCCGCTCACGGGGAGCTGGTTCGCGCCACTGCTCAACAACATCGTCGTCGACGGAACCGTGAACGCGATCGGGAACCGCACCGAATTCCAGCACGGGAAGCTCCGCGACGTGAACGTCGGCTTCGACTTCTCCTCGGCGGGACTCGTCGGCGGGTTGCCCACACGCGACGCGGGGACGGAGGGGCGCCCGCCATTGAGCGTCGCGCTCCCATCGGTCGGCGGAGGGACCATGCCGCTCCGCTTGTCGCCGACGCTCGTACGGATCAGCAGCGCCGTCGTGCGGAGCGAGGATTCGCGCGCATCGTACCTGAATCCCGCGCTCAGCGGGAGCGATACCGCGCGCGTCGTGCGCGGGCTGCAGAACGTCTGGCGAAGCACGAGCTCCGTCGAGTTCGAGCCGCTCCCGCACGTGACGGCGCGCTGGGACGCGTCGAGCGTACACGACCTGCGCGACTACGGCGACTCGACGCTCAACGCGATCGCCGCGGGGCGCGAGCGTACGCAGCTGGCGGGGGTCGACATCGGGCTCGAACGCGAGCGTACGATGGCGGCAACAGTGACCTACGCGCCGGCCGGCAACTGGTGGCTGCGCCCGCGACTCGCGCTCGGCTCGACCTACGCGATGATCCGCGACCCCAACAATCGTGCGATCCAGGTCGACGTCGGTCCCGCCGACGATCTCGTGCCGCACCTCAGTCGTCGGCTCGGCAATACGCAGTTAGTGACTGCGGCCACCACGATCGACCCGGCGCGTGCGATCGGCGATCTCACCCCCGAGGACTCGCGGTGGCGGAGCGTGGCGCGCATCGTCCGCCCGATCGACGTCACCTTCACGCGCAACCAGCTCTCCTCGTTCGACGGCATTCCCGAAGCGGCCGGACTCGGCTTCCAGTTCGGGCTCGGCGGGATCGACGCCTTCCGATCGTTAGGTAGCGATGCCGCCTCGAGCGCCGGTGCCAGCAGCGACCTGGTGATCTCCCACTCGCTGACCCTTCCCGGCGGCCTCACCATCAGCAATCGCCTGCAACGCGGCGACGCGCGGCACTGGAGCCGTCGCGACGTCTCGCAGGTCACCGTTGTCAACGGCGACGCGCTCACGTACCCCGACGTCTCGATGCGTTGGAGCGGGCGCCCCGTCGCGCTGAGCGGGATCTTCAGCCAGCTGGGAGCGACCGCGCGTGCGCTGCGCACGGAACAGAAGTGGGTGACGCCGGGCGACGCGCTGGGGCTCGCGACCGAAGTGCGCGAATCGCGCCAGGAGTCGTATCCGTTCAGCGCCACCGCCGTGACGGCGTGGGGAGAGGTGGCCATCTCGGCGGCGTACGCCCTCACGCGTCGTGTCGACTCGCTCCCGGGGAGCCTCGCCAGGCGCCGATCCAGCGATCTCGCCGCCGACATTGGCAAGAGCTTTTCACTTCCTGATGGGTGGAAGGTGAAGAACCCGCTCCGTACGCGGGTATCTTGGCAGGAGAGCCTGACCCAGAGCTTCGTGTCGAACGCACTCGCCGAGGGGGCGCTGAGCCGCCTCACCGACAACGGGCGCCGGGCGCTCAACCTGAATGCCGACACCGACGTCGCCGAGAACATGACGTTCAGCTTGCAGGCGTCG
>CAZWVG010000319.1:0-6319 GCA_964637355.1 uncultured Gemmatimonadaceae bacterium
CGCTCAAGGAGTTCGACCAGTACACGACGACGCACGCGCTCAACGTCTCGGTGCTGGCCATGGGGCTCGCCGAGCGATTGCAGCTGTCGCCGCGCGAGGCGCGCGCCTACGGGATCGCCGGACTCCTGCACGACCTCGGGAAGGTGAAGATCCCCAAAGCCGTGCTCAACAAGCCCGGGATCCTCTCCGACGAGGAGTTCGCGATCGTGCGGTCGCACACGGTGGAGGGGGCGCGCCTGATCCTCCATGCCGACCGGCACCTCGACCTGAGCGCCGCGGTCGCCTTCGAGCACCACATCATGCTCGACGGCGGCGGCTATCCCACCCGTTGCACCCGGCGGGACTGCCATCACGCCTCGCGCCTGGTGCATGTGTGTGACGTCTTCGATGCGCTGCGCACGCACCGCCCGTATCGCGTGGCGTGGGACGTCCCGGCGATCCTCGAGTACATCGACCGGCGCACCGGGACCGAATTCGATCCGGACATCGCGCAGGCATTCACCTCGATGATCCGCGAGTCCGAGGTGCGGCTCGCGCGCGCCGATTCGCTCGACGAGGAGCCGGAAGTCTCGGCGCTTTAGTCATCCGCGGGCGCACCGCTCGGCTGTGGTGCGTTAGAGCCCCATCCGTCCGAGATGGTAGGGGAGCATCTGGCGCCACGACGGCCAGTCGTGGCGCACGTCGTGCCCCCACAGGTCGAGCCAGTGCGGGATCCCCTTCGCGTGCAGGGCGTCGGAGAGGCGGCGCGACGCTTCGGGTTTCTCCCACTCTCCCTGCCCGGTGACCACGACGATGCGCGACTCGTGGCGGAGGAGTTCGAGCGGGCGCCCCTCGAGTCCGGGGAGGTACCAGAGCGGGTTGTTGAAGTAGACGTTCTGGTCGGAGTACCCCTCGAGGTATCCCTTCTCGAGATCGTAGAAGCCCGACATGGCGATCGTCCCGCCAAAGAGATCGGGGCGGCGCAGGAAGCAGTTGGCCGCGTGAAACGCGCCGAACGAGGCGCCCGTCGTGATCGCCCGCGCCCCGCCGTCGCCACAGGCATTGCGGATGTAGGGGACGACTTCTTCCTCGACGTACGAGACATAGAGCGCCTGGCGGCGCGCCTGCTCGTGCACCGGGAGCTGCGAGTCCATCCAGGCGTACGAATTGATGCTGTCGATGGAAAAGAGGCGCACGCGCCCGGCCATGAGCGACGGCTCGATTGCCTTGACCAGGAAGAAGCGCTCGTTCTCCAGGAAGTCGGCGGCGGCGGTGGGGAAGAGAAGCACGGGCGTCCCTCCCCAGCCATACTGCACGATCGGCATCTCGAGACCGAGGCGCGGCGAGCGCCAACGATCGATGCGGCGCGGGAGCGAAGGATCGACGTACTGGAACGCCATGGCGGGCGAGGTAGGGAGCGGAGGGGAGCCGAGGGGGACGGGAAAGCTACGCGCCGTCTTTCGCGCAGCAACGGATTGATGATGCGCGCACGCTTCCGGTACGGGTGCGCGGGGCTCTCGTCCCCACCTTGCGTTCCATGCTTGCCGCGATTCGCTCAGCCGCCGTCCTTGGCGTCGACGCCTACGATGTGACCGTCGAGGTGGATGCCACCAAGGGGCTCCCCCAGTGGACTATTGTCGGCCTGGCCGCGGGGGCGGTGAAGGAGGCCAAGGAGCGCGTCGCCGCCGCCTTGAGCAATGCCGGCTTTGTGCTGCCGCCGCGGCGGTACACCATCAATCTCGCCCCGGCCGACCAGCGAAAGGATGGAACCGCGTTCGACCTCCCCATCGCCCTCGGGGTGCTCGTCGCCACCGGACAGCTCGATCCCGAGGCCGTACACGACTGCGCCGCGTTAGGCGAACTGGGGCTCGACGGCGCGCTTCGCCCGGTACGTGGCGTTCTTCCGGTCGCGTTGCACCTGGCGAGGCTGCCCGGACGTGGAGCCGGTTTCCGCCTCATCGTCCCACCAGGGAACGGCGCCGAAGCGCGCGTGGTGTCCCAACTCCGCTGCTCCGCCCCGCCGACACTTGGCGCGTTGGTCGACGCGCTTCGCGCGCCGCCGGCGAGGCGCGCGCGTTGCCTCGACGAATCGTTCGCGCCGACGGTGACGGTCGAGGGAGAACGGACTGCGGAACACTTCGCCGGAGCGCCGACTGCCGCGCAGGTGGACGAGCGGCTCGACCTCAGCGACGTCGTGGGGCAGGAGTCAGCCAAACGGGCGCTCGAGATTGCAGCAGCCGGCGGGCACGCGCTCCTCCTCATCGGTCCCCCCGGTGGGGGAAAGACGATGCTCGCCCGACGTCTCCCGGGCATCCTCCCCCCGCTCGCCGAGGAGGAGGCGCTGGAGGTAATGGCGGTGCAGTCGGTCGCGGGCATCCTGCGCATGCACACGCTGCGTGCGGGCGAGCGCCCGTTCCGCGCGCCGCATCATACGCTCTCGGTCGCGGCCCTCATCGGTGGCGGGAGCTTTCCGCGCCCCGGGGAGGTGAGTCTTGCGCATCACGGCGTCCTCTTTCTCGATGAGCTGCAGGAGATGCCTCGCTCGGTCCTCGACGCGCTGCGCCAACCGATGGAAGATGGGAGAGTGGTTATTGCCCGCACGCAGCAGGCGCTCACCTTTCCGGCCAAGTTCGCGCTCGTGGGTGCGATGAATCCGTGCCCGTGCGGGCAACGCGGGCAGGCGGGGCGAACGTGCACCTGTTCCGAACCCGATGTCACCAGACATCGCGCCCGTATCTCAGGGCCGCTCGCCGATCGGCTGGACATGACGGTGCACGTCCCCGCCGTCGCCATCGCGTCGCTGGGGAGCGGCGCGGCAGGAGAGGCGTCGGCCGCGGTGCGGGCACGCGTAGTGGCGGCGCGCGAACGCCAGCGGGAGCGATACCGCCGATTGCGACGTGTGAGCTGCAATGCCCAAGTGGCCGGCCGGTGGCTCGACGCACACTCGGTCGTGTCGGCCGACGCGCGGTCGCTCCTCACGCTGTCCGCCGACCGGCTCGCGCTCTCCGCCCGCGGATACCATCGCGTGCTCAAGGTGGCGCGCACGGTGGCCGATCTCGACGGGAGCGACGCGATCGAGCGCGCGCACGTGGCGGAGGCGCTCTTCGTCCGAACGCCGGAGAACCTGCCCGTGCAGGGGGAGGTTGCCTAACTTGCGCGCATGTCGACGCTTCCGGCTCCGAAAGCCGAAACCTCGCACCCCGCCGCGTCGCGCGAGGCGTTGGAACACGCGCTCGAGCGCGAGCGTGCCCTCGCGGAGTGGTTCGCTGCGCGCGGCTCCGTCCTCATCGGCTTCAGCGGCGGCGTCGATTCGGCGTACCTCGCGACGGTCGCGGTGGAGACGCTCGGGCGCGAGCATGTGCTCGCGGTCATCGGGCGCTCTGCCTCGTACCCTGCCGCGCAATGGGCGATGGCGCGCGCCGTCGCCGATCGCTTCGATGTCCCGGTGCTGGAGATCGACACGCACGAGATGGACGATCCGCGCTACGCCGCCAACCCGGTCAATCGCTGCTACTTCTGCAAGTCCGAGTTGTGGGACCGTCTCGTCCCGGTCGCCGCCGAGCGAGGGCTGGCGGTCGTGGTCGACGGAACGAACGCCGACGATGGGTCGGACTATCGCCCGGGTGCGGTGGCGGCGAGCGAGCGTGCGGTCGAATCGCCGCTGGCGGAGGTGGGGCTGACCAAGTCGGCGATCCGACTCCTCTCGGAACGTCGCGGGATTCCCACCTGGTCGCAGCCGTCATCGCCGTGCCTGTCGTCGCGCCTTCCGTACGGGACCGCGGTGACGCCCGAGCGTCTTGCGAGGGTCGAGCGTGCCGAAGCGGCGTTGCGTGAGCTCGGCGTCACCGGCGACCTGCGCGTGCGCTTCCACGACGACCTTGCGCGCGTCGAGATCTCGGCGGAGTCGCTGCAGTACTGGCTCGAGCCGGAGCGGGCGTCGGCGATTGCCGATCGCGTACGCGACGCGGGGTTCGCCCGCGTGGCGATCGACTTGCGTGGCTTTCGGTCAGGGTCGCTCAACGTGCTGGGTGGGGTGACTTCCGAGTGACGCGTGATCGCGTCGAGGAGCGTGCGCCGGATCGTGTGGCCGAGCGGTCGTCGGATCTCACTGAAGGGCGTTCGCTCACGAGCGTCGAGGAGGAGGCGCCCGATCGCGTCGATGCTCCGTCGCCCGATCGAAACGATGATCGTTCGCCCAGCCGCGCAAAAGAGCCGGCGCCCGAAGTGGTTGACGAGCGCGCGCGAAGCCTCGAGGCGGCGCTCGCCGAACTCGGATTGAAGGCGCGGGTGGAATCGCGCGATGCGCTGGCGATCGTCGCGCTCACCGACGACGCGTCGCCATCGCTGGACGCGGTGCTCAGGCGCGCCTGCGTGCGCGAATCACAGCGCGTCGGGTTCACCCACGTCGCGCTCGAGATTTCACCGCGGCCGCAGGCGCCGTGAGGGAGGCGGCGTGCGCCTCTTCATCGCTGTTCCGATTGCCGCAATCGCCGCCCGCGAAATTTCGGTCGAATGCGCCGCCATCGAAGCGTCGGTGCCGGGCCTGCGCTGGGTGTCTCCCGGGCACATGCACCTCACGATGAAGTTCCTCGGCGAGCGCCCGGACCACGACGTCGCGCGCCTCACGAACGCGATGCGCGACGCCGTCGCGCCGATCGCTCCATTCGATGCATCCACGGGCGAAGCGGGCGCCTTCCCAAACTTCTCGCGCCCTCGCGTCGTATGGCTCGGCATGGAGCCATCCGCCTCGTTCGCGGCGATTGCCGAGCGCCTGGAGCACCAGATCGCACCACTCGGGTATCCACGAGAGGAGCGCGATTTCACCGCGCATCTCACGCTCGGCCGCATCGCCCGCCCGCTCGCGCAGCTGCAACGCGAGCGGCTGCGTGCCGCGCTCGCGCTCGCGTTCGACGGCGCGGCTCGTCGATGGCGCGTGCCGGTGAACGAAGTCGTGCTCTTCTCCAGTGAACAGGTGCGGGGCGCGCTTCGCTACGTTCCGCTGCACTCGATCCCCCTCGGAGCCCGCTGATGTCAGGTTGCCTGCGCTCGGTCGGTTGTCTCACGCTGCTCTGCCTCCTTGCGGTCGCGGGGTGGATCACGCGTGCGCGATGGATGCCGGCGGTGACCGGAACGCACTCCGCTCCCACGATCGCCTTCGACCCGGTGACGGAGGCGCGGCGTGAACGCGGTCGGAGCGCGATCACGTCGCTCGGGCAGAAGAGCGGTCCGGTCTTCGCCAACCTCACCGCGGCCGAGGCGTCGGCGCTCGTCCTCACCGACGCCAAGCGGCGTCTTCCCGCCTTCGTCGGCAACGTGGAAGCGGCGATTGTCGGCGACCGGCTCGTGCTTCGGTCGGAGATCGACCCCGCGGAACTCAACGCGCTCGACAAGCTTGGCCCGCTCGCGTCGAAGCTGCAGTCGCGCCAGCAGGTCACGCTCGCCGGTACGCTCGACGTGGCGAGCCCAGGGCATGCGGAGTACATCGTGCAGGAACTGCATGTGAACGACCTCGATGTCCCGTCGCCGATCATCGCCGCACTCGTGAGGCAGATCGACCGTCGTTCGCGGGCAGGCGGTACTTCGGACCGTGCGATCGGCTTCGACGTCCCGCCGTACGTCGGCGACATTCGCGTCGGCAAGGGGCGCGTCACCCTCTACAAGTCGGTGCAATGAGCCGCCGGATCCTCATCGTCGACGACGAGCAGGGCGTTCGCGCCGCGTTAGGCCAGCTCCTCGAGTACGAGGGGTACGAGGTGCGCGCGGTCTCGAATGCCGCAGACGGGATCAAGGAGTACGAGCAGTGGCGCCCGCAACTCGTCTTCCTCGACGTGAAGATGGCGGGGATGGACGGGCTCGAGGCGTTGCGCCACATCCGCCAGCTCGACGCGTCGGCGACGGTCGTGATGATCTCGGGGCACGCCACGATCCAGACGGCGGTCGAGGCGACGCAACTCGGCGCCTACGACATCCTCGAGAAGCCGCTCGACACCGACCGCATCCTCGTCCTCCTCCGCAACACGCTGCAGCACCTCACGCTGCAGGAGGAGAACGCCCAGCTCCGCGCGTCGATCGAGTCGCGCTACGAGATCGTCGGAAAGTCGTTCGCGATCCGCACGCTCGTAGGGCAGATCGAAAAGGTCGGCGTGACGCCGGCGCGCGTCCTCATCACCGGCGAGAACGGAACGGGAAAGGAGCTCGTCGCACGCGCTGTCCATCGGTTGTCGCCGCGGGTCAACAAGCCGTTCATCGAGGTGAACTGCGCGGCGATCCCGGCGGAGCTGATCGAGAGCGAACTGTTCGGCCACATGAAGGGATCGTTCACCGGCGCGGTGCAGGACCG
>CAZWVG010000320.1:0-6304 GCA_964637355.1 uncultured Gemmatimonadaceae bacterium
ACGCCGCCAGCGTTCGTCCTGAGCCAGGATCAAACTCTCCAAGAGAATTCAATTCGATAGCTCGTACCTTCGACGTCGCCACGCCCGAAAGCGCAGCAACGGTCCGAAGAATCACATTCTGTGTATCTCAGTAAACTCTCACCAGAGCCCTGATGAGCTCTGGATCAACGAGTCCGCCTCGCACAGTACACGCTCAACTCGATTTTCAATCAGCTTTTGCGCCGCGCACGCGGCAGCCTTGAAGAGTACCCTACTACTACCGATTCGTCAAGGCTCTCGATCTCCCCATCTTTCCGGCCGACACCTACCCGAACGGGCAGGCATCACTAAAGGGAGACAGAACAAATACACGCTTGCTCCCTCTCACGCAAGCCCTGCCGTTCGCTTCCCGCCAACGACAGAAGACCCTTCCATCGATCCACCAGAAGACGAAACGGGCCGCCGCTTCGCGGCAGCCCGCCCCGTGCGTCTTGCGAACAGCTACCGACCTATGCTCCGTGATGGACTTGAACCATCAACCTAGCGATTAAGAGTCGCTTGCTCTGCCAATTGAGCTAACGGAGCGAAAAACCCTGCTGGTGCGCCAGGAGGGAATCGAACCCCCGACCTACAGCTTAGAAGGCTGCCGCTCTATCCAACTGAGCTACTGGCGCTTCGGCCAACCGAGGCGGTCGGCGTCCCTGCGAAGTCGGGGCGGCCGGATTCGAACCGGCGACCTCCTGCTCCCAAAGCAGGCGCGATACCGGGCTACGCTACGCCCCGCTGGGAAGACCGAATTGTAGCCCCCCATCGCCCATTGTCAACGTCTCGCACGCAGCGAAGCGAGGATTGCCGCCACCGCGCGTGCACGATGACTCACGCGTGCCTTCTCGTCGCGCGACACCTCCGCGAAGGTCGCCCCCAGGTCGTCGGACAGAAACAACGGATCGTAACCGAAGCCACCGCTCCCCCGCGGCGCGTCGAGCAGGACGCCCCGCGTCTCACCACGCGTCACGATCTCGTCGTCCGCGTCGACGTACGCCGCCGCACACACATACCCGGCGCCGCGCCCAGCGTGCGTGCCGAGTGCCGCGAGCGCCCCGAGAAGCTTCGCATTGTTAGCCTCATCGAGCGCCGGTCCGGCGAGATCGGCCCGCCCCGACCAGCGCTTGCTGCGGACGCCGGGTTCGCCGCCTAACGCGTCGACGCTCAGCCCTGAGTCGTCGGCGAGGGTGGGAAGGCCGCTGATGGCGAAGAAATGCCGCGCCTTGGCCAGGGCGTTCGCCTCGAAGGTTGCGTGCGACTCGATCGCATCTTCCGCTGGCGCTTCGACGATTCCCGCGGCCGAAAGGTCGATCGGCTCCCAACCGTCAGACTCGAGCAGGGGGAGCAGCTCCCGCAGCTTCCCGCGATTGCGGGTGGCGACGAGGATGCGCGACATGGCAGCGCGCCCTCAGCGCCCGGCGCCAAGCGCCGCCAGCTGCAATCGGTCCAGCTCCTGAATGCCGGCGGCGGCGAGGGAGACGAGCGCGTCGAGCTCGGACCGGTCGAAGGCCGCGTGTTCTCCAGTGCCCTGCACCTCCACGAACCGCCCCTCGCTGGTCATGACCACGTTCATGTCGACGTCGGCGCGCACATCCTCGGCGTACTCCAGGTCGAGTCGCGGCTCGCCGCCAAGTAGCCCGACGCTCACCGCCGCGACGCGCCGCCTGGCCGGCGATGCCGCGACGCGCCCGGACTTCACCATCCAGTCGAAGGCATCGATTGCGGCAACGCAGGCGCCGGTGATCGACGCGGTGCGCGTCCCGCCGTCGGCGTCCAGGACGTCGCAGTCCACCCGCAGCGTGTACTCGCCGAACGAGAAGTCGTCGATCATGGCCCGAAGGCTACGTCCGATGAGGCGTTGAATCTCCTGCGTGCGTCCGCCGAGTTGCGCGCGCTCGCGCGGTGAGCGGGTATTCGTCGCGCGGGGGAGCATCGCGTACTCCGCAGTCATCCATCCCTGACCGCTCCCCTTCCGCCAACCCGGGACGCCGTCTTCGACCGACACGGCGCACAGCACGCGGGTATTCCCGAAGCTCACCAGGCACGAACCCTCGGCGTTGCGCACCGCGCCGCGCTCGATCGTGACGGGGCGAAGCGAGGCGGGCGAGCGGTCACTGCGTGGAGCGATGGCGTTGGGCACGAAGAGTCTCGATGATCGAAGTGGTGGACTGTCCCGGCGTCAGCGGGACGATCACGACGTGACCGCCGCGCGCGCGCACGTCAGCGGCGCCGACGACAGTTTCTTCTGTGTAGTCTCCCCCCTTCACGATGACATCGGGGAGGATGCGGCGCACCAGTTCGAGCGGAGTGTCCTCGTCGAATACGGTGACTACATCGACGCAGCGCAGCGCGGCGAGCACATACGCGCGGTCGGCCTCGCCGCGCACAGGACGCTCGGGCCCCTTGAGCCGACGAACCGACGCGTCGCTGTTCAATCCCACGATGAGTGCGTCGCCCGCATCCCGGGCCGCCCGGAGCACGTCGATGTGTCCGGGGTGCAGGAGGTCGAATACGCCGTTGGTGAAGACCACCCGCCCCGCCTGACGGGCGCGCCAGCTCGCCGCTTCCGTGGTGGAGAGGATGCGCGACGCGACCTCGCTCACCTTCACAAGCCGCCCTCGGCGCTCGGACGAAAGCGGAAGGGGCGGACGAAGAGCGGGAGTTCGACGTGCTCCGTGTAGTCGGCAGAGATGGAGATGCGATTCGCGGAGCGTCGCAGCTGGACCTGGCCCGCCGCTTCCGGAAGTCCCAGCGAGTCGGCCGCCGCGACCAGGCGGCGTCGAATGGCGTCGTCGGTGCGAGTGCCGGCGAAGCGAACTTCCTGCTCGATGGCGTCCTGGTACGCGTAGTAGCGGAAGTAGACCTCGCCGATGTTGAAGGCGAAGTAGCCGAACGTCACGAGCACGAGAAGGGAGAACAAACAGCCGAGTTTCGAAGCGCCCCGCCGCCCGGTCACCACTGCGATTGCGCTCCCTCGATGATGTCGTTCACGATCCGCTGGATGGCCTGCTTGCGCCCCGATGCCTCTTCGCGTTCCGCATAGTCTCCCTCGGCGCTCACGCCGCTGCGCTCGAAGAGGATTCGTCCCGTGGTGCGGTCCTCGATCGTGACATCAACGCGAATCTGCAGGCGTCGCCGAGCGGACGTCGCGCGATTCGGATCGGCGGAGAAGGCGATGGGGACGTCGGCTTCGTAGCTGGTGATCTTGCCATGCACCACCGCGTTTGCCTTCTGCTCGGTCGCGTCGCGCAGGCCGAGGCGATCGCTCAGTGCCTTTCGGAGCGCCAGGTGCAATTCGCCCGTCAGCTCGGGCGAAGCCGTCTCGTTCTCGAAGGGGATGACGGCCACGGTGCGCACGTTACGCGGCAGTCCGCCGCCGCCCGACATCGAGTACAGGCAGCCAGTCAACACGAGCGTTGCGAGAACGCAGAAGCTACGGATGCCAGATCGCTTCATCGTACGGCGCGTCGGTCAGGCGACGGGTGAGTGTCAGCGTCAGGCGGCGACGCGATCCGAAGTTGCGATAGGAGATACGAGACGAATCGCGCACCACGCTTTCCCGCAGTCGCCCACCATCGATTCGCTGCAGCGATACGAGCCCCTCCCCCGAGAATGCTACGCGCCAGACGGGGCTCGCCCCGATGTCGGCACGCAGTGTGTCGCCTTGCAGTCGCGCAGTGGTGTCCTGCCCCGCGACGTCCAGCCGGCCGAGCGCCGCCCACAGAAGCGCGGCGGGGGGAAGATAGCGCATCGCGTCTTCGTTTGCCGGAGTCCGCAGCTGATCCCCGATGAGGAGAGCGAAGCCACCTCCTACGCCGCCGTCCGCGAAGAAATCGAGGCGTACCGAGTCGGGCGCGGCGATGCGCGCGACGCCTTCGCCCTTGGCAGAAAAGAGCGGATCACCGTAGTCCCAGCGAAAGACGAGGCGCGTGTGTCCCTCGGGGACAGCGGTCACCGGGAGTCGTCGCACGACGGGCTCGCCGACGAGCGGCTTCACGCGCGGCGCGCACGCGGCGCCTCCAACGAGGATGAGCAGCGCGAGCGTTCCCCGGGACGTCATCGAGCACCAATTGCTGCGCGAGCCGCGTGCGCGGGTGACGCCGATCACACCCCCTCCGCCGCAGCACGATCGAGGAGCGCACGGACATCGGGCGGAATCGGCGCCGAACGCCCGGCGCGATCGAGGGACACGAGCATGGTTCGAGCCGTAACGAGGCGCTGATCGGATTGCACGTGACGGATGAGATAATCGAACGTGACGGCGCGCGACTTGACGCTCACCAGAGAGGTTTCGACGCGCACCAGGTCATCGTATCGCGCCGGGGCGTGAAAGCGAAGCGAGGCGTCGGCAACCGCGAGTAGTGCCCCGCGACGCTCCATTTCGCTGTACGGGAGGCCGCAGGCGCGTATGAACTCGGTACGTCCGACCTCGCACCAGACGAGATACTCGGAGTGATACACGACTCCCATCTGGTCCGTTTCGGCGTATCGGACGCGAAATTCGATGTCGAAGTGCGGCAGCGGTGCGGTCATGAAGGTTCGGTCGACGGAAAGGCGGCGCGCGAGCGCGGGAGGCGTCCGCCGAGCGGCTGCGCGCGAAGCTGACCGGGCCCCGGCTCTTTGTAAAGGGAGTGACGGCGCCTATAATCGGCGCGTGCTTCCCTCTCCGACGTACATCATTTCCGACGCCCATCTCGGGGTCGCGGACCGCGACGCCGAACGCCTTCTGCTCGCCTTCCTGCGAGACATTCGGCGCGATGCGCGTGCGTTGATCATCAACGGCGATCTCTTCGACTTCTGGTTCGAGTGGAAGCGCGTGATCCCGAAGGCGGGGTACCGGATCCTCGCGGCGCTCGCCGACCTGATTGATGACGGCGTGCAGCTGACGTGGGTCGCGGGGAACCATGACTGCTGGGGAGGCGCATTCCTCCGCGAAGAGATGGGGATCGATTACGTGATGGGGGCATGGACGGGAGAACTCGCCGGATGGCGCACGCGCGTCGAGCACGGCGACGGTCTCCGAGAGGTGGAGGATCGCCGGTATCGCGCGCTGCGGCGCGTGCTGCGAAACCCGCTGGCGATCCGTGCCTTTCGCTGGCTGCACCCCGACCTCGGGACGCGCCTGGCGTTAGGCTCGTCGCATGCCAGCCGTACCTTCCGAGCGAAGGACGGTGGGAGCGGTCTGCTCAAGGTGGCGATGCAGCAGCTGGCGGCGGAGTCGACGCTCTCGCTGCTGGTGTACGGACACTCGCACGTGCCGGTGGTCGAGCGTGCAGAGACCGGCGGCGTCTACGCGAACGCCGGCACCTGGCTCGGGGACTCGACCTTCCTGCGGGTGACTAACGAGGCCGTGGAGCTGCGCCGCTTTCGAATCACCGGAAGCGGCCCCTCGTCGGACTTGCTGCGGCGAGAGCCCGCCCGGCGCTAACGAAACGGGATCGAGAGGCCGATGCCGCTCCCCCTGGGAAGGGAGCGCATCTCGACCTGCACCGGAAGATCCCAGAGTTGTGAGGAGACGAACGCGTCGGCCGCGGAAAACAGGTGGTTGAACGCAAGCATCGCGATCCAATCCTCGAAATGGAGGCGACGAGCCTTCACCCTGCTCCGCTGATCCTGCGACGTGAGTGCTGAACCAGTGGCCGCCGGCTCGGCGTAACGGCTTCGCAGCGTATCCTTGACGACGTACTTGCCGCTGTCCCCCAACATGGGGCTCCCGTTGCCATCGACGGCGTACGAGTTCACGATCACGTCGTTCGCGTGCGCCTTGGCCACGCGAAGATCGTTCGCCGCCTTGCCGAGCATGGCGAGCCAGACCGCTTCCATGGCGAAATAGAATCCGCCAGCCGTCGGGCGATTGAGCCTCGACTGCCCGAGCCCTGGGAGCGCGAGCGAAAGAAGGAAGGCGCGCCCCGGGGAAACCGGCGGGGAGAGCGAGTCGCGCACCTGCGGCGCACGACGCGCCGGCGCGCGCGGGAACGGGCGCGGCGCGCTGTCGGCAGGTGGTGTTCGCACCCCGGCCTTTGCCGAATCTGCCGATTGCGCCACCGCCGGGCGCGGTGCGAGGGCGCCAACTAGCAGCAGCGCCACGACACCCCAGCGCGCCATTCCCTTCACGATGCGCATGGAGCGGAGAAGTTCAGCGAGTGAGGGAGTGCGCGCATCGAGAGTGAATCGCGAAGGGATGGCGGGAGCGTGTGGGAATCGAACCCACCAAACCCGACAGGGTCGGGTCACAGCCGTTTTGAAGACGACGGAAGCCACCAGGCCCCATACGCACCCA
>CAZWVG010000321.1:0-6248 GCA_964637355.1 uncultured Gemmatimonadaceae bacterium
GATGCGGGAAGCTCGGCGATCCCTGCAGCAGGTTGTTTGCCGAGAATCCGAGTTCCACGTGCGAGAGATATCGGACCGACTTGGCCATCAGCGCCGCGCCGGTCAGGAGGACGACCGCGCTCCCCACCTGCGCGACGACGAACCCCTGTTGCAGCCGCCGCCCCCAGCGCGAACCGCCGGCGCCGGCCGCCACGTCGCGCAGCAACCGCTGCGCATCGAGCTTCGCGACCAGTCGAGCCGGAAGGATGCTGAGAAGCGCACCCGTCGCCGCCGCGATGAGGAGTGCAAAGGCCACCACCCGCGCGTCGAGGCGGTATTCCATCCCCGGTGGGCGCAACGAGTCGAGCACCGACGCCGCCTGCAATACCCGCAGCGACGCACCGGCCAGGAGGACTCCGAGCACGCCACCGACCGATACGAGGAGGAGGTACTGACGCAGCAGGTGCGCCGCGATCTTCGCCGCCCCTCCGCCTAACGCCGAACGGATCGCCAGCTCGCGCTGCTGGTGCAGCGTGCGCACGAAGACGAGGTTCGACAGGTTGGCGCAGGCAATGAGGAGGACGCAGGCCACCACGGCCGCGAAGATCAGGTCGTGCGACTGCGTCGACGCCGCATATCGCTCGCGGAGCGGCGCGGCCGTCAGCCGCATCCTGGGTGGCGGTGCACCGCGCGCGACCGACGAACCGAGGTTCGCCGGTGCCGCTGGCTCAACCGCCGAGAGCTCGGCGCGCACCTGCTCCACCGTCGCACCGGGCGCGAGCCGCCCGATCACCGTGAGCGTGCGAATCGACGGTCGCGTGCTCGGATCGAGCACCGGGACGACCGGGAGCCAGAACTCCGAGTTCACCTCGTGGGTGAATCCCGGCGGCATCACCCCGATGACCGTGTACTGCGTGTCGCTCAGCTTGACCACCGTGCCGAGCACCGCCGGATCGGCGCCGAATTGCGATGTCCAGAGCGCGTGGCTCAGGATCGTGACCGGAGTCGCTCCCAATTTGTTGTCTTCGTCGCTGAACGCCCGCCCGAGCAGCGGTTGCACCCCCAGGAGGCCAAAGAGATTGGGCGAGATCACCCCACCGGTCACGAGGAGCGGCTCCCCCTTGGTCGCCAGCGCCTTCCCCCCCGACGTGTAGCCGGCGACCAGGT
The DNA here is from genome assembly GCA_964637355.1 of uncultured Gemmatimonadaceae bacterium. Lineage (GTDB taxonomy): Bacteria > Gemmatimonadota > Gemmatimonadetes > Gemmatimonadales > Gemmatimonadaceae > SCN-70-22. The sequence continues at coordinate 1,147 of CAZWVG010000321.1, forward strand.
CGAGCGAGTGGAAGGCGCGTGCACGCAGCGCCTGATCGAACGTCTCGTACGAAACGTCGCAGGCGGTCCGGCAGCTGCTCGCCGCCGAGGCCCCAGCCGGCGGCGCCTCACTCTCGAGCGGAACCTCGCTGAGTAGGACCAGCCGGTCTCCATCCGGGAATGGGAGGGCGCGGAATCGAACCGCGTCGATGACCGCGAAGGCGGCTGCGCTGGCCCCGATGGCCAGCGCGAGCGACAGGAGCGCGGTGACGGTGAAGCCGGGGGTGCGCAGCAGGGCGCGTAGGGCGAGTCGCATCGAGACAATTCTGCGCGTGGCGCGGGAGTTGTCGAGTCGGCCGGGACGCGCCGGAATCCCGTGCCGTGTCCGCTATCTCGTTCGTCAAACAGCGTAGACCCGCCGCCCCCCCGCGGGCAGACCTCGCGCGAACAGCAAGTCCCTCCCCCCAACAATCGGTGCACGCGCAAGACCTCGAGGATTCCGTCAGCCGCACTCACGACGATCTCCGCGCGCTGATCGACCGTGCGCACGAGTTCGAGCGCCAGTCGCGGCGGGACGAGGCGCGGGCGATCTACGAGGATCTCCTCTACCGCCTCCAGCCGGACGGCGATGTTGCCCCGTCGAGCCTCGTGCGATGGGTCGCCCGCACGTACATGGCCGACGCGCGCTACGAGGAGGCGCGCGACTGCATCGAACTCTCCCTCGTCCTCGCCGAGTTGGCGGGGGAGGTGGCGGGGATCGGACACTCCACCAACCAGCTCGCCGTGCTGCACTGGCACATGGGCGACCTGGACTCGGCCAAGCGTCTTTACCTGTCGGCCCGCGAGTACGCGATCCGGTCCGACGAGGCGCCGCTGGTGGCGATGACCTCCACCAACCTCGGCGTCGTCGCCTCGGTGCGCGGCGATCACGAGCAGGCGCTCCGCTACTTCGAGAGCTCCCTGCGCGAGTACCGGCTGTTGGGGATGACGCGCGACGTCTGCATCGCGCTCAATAACGTCGGGCTGGTGCAGACGCGCTTGCAGGCATGGCAGGAGTCGGAGGCGTCGTTTCGCCAGGCGTTGCAGCTGGCGCAGGAGCTCTCCGACGTCGAGATCGAGACGCAGCTCGAGATCAACCTCGCGCAGTCGATGCTCAAGCGCGGCGAGTACGACGGCGCCTCGCAAATGGTCGAGCGGGCGCTCCTCACGGCGCAGGCGCATCGGCTGGGCGACGCGCTCGGTGGCGCGTACCAGCTCGCCGGCGCGATCGCCCGCGACCAGGGGAATCTCGACGGCGCGCTGGAGTCGATGGGGCGCGCTGCCGAAGTCGCCACGCAGCGCGGCAACTCGCTCCTCCTCGCCGACGTGGAGCGCAAGCGCTCGCAGATCTACCGGCAGTTAGGGCGCAATCGCGACGCGCTCCAGAGCCTCAACACGGCGCACCGCCTCTTCTCCAAGCTCAAGGCGCGCCACGACATCGAGGACATTGCGGCCGAGACGCGCGGACTCGAAGGGGAATTCCTCGAGCTGGCGCGGCGCTGGGGCGAGTCGACCGAATCCAAAGACCAGTACACGCAGGGTCACTGCGAGCGCGTCGCCGACGTCGCCTGCCGCCTGGCGAGCGTCGCCGGGATCGCCGAGAGCGACATGCTCTGGTTCCGCATCGGGGCGCTCCTGCACGACGTGGGGAAGCTGATCGTTCCGTCGGAGGTGCTCAACAAGCCCGGGCGCCTGACGAAGGAAGAGTGGGAGCTGATGAAGCGGCACCCGATTGCCGGCGTCGAGCTCCTCTCGGAGGTCGAGTTTCCGTGGGACATCCTCCCGATCGTGCGCGCGCACCACGAGTGCTGGGACGGCTCCGGGTATCCCGACGGGCTCGTGGGAGAGGAGATCCCGCTCACCGCCCGCATCGTCTGTGTAGCCGACGTCTACGACGCGCTGACCACCGAACGCAGCTACAAGCGCGCACTGCCGCACACCGAGGCGATCGACGTCATGCGGCGCGACGTCGGGCGACAATTCGACCCGCGCCTCTTCGCGCAGTTCGAGCGCCTCATGGAAGGGGGGAGCGCGCGCCACACACCGCTGGCCACGATCGCCACCAGCGATCGCCCGCTGCAGAAGCGTGGACGCGCCACGGTCGACGAACTCACCGGGCTCCCCACTCGGCGCGCCTTCACCGAAGTCGCCCGCGCCCGCCTCGAGCAGGCGAGCGAGGAAGCTCCCGTCGCCCTCGCCGTGATCGACATCGACCACTTCAAGTCGGTGAACGACACCTTCGGCCACCTCACCGGCGACAATGTGCTTGAGGTCGTGGCGCAGGCGCTCACCCAACGATCGCGTGCCGGCGACGTGGTCGGACGCTACGCCGGCGACGAGTTCGTGATGCTCCTCCCCGACTCGTCGCTGCTCGATGCGCAGCGCGTCTGCGAGCGCATTCGCGAGGAGGTCGTGGCCCGCCGCATCCCGGTGCGCGGCTCGGAAGAACGGTGGGTCGGCGTTTCGCTCTCGATCGGCGTCGCTGGCGGGCCGCAGGAAGGGCGCACGTTCGAGGAAGTGTTCGCGGCCGCCGACCGCGCGCTCTACGAGGCCAAGCGCCGCGGGCGCAACGCGGTCGCCGTCGCCAATCGCGGCGGCGATTCGGTCACCCCACGACTCAACGTCCAGCACTTCGTCGGCCGACAGGCCGAGGTGGCGAAGCTTCGTGAGCGCGTCGAGGCGTGCGTGCGCGGCGAACCCGGGCTCGTCGCCGTCGTCGGCGAGGCGGGTGTCGGGAAGACGACGCTCGTGCAACGGATGGCGTCGGAGATCCGCCTGCGCACCGGGACGCTGGTGACCGCGCGTTCGCTCGAGCCCGACGTGCGCCCGCCGTTCGGGGTGTGGGCCGACATCATCGCCCAGCTGCACCAGCTGCGCGTAGTGCCGGAGCGCGCGTGGCCGCAGCTCGCCCGCATTGCGCCGGCGTTGCGCCTGCCGGGCATCGCCGCCGCCGACGACGGGAGCAGCTCCAAGTACGCGCTGTTGGACGAGCTGGTGACCTACGTGCGCGCAGCATCCGCGTCGCGCCCGCTGATGCTCCTCCTCGACGACGTGCAGTGGGCCGACCACGCCTCGTGGGATGCACTCGAGCACCTCGCAGCGTCGATCGACCACGACCGCCTCCTCATCTGCATCACCATCCGTCGCGAGGATGCGCAGCAGTTCGAGGCGAGCCGGCGTCGACTCTCGCGCAACGCCTCGTATCGCGAGATACGCCTCGAGCGCCTCTCGCACGAGGACCTCGGGCAGTGGCTCGCCGACATGCTGCACCAGGCCGAGCGGGAGGGAGAGCTTGCCGACTTCCTCTACAAGTACACAGAAGGGAACCCGCTCTTCGTCGTGCAGGTGCTGCAGACGCTCGTCGACGAAGGGGTGCTCTGGTACGGCGGAAAGCGCTGGGAGTGGGAGAGCGTCGATGCGATGCAGCTCCCCCCGGCCGTCGACGACCTCCTCGCCCGCCGCCTTGCCCGCCTCGCGCCGGCGACCGCTGTCACCATGACGACGGCCGCGGTCATCGGGCGTTCGTTCGAGTTCGACCTCCTGCGCGAGGTGACGCAGGAGAACGAGGATACCCTCATCGACGCGATCGACGAGGCGGTCACCGCCGGCGTCCTCGACGTCCCCACCGATCGCGACGGCGATCGATTCCGCTTCGCCCACTCGCTCCTCGCCGAGGCGCTGATTCGTCAGGCGAACCCGCGCCGCGTGCGGCGCATGCACGCGCGCGTCGCGCTCGTCCTCGAGAGCCAACGCCCCGACGCGCTCACCGAGATCGCCGTTCACTACGACGCGGCGGCCGAAGACGAACGCGCCTTTCACTTCGCCATGCGCTCGGGAGAGCGTGCGGCGAGCATCTACGCGCTCGAAGACGCGATCGGTTCGTACTCCATCGCCGTACGCCGCGCCCCGGATGGCGCGGCGCGCTTGCAGGCGCGTCTCGCCCTCATCGACGTGGCCCGCATCGCCGGCCAGCACGAAGCCGCGCGTGCCGCCTGCGAGGATGCGCGGACCGAACTCGATCCCTCGGACCGCGCCGCTGCCGTACGCGTGGCGCGTCGCGCCTTGCAGCTGCAACTCCTGCAGGCCCGCAACCCAGGGGACGTCGTCATCGAAGGGCGCGCCCTCCTCGAGCAGGCGCGCAGCATCGATGCGGTCGAGGAATCGATCCTCATCCTGTCCAGCATCGCCGACGCGCACACCCGGCTGAGCCAGCGCGTCGATGCGGAGCTGCAGGCGCGCATCGCAACGGCCGAAGCCGAGCGGTTGCAGGACGTACTCCTCATCGCCGACGCGCGCCTGCGACTCGGCGCCGCACTCATCGAGCGCGCGCCGCACGAGTCGCTCCTCGAATTCTCCGCCGCGCGCGACCGCTTCCTCGCGCGCGGAAATCGCTACGGCGTGATCCGTTGCGACATCAACACCGGGATCGCACACGCCCGCCGCGGCGAGGCCGAAGACGCGCGTCGTGCATATGAGAATGCCAAGCGCGGCGCCGAGGAAGCCAATATCCCCGATCTCGGCGGGCTCGCCGCACTCAACCTCGGCGTCCTGTGCCAGAAGACGGGCGAGTTCGAACAGGCGCACCAGTCGTACGCGTACGCCGAGCGCATGTTCGCCAAGGTGCACAACGAAGGGCGCCGCCTTGCTGCGATGTACAACAGCGCCAACCTCTCGCGCGAGCAGGGAGACGCGATCGCTGCGCATCAGATGTACGAACGCGTGCATGCCACGGCGACCGAGCTCGGGATCATCGACATCGAAGTCGGATCGCTCGCTGGCGCCGGCCTCGCCGCGCTCGACTTGGGAAACGTGGACCAGGCGCTCCTCGCGCGGCGCCGCGCCTCGGAGCGCAGCGCCGAGTTGGGCGACACCTGGTACCAGGGGCGCGAGCTCCTCGAAGCGCTCGAGGTGCGCTTCCTCCTGGCCACCGATCGCGTCTCGCGCGCCGAGACCGTCTTCGATCGCGCGCGGGCCCTCGCCGCTACTATTGATGAAGGGGCTGCGCTCTGGCTGGTGGCCGAATGCACGCCGGCGTTGGTCCGCGCTGGCGCCGAGCGCTACACCGGGATGATGGCCGAAGGGTA
>CAZWVG010000322.1:0-6186 GCA_964637355.1 uncultured Gemmatimonadaceae bacterium
TCTGCTGGGAAGGGATGAACCTCGACCTGCGCGTCGTCGAGGTCGATCCGATTCACCGCCGCATCGTCCTGTCGGTCACGGCGATTCCGGAGGAGCAGCCGCCCAAGCCGGAGACCCCGTCGAAGATCCACACCGAGGATGGCGACGTCGTCGGCGAGATCCCGATGATGGACGCCGACAGCGTGGGCGACGAGTAGGCGCTCCCGAATCGGTCCGAACTTCCACACGCCCCCGGGTGCTTCGGCTCCCGGGGGCGTTGTGCGTCGCCCCCTTTCGCGAACTTCATCGCCCGTCGGGTCGCGGTGCATCACCGTGTGTGGCGTCGTGCATTGCCCGCTGGGCCCCCGTGCATCGCCTGTCGCGGCGTTGCGGATCGCCCGTTGGCGCGATGTGCATCTGGCGATCACTCGGCAGTCGCGCGTTGGCCCCGACCCTCCCCGCCGCTAGCTTTGGCGCCCATGACCATGCGTGAGAAACTCGAGCTCCTCGAGCGCCGGCGCGCCGAGTCGGAGCAGGGGGGCGGCCCCGCCCGCATCAAGGCGCAGCACGACAAGGGAAAGCTCTCGGCGCGCGAACGCCTCGATATCCTGCTCGACGAGGGCTCGTTCGTCGAATACGACCGCTTCGTCACGCACCGCTCCACCGACTTCGGGCTCGCGGAGCACGTCGTCTACGGCGACGGCGTCGTCACCGGACACGGACGCATCGAAGGGCGCCTGGTCTACGTCTTTTCCCAGGACTTCACCGTCTTCGGCGGGTCGTTGTCGGAGACGTTCGCCGAGAAGATCTGCAAGGTGATGGACCTCGCGGTGCGCAACGGGGCGCCGGTCGTCGGACTGAACGACTCGGGCGGGGCGCGCATCCAGGAAGGGGTTGTATCGTTAGGTGGCTACGCCGACATCTTCCTGCGCAACACCCTCGCCTCGGGGGTCGTCCCGCAGATCTCGGCGATCCTCGGGCCGTGCGCCGGCGGCGCCGTGTATTCCCCGGCGATCACCGACTTCGTGTACATGGTGCGCGGCACGTCGTACATGTTCGTCACCGGCCCGAACGTCGTGAAGACGGTGACGCACGAAGACGTGACGATGGAGCAGCTCGGTGGCGCCGACACGCACGCCGGGACGTCGGGTGTCGCCCACTTCGCCTGCGATTCCGAGCTGCAGTGCCTGCAGCACATCCGTGAGCTCTTCCGTTACATCCCGCAGAACAACCTGTCCGACGTGCCGCGCGGGAGCGGGCGCGACCCGCGCGACCGGCGCGACGAGGCGTTGCTCGACGTCATTCCCGACAACCCCGGCAAGCCGTACGACATCCATGACGTGATCTCGCGCGTGGTGGACGACGGCGAGTTCTACGAAGTGCATCGCGACTACGCGGCGAACATCGTCTGTGGCTTCGCGCATTTAGGAGGCTTCAGCGTCGGCATCGTCGCCAACCAGCCGGCGGTGCTGGCCGGCGTGCTGGATATCAACGCCTCGGTCAAGGGGGCGCGCTTCGTGCGCTTCTGCGATGCCTTCAACATCCCCATCGTGACCTTCGAGGACGTCCCCGGGTTCCTCCCCGGCGTGGCGCAGGAGCACGGCGGCATCATTCGCCACGGCGCCAAGCTCCTCTATGCCTACTGCGAGGCGACCGTCCCCAAGCTCACCGTCATCACGCGCAAGGCGTACGGCGGTGCCTACGACGTCATGAGCTCCAAGCACATCCGCGGCGACGTGAACCTCGCCTGGCCGAGCGCCGAAATTGCGGTGATGGGGCCCAAGGGGGCGGTGGAGATTCTCTTCCGCAAGGAGATCGACGCCTCCACCGATCCGCAGCAGGTAACCGACGAGCGCGTGAAGGAGTACACGGAGAAGTTCGCGAATCCGTATGTGGCCGCCTCGCGCGGCTACGTAGACGACATCATCGACCCGCGGGACACGCGCCCGCGGCTCATCGATGCCCTCGAGACGCTGCAGGGAAAGCGGGACAGGAATCCGGCAAGGAAGCATGGAAATCTGCCGCTGTAGCGGGCGCGCGGTGCGCGCGCGAGGACGGGAGACGGGGGACGGGAGACGGGAGTGCGCGACTCCGTCGCGCGCGGGACAGTCGCCCGCGCAGGGCAATCGCGCGATTCAACAGAACGGGCGAGAGCTCCGGCGACGCGCTACGCGCGTCGCCACCCCCGTCTCCCGTCCCCCGTCCCCCGTCCAGCTCTTCCGCTGATGTTCACCAAACTGCTCGTATCCAACCGCGGCGAAATCGCCCTCCGCATCATCCGCGCCTGCCAGGAGTTAGGCGTGAAGTCGGTCGCGGTCTACTCCGACGCCGACGCGCAGGCGCCGCACGTGCGCGAGGCCGACGAGGCAGTGCACATCGGGGCGGCGGCGTCGAGCGAGAGCTACCTCAAGGGAGAGCGCATCGTGGAGGCCGCGCTTCGCGTGGGCGCCGAGGCGATCCATCCGGGGTATGGCTTCCTCTCCGAGCGTGAGTGGTTCTCGCGACTCGTGCGCGACTCGGGGTTGGTCTTCGTCGGTCCGCCCCCCGAGGCGATCGCGGCGATGGGGAGCAAGATCGCGGCGCGGCAGCTGGTGATCGCCGCGGGCGTCCCGGTCGTTCCGGGGACAACCGAGCCGCTGCGGGATGCCTCGGAAGCGGCGGAGATCGCCGACAGGTTCGGCTATCCCGTGTTGCTCAAGGCGGCGGCGGGCGGAGGCGGGAAGGGGATGCGCGTGGTGCGCTCGGCGAGCGAACTCTCGTCGTCGCTCGACGCCGCGCGCCGCGAGGCGAAGAACGCCTTCGGCGACGACGCGGTCTACGTCGAGAAGTACATCGAGGGGCCGCGCCACGTGGAGATCCAGGTCCTCGCCGACATGCACGGGACGGTGCTGTCGTTAGGCGAGCGCGAATGCTCGGTGCAGCGCCGGCACCAGAAGATGATCGAGGAAGCGCCGTCGGTCGCCGTCTCGCCGGAGCTGCGCCGCCGTATGGGAGAGACGGCCGTCGCCGCGGCGCGCGCCGCCGGCTACGTGAACGCCGGTACCTGCGAATTCCTCCTCGACAGGAACGGCGACTTCTACTTCCTCGAGATGAACACGCGGCTGCAGGTGGAGCATCCGGTGACCGAGCTGGTCACCGGGATCGACATCGTGCAGTGGCAGATTCGCGTTGCAGCTGGCGAAAAGCTCCCGTACCCCGCGGAGCTCACTCCTCGCGGGTGGGCGATCGAGTGTCGCATAACGAGTGAAGATCCGGCGAACGGCTTCCTCCCGAGCACCGGGCGCATCGAGTACGTGCACGTCCCGGCAGGGCCCGGCGTTCGGTGGGACGGCGGGATCGAGGCGGGAACGACGGTCGGGCTCAACTACGACCCGATGCTCGCCAAGCTGATCGTGTGGGGGGCCACGCGCACGGAGGCGATCGCGCGCATGCACCGTGCGCTCTCCGAACTCACCATCGTCGGGATCGAGACGTCGCGCGAGTTCCACCTGCGCGTGATGGAGGACGCCGAGTTCCAGCGCGGCGACATCGAGATCCAGTGGTTGGAGCGGCGGCTTCCCGAGCTGGTTGGCGCGTCGGCGTCACGCTCGCACATCGAGGCCGCCGCGATCGCTGCGGCGCTTCTCGCCGATCGCGATCGGCGCACGCAGCGCAGTGTTCCCTCGAGCGGGAATGGCGACACGCGTACGCCCCCCACGGCGGGATCGTCAGGTGCAATGGACCCGTGGGTCATCGCCGCACGTCGCGAAGGAGTGCGCTGACGGGTGGGCGCACGGGAGGGAGGACGGCAGGGAGGACCGGTGACGGCCACCGCGCGCATCGAGTCGATTGCAGCCGGCGGGGCGGGGGTTGCGCGCATCGATGGACTCGTCGTCTTCACCCCGCGTACGGCGCCCGGCGACCTGGCTGAACTGTCGTACGTGAAGCGCGATCGCCTGGGGCAGGGGCGACTGACACGCGTCCTCGAGGCGTCGCCGGCACGCGTCGAACCGCGCTGTCGTCACTACGACGGCGACCGGTGCGGCGGCTGCCAGTTGCAGCACATCTCGATCGACGCGCAGCGCGATGCCAAGCGGCGCATCGTTGCCGACGCGTTCGCCCGCATCGCCAAGCGTCCGGTCGACGTGCCCGAGGTCGTCCCCAGCCCGAGCGACTGGGGCTATCGCAACAAGCTCACGCTCACGCTCCGGTGGAACGACGGCAAGTGGCGTGGCGGGATGCACCGCTGGGACGACGTCGACCGGCTCTTTCTGCTGGAGGAGTGCCCGATCACCCACCCGCGCGTGGTGGCGGGGTGGCGCGGCGTGCTCGAGGAGGGACGTCTCCTTCCGCGCGCCCACGAGCTGCGCGGTGCGGTGCGGCTGGCGGGGGATCAGCTCGCCCTCCTCATCGAAGGGGGGACGCAGTGGCCGCACGCCCGCGAGTTTGCCGCGTTGCTTCCGAGTTTTGGGTCCGTGCGCTGGATCGATGCGGGGGGGCGTTCGCACGACATCGCGGCGCACGGCGCACCGCGCCCTCCGGCGTCGTTCGAGCAGGTGAACCCAGCGCTCGCCGAGCGGCTGCACGCCGACGTGGTGCGGGAGGTGACGTCGCTGCTCGAACCGACAAATGGCGAAATGCCGGCGCGCTCGGTGATCGACGCCTATGCCGGCGTCGGCGAGACCGCTGCCGCGCTGGCGGCGCTTGGCATTCGGGTGACCGCGATAGAGCTCGATGCCGAGGCGGCGGACCATGCGTCGCGCCAACTCGCGCCGCCCTCGTGCGTCGTGACGTCGCGCGTGGAGGACGTGATGGCTTCGCTCCTCCCGGCCGATGCGGTGATCCTCAACCCGCCGCGCGCCGGCGTCGACGCCCGCGTGTGCGCCGCGCTCGAGGGGCATGCGTCGTCGGCGAGCGCTCCGGCTGGCGTGGTCTACGTGAGCTGTAATCCGGCGACCCTCGCCCGCGACGTGGCCAGGCTCCCGTCGTATCGGGTGGCGCGCGTGCAACCGTATGACATGTTTCCCCAGACGGCACACGTCGAGACGCTGTGCCTCCTCGTACCGGAGCGCTGAGTGAAGTACATCGTGGACGTGAATGGCGAGCGGCTGACGGTCGATATCGACGGCGATGGCGTCCGTGTCGACGGCCGGCCGGTGCACGCACACCTGGCCGACGTCGAGGGAACGCCGATTCACCTGGTGACCATCGAGAACGAGACGCACCGCGTGGCCTCGCGCCGCGGTGACGCACGCGGCAAATACGCGCTCTGGATGGACGGATATCGCTTCGAGGCGGAGGCGCTGGACGAGCGGATGCGGGCGATCCGCGACCTGACGGCCGCAAGCGAGACCGCCGGGGGCCCGCGCCCGCTGCTCGCTCCAATGCCGGGGCTCATCGTGCGCGTGACGGTCGCCCCGGGCGACTCGGTGGAGGGAGGAACGGGGGTGGTGGTGATGGAGGCGATGAAGATGGAGAACGAGCTGCGCGCCCCCGGTGCAGGGACCGTGGCGGTGAAGGCGGTGCACGCGAAGCCGGGACAGGCGGTCGAAAAGGGGGCGCTCCTCGTCGAGTTCGAGCTCCCCGCCTAGGGAGCTCTCCGGCTACGGCGCAGCTGCCACGGCGCGCGTCGCGCTCCGTTGACAGGTTGTAAGTGCCTATCTAGCTTGCGAGTCTGTCAAAAAGCGCCTTTCTGCGCCGCGCTCGGTCGCGAGTCGGGCCAGTGTGGGCAGTTCTCGTCATTCGTTCTCGAACATGAAGACTTTTTCCGCGACGCCCAAGGACATCGAACGAAAGTGGTTCATCGTCGACGCCGAGGGGCAGGTGCTCGGCCGCATGGCGTCGGAGATCGCGAAGATCCTTCGCGGCAAGCACAAGCCGATGTACACCCCGCACATGGACACCGGTGACAACGTCATCGTGATCAATGCGGCCAAGGTGCGCGTTACCGGGCGCAAGGCGGAGCAGAAGCGCTACTTCCGCCACACCGGCTACATGGGGCATGAGAAGTTCACCCCGTTCTCGCGCATGATCGAGAGCCACCCGGAGCGCGTGATCGAGAAGGCGGTGCACGGGATGCTGCCGAAGTCGGCGCTGGCCCGCCAGGTGCTGCGTCTCAAGCTCCGCGTCTACCCCGATGCGAACCACCCGCACGTCGCGCAGCAGCCGACCGTGCTGACCTTCAACGACAAGAGTGAGTAGGGATGGCTGAGAACGCGCAGATTCACG
>CAZWVG010000323.1:0-6174 GCA_964637355.1 uncultured Gemmatimonadaceae bacterium
CGGACGGCGCGGAGGGCGCAGCTCGAGCGGCGCCGGCGGAAGGCGCACCGCCGAATCCCCCGAGTGATTGAGCACACCGAGCAGCCGCAACGTGGGAACCTGATAGACCCGCTTGGCCGCCAGCTGCACGAAGAGCGACTCGGCGCGCGCCTCGCTGAAACGCTCCAGGGCCAGCGCCGACGGGTACTCCGGCTTGGTCATCAGGCCGAGCTTCCATCCCCACCGCGCCCACCACGGCTGCGTCTCCAGCAGCTGCAATGTCTCACGCACCGACGATTCCTCGGTGCTCGACGACGCGAGAATCGCATCCATGTGATCGACCACGCGCTGCCCCATCGCGACCTGTGCACGCAGCGACGTGGTGAGCGGAACATTGCCCTCGAGCGGCAGCCCGTGCTTGGCGAGCGCAGTACCGAGTGCCGGGAAGAGATCCTCGTCGAGTTCCAGCAGGTACGCGGCCGTCGCACCGCCCCGCTTGAGCGCGGCGACGCTGGCCTCGACATCAGCGGGCGTCGCCAGCGGATACGGAGCGCCAGGTGCAACGGCGCGCATCCCGATCTTGGGACCCGTGAAGACAATGCGAGGTCCCGCGCGCTCTCCGCGCTCGATCGCATCGCGCCACCCGCGCACGACCGACATCTCGCCGGCGATATCGCGCACGCCCACGACACCGTTGGCGAGGAAGAGCGGATGAAAGAGCGCAGCGTTCGAGTCGACGGAGAGGGAGTCCCACAACGGGAGTGCCTGCTCCACATGCATGTCCCACAGTCCCGGCACGATGAAGCGCCCCGCCACCTGCACGACACGCACACCGCGCGGCGCCCTCCACCCCGCTCGCGGCACGACGGCCGTAACGCGGCCACGCTCCACCACGACGACGCGATCCGTCAGGTGCGCGCCGTTCTCGACGTCGATCACCGTCGCCCCCACCAATGCGAGCGGGGCCTGAGTCTGGCCGCTCGCCGGCGACGACGTCGCACGCGGTTGCTGCGCGTGCGCCATTCTCCCACCGGCCAGCGCGACAACTACCGTGAGCAGCATTCGCAGCGCTCCCACCGGGATAGCGCAGCGAAGACGGTCACGAAGTCGAGGGTTCGGCAGTGGCATTCGATCCGGTGCTGGTGATCGCAGGAGCGAGCGGGTGCAGTCCTTGCAATCGCCGTTCCTGTTGCAGAGTCCGGCGACGCCGCGTCTCACGATCGCCGTGCGCTCGCGAACGTGGATGCCGAGCGCTGGGCCGAATTCTACCTTGAGTGACGCATCCCCGCGGGACCACATCGCGCGGGGCGCGTCCCTCGCCTCCTTCATCACGCGGCCGCGAATGTCTCCACAATCGGGTGCACCGGTCAGCGTCGCGATCGACCGCGCCATGGGCGCGTCCATCGCGGAGGCGCGGTATGCCCTCGAGACGCTCCTCGGCACCGCGGGGTTCTCGACCCGGCTCGCGTGGCACGAGGACGATGATGCCCCTGAGGTCTACTACGGTCCGCGCAACGACGTCCCCGCCAAGGTCACGATTCCCTCTGTCGCGTGGGAGTTCACCAGTGCGCCGTCCCGTGTCCCGAATGCCTCACGAGACACCATGGGCCTTCCGTTTCTCCTGTTTCCGGGAGAGCCACTGGCGGAGCGCGTATCGTCGCCGGGAGAGCTGCACCTCCCCACCGATATCCTTTTCGCGACGTTCTGGCTCCTGACAGGGGCCGTGGAGCCGACGTATCCGCGCTCGCGCTTCGACGATCTCGACCTGGACGGCTCGGTACTCGTGCGCGATGGGCTTCTCTCTCGGCCCATGGTTTCGCTCTACGCGTCGCGGCTGCGCGACGTGCTCGACCCCACGGGGGAGCGCGCGCTCCCGTGGGCGTGGGAAGGCGAGCACGCGCGCGCGGCGGTGGCCATCACGCACGACGTGGACTATCCGGAGCTGATCCGACCGATCGAGGTGCTGCGCGTCCTGCGCGATCGCGGCGTGTCGGGGCTCGGACTCGCCGCACGCGTCGCGAGCGGGAAGAGCCACTTCTGGACCTTTAAGGAGTGGCGCCCGATCACCGATCGCATCGGTACGCGCTCCTGCTTCTACTTCATGGCGCGACAGGGTTCGCTCCTGCAGTACGCCATGGGGACCCCCGATGATTTCTACGATGTGCGATCCCCGCGCTTCCAGCGTCTCTTCGCCGAGTTGCGCGACGCCGGGTGCGAGATCGGGCTGCATGCGTCGTTTCATTCGCACCGGAGCACCGACACGCTGCGCCGCGAGGTGCAACGCATCGCCGAGGCGGCGGGCGTGGAGTGCGCGGGGAACCGGCACCACTACTGGCACCTCGACCCGAACGCCCCCAACGAGACGTTGCGCCGCCACGCCGAGGCGGGGCTCAAGTACGATTCGTCGTTAGGGCTCGAATACTATCCGGGGTTCCGGCGCGGGATCTGTCACCCGTTTCGCGTCTTCCACAGCGAGTCGGGGGGCGCGCTCCCCATCGTGCAGCTCCCGCCGGCCTGGATGGACGACCACTTCGATCGTCGACTAGTGAAGAACGGGATCACCGACCCCGACGCCGCAGCGGGACGGATCGTCGATGCCGCCGCCGAGTCGCGCGGCATTATCGTGCTCGACTACCATTCGCGCGGGATGAATGCCGACTTCTATCCCCGCTACGGCCCGTGGCTCGCCCGCTTCGCCGAGCAGCATTTCGACGATAGGGTTCGCGGGATGACGCCATTCGAGATCCACGATGCGTTTCTCGAGCGCGAGCGGCAGCTGACGGCTCGCTCCGTCGACCTCACGGTGGGCGCCGTACCCGCCATCGCGCCGCGCCAGGCCGCGACCTCTCCCGCGCAACGGATCCCGTGACCTCTTTCGTCATCGAACGCTATCGCGCCGACGACTGTGCCGAGCTCGGTCGCATGCACTTCGCACTCCTCGGCGACCCGGTGCGCAACGGCTACTCGCTGGCCACCGTCGGTCCGGAGTTCATGGCCGATGCGTTCTATCGCCTGAGCCTCGACAATCCGAACTTCCATTGCGACGTGGCGCGCGTGGATGGCACGATCGCCGGCTTCCACGTGTTCACCTCCGAGGCGAGTTCGCTCACCGGATTCCTCGTCAGGCAGCATCCGGTGGGATTGCTCCTGGCGGCGATCAAGAGCGTGTTGCGCAGGCCACGGGCGCTCGTGGCGATCCTGCGCAACCTGCGCTACATCGGCGGCGAACACCTCGCGTTCCTCGATGGAGTGAAGGGGTGGTGGATCGTGGCGGGTATCCCGCCGCAGTTCCGCACGAAGGATTTCGAGAAGACCATCGGCGGGAGCATTGCCCACATGATGATGGCGCGCATGGAAACCACCTTTCGCGAGCGCGGCGTGGACCGGTGGTATGTCGTCGTCCCACCCGACAACATTCCGAGCACCATCTTCGTGCAACGTTGCGGCGCCGTGCATGAGGGGACGGCCTTCGCCCAGGGAAAGGAGATGCGCTACTACATCAAGCGCATGACCGCACCATCGACCGATGTCGCCTGAGCGACCTGGCGCGCGCAGCGTGCCTGACGAGTCGGACGACGCGCCGGGCGATCGGTACTGGCGCGTCCTGGTCGGCGTGGCGCCGCGCCTCCTCTCGCTGCTCGACCGCGAGGTGCGCTCGCCCACGCGCGGGAGCTTCGACCGGGTGAACTGGGCGTGGAAGTTTCGCGACTTCCCGCTCACGATGTGGCAGGCGTCGATGCTGCCGCTCGCCACGCTCTACCGGCACCGGCATCCGCTCAACCCCTTCGCGCAGAAGGCGCAGCTCGGCGAATGGCTTGCAGCTGGCGTGGAGAACACCATCTCGCGACAGCACCGAAACGGCGCCTTCGACTCGTTCACGCCGTACTCGCAGGATCACGGCGTCACGCTGGCCATGGTCCTGACGTTGTCGACCACTGCCGAACTGCTCGGCGACGCGCTCGCGCCACCGATCATCTCCCGGACCATCGAGAGCGTCGCTCGGGCGTGCCGCTTTGCCGCCGCGTCGGACGAGGACTACGCCTTCATCAACAACCATCAGGCGGCGTTCGCGCTCGCCTACATTCGCGCCGCACGCCTTACAGGTGACGAGGGACTCGGCGCGCGCGCCGAAGAAGTGATGGACCGCGTGTGCGCGCACCAGTCGCGCGACGGGTGGTTCGAGGAGTACGGCGGCCCCGATCCTGGCTACGAAACCTTCGGCCTCACGTATCTCGCCCTGGCCAGCAAGGAACGCCGCCACAACGCGCTTCGCACAGCTCTGGGGAAGAGCGTGGAGTTTCTCGCCCACTGCGTCCACCCCGATGGATCGATCGGTGGGAACTACGGGAGCCGCAACACGGGACAGTACGCTCCCGGCGGGCTCGAACTTCTGGCGTCGAACTACCCGCTGGCCGCCTCGATCGCGGATTTCGTCGGCCGGCGACTCGACAGCGGCAACGTGGTGACTCCACTCCGCTGTGACGACGACAACCTTCCGCTCCTCTGCCACAGCTACGCGGTCGCCGCGACGAACTCCGTACAGCGGCGCGAGCCCCCGCCCCCGCTCCCCTGCGAGCGGAGCGACGTGTTGAGGAGGTTCGACGATTCCCGGATCGTCGTTGCGGCGACGCAACGTTACTACGCGATTGCGAACCTCTCGAAGGGGGGGACGATGCGCGCCTTCGACCGAAAGTCGGCGGCGATTGCCTACGAGGACGCGGGCTTTCTTCTCTCCTCGCGCGGAACCGACTGGTCGACGCAGCTGATCGGCGAGTCCGTGACTGAGTGGGGCGAGACGCCCGAATCGGCGACGGTCACGGCGCGTTTCGCGGCGGTGAACCGCGAGCTGCTGACGCCCGCCAAGTTCTTGGTACTGCGCATCTTGAACCTGACGGTCTTCCGGTCGGTGCGGCTCGGCGCGATGGTCCGTCGCATGATAATTGCTCGACTGATCACCGGTCGGCGGCGCGGGGCGTGGAGGTTGCGAAGGACCGTGTCGTTCGAGGACGATCGCATCGTCTTGCACGATGAAGTGAGTCCCGAGGCGTCGGAGCGTGTCACGTTTGCCTCACTCGAACGGTCCTTGCTTCCGGTGCACATGGGGTCCGCGAAATACTTCCACGCCAACGAGCTGGATGCCGTCGCCCTCCCGTCGCTCGACGGGTGGGCTGAGGCGCTCAGCGCGGGGCGGCCGGTGACGCTCTCACAGGTCATCGGCTTTGAGGGAGGCGCGGTCCGGCACGAGCACCAGGTCACTCCGGCAGCATCCGGCACCGAACCGTCGGCACCACGCATGGCACCAGAGGAGCGTTTCCCCGCATGATCTACGTCGTTCTCCCCGCGTACAACGAAGAGGACGCGCTCGAGCCGCTGACCGAGAAGATCGCGCAGACCATGCGCGAGATGGACGCGGAATACGAAATCGTCGTCGGCGACGACGGCAGCCGCGACCGCACGCCGGAGATCCTGCGCGAGCTGGTGCACCGCTACCCGATGCACGTGATCACCCACAAGCGCAATCGTGGGCTCGGCGAGACGATCCGTGACTGCTTCGAGTACGTGGCCGACGTCGCCACGCGGCACGACATCCTCGTGCGCATGGACTGCGACGACACCCACGAGCCGCGCTACATCAAGGCGATGGCCGAGAAGCTGATGGAGGGCTACGAGGTCGTCATCGCCTCTCGTTATGCACCGGGGGGCGACCAGATCGGCGTCGATCTCTATCGCCGCACCATCAGCCGCTGCGCCAACCTCCTCATGAAGACGTTCTTCCCGATGAAGAACGTGTGGGAGTACACGAGCGGCTACCGCGCCTACCGCGTCGCCTTCATCAAGGACGCCATCGCCATTTACGGCAATCGCTTTGTAGACCTCAAGGGGATGGGCTTCACCGGCACCGTGGAGAAGATCATCAAGGCGAAGCAGATGGGGGCGCGCGTCGGCGAGGTGGGCTTCGTGCTGCGCTACGACCAGAAGATGAGCGACAGCAAGGTCGTGACGTCGCTGACCACGCTCGGCTACCTCGTCCTGATCGCCAAGTACATCTATCCGTGGGGCGACCTCGGGACGCTCTGGCAGCGCCAGGCGCGCGAGCGCGCCCTCACGGCCTATGGCCCCGACGGCCGCCCGGTGGAAACCCTCGAGCTCAAGCGCGAATGTGCGGCATTGCCGGAATAGTCTCCCGTGAACGCG
>CAZWVG010000324.1:0-6138 GCA_964637355.1 uncultured Gemmatimonadaceae bacterium
GGGTCATGGACCAGACGGCAGTGACGCTCTGCAAGGAGAACAAGCTGCCGCTGATCGTCTTGAACATTCACGAGCACGGCGCAGTCGCCCGCGCGGTACGTGGCGAACGCGTAGGGACCATCGTTCGATGAGCAACATCCAGAGCATCCTCAAGGAATCGCGCGCCCTCATGGACAAGGCGTACGAGAGCGCGAAGCACGAATTTTCCTCGGTGCGCTCGGGCAAGGCGAATCCGACCATGCTCGACACCGTTCGCGTCGAGATGTATGGCTCGCACATGTCGCTCAACCAGGTGGCGAATGTGAGCAGCCCCGAGCCGCGCCTCCTGATCGTGACTCCGTTCGACAAGGGGCAGATCAAGGCGGTGGAGAAGGCGATCCGCGAGTCGGAGTTGCAGCTGGACCCGGCCATCCAGGGGAACATCATCCGCATTCCGCTCCCGGCGATGAACGAGCAGCGCCGGAAAGACCTGGTGAAGGTCGTGCACAAACTGGCGGAAGAAGGACGCATCGGCGTACGCCACGGGCGCACCGACGGGCGCGACCGGCTCAAGAAGCTCGATGGCGTCTCCGAGGACGACGTGAAGCACGCGGAGAAGGACCTGCAGAAGGCGCATGACGACGTGATGGCGAAGATCGATGCGCTGGTGAAGGCGAAGGAAGCCGAGATCATGGAAGTGTGATCGCGCCACCGCGCGATCGTGGATGCCCGGTCGCGTCGCAGCGCGATCGTGGAGATGTGAGAGCAGCGCAGCGCGTGCGCCCGCACCGAGGCCGCCATGAGTGAACTGGCGCGTCGCGTGCTCGTGGCGCTCGTCGCCGCGCCGCTGGCGATCGGGATGGTCTACCTCGGCGGGCTTCCGCTCGCCCTCTTTCTGGGCGCGGTGGGAGCCGCGGGCGCGTGGGAGGTGTACCGCATCGCCCGCCATGGTGGCGTCGAGGCGATGGACGCGTTAGGCATCCCGCTCGCCTTCGCCCTCCCGTTGGTGGCGCACGCCGACCGACTCATGCTCCTGCGGAGCGCGACCGCCATCGGCGCGGTCGTCTTCGTGGCGCTTCTCGGTGCCTCGATCTGGGCACGCGGCGTCGGTGGACGCCCGCTCGAATCGGTGGCCGTGACGGTGTTCGGCGCGCTGTACGCCGGCGGAATGCTTTCCTTCGGTTATCTCCTCCGGCATCACCGATTCGTCATCGAGCCCGCCGCCGGGACGGCACTCGTCCTCTTCCCGGTGATCCTGACGTGGGCGTCGGACATCGGGGCCTACTTCGTGGGGCGCGCGCTGGGGAAGGCCAAGCTCATGCCGTCCATCAGCCCGGGGAAGACGCGCGCCGGCGCGATCGGCGCGCTGGTGCTGACGATGGGGGTCGCGATCATCTACAATGCGCAGGTGCTACGCCCTACAGCCCAACTGGCGCTTGCGCCATGGACCGCGCTCGTCTTCGGACTTGTAGTCAGCGCGGCGGCGCAGGTCGGCGACCTCGCCGAGTCGCTCCTCAAGCGCGAGGCGGGGGTCAAGGATTCGTCGCGCCTCCTCCCGGGGCATGGCGGGATCCTCGATCGGCTCGACTCGCTGTACTTCGTGCTCCCGCTCGCGTACCTGATCCTCGGTCGCCTCCTCCTCGCCGCGCCGCGATGACGCCTACCACGCGCGTGCAGGGGATCGCCATCCTCGGTTCGACCGGCTCGATCGGCCGGTCGGCGCTGCGCGTCGTCGACCGGCATCCGGATCGCTTTCGCGTCGCTGCGCTCACCGCCCACTCGAACGCCGAAGAGCTGGCCGCGCAGGCCGCGGCCCGTCGCCCCACGTATGTCTCGCTGGTCCAGGGGAGCGAGACAAGTGTGCGACCGGAATGGCGGCGCGGTCCCGAGTCGCTTACCGAGGCCGCGACGCGCGCGGATGTCGACATCGTGCTCAACGCCATCGTCGGCGCCGCGGGGCTCGATGCGACGCTCACCGCCCTCGAGGCCGGAAAGCGCGTCGCACTCGCCAACAAGGAGTCGCTGGTGGTGGCGGGGGCGCTCGTCGCGCGTGCCGCCGCGAAGGGCGGGGGATCGGTTGTCCCGGTCGACAGCGAGCACTCGGCGATACTGCAATGCCTCGCGTCGCGTCCGACCACCGAAGTGCGACGCTTGGTGATCACCGCGTCGGGGGGACCGTTCCGCGAGTGGCCTACCGAGAAGGTGCGACAGGCGACGCTCGACGACGCGCTCAAGCACCCGACCTGGAGCATGGGGCGCAAGATCACCATCGACAGCGCCACGCTGGTCAACAAGGCGCTCGAGGTGATCGAGGCGCACCACCTCTTCGGCCTCCCGTTCGACAAGATCGACGTGGTGGTGCATCCCCAGAGCGTGGTCCACTCGATGGTCGAGTTCATCGACGGGAGCGTGATCGCACAACTCGGGATTCCTTCGATGGAGCTGCCGATACTCTACGCGTTGACGCATCCGGAGCGAATCGATGACGCCGGTGTACCTCGGCTGGACCCGGTCGCCATGTCGCCACTGACGTTCGAACCGGTGCGGCACGATGCCTTTCCGGCGTTGGCACTGGGAATCGCGGCGGGACGTAAGGGAGGGGCGGCGCCGGCGGTCTTCAATGCGGCCAACGAGCAGGCGGTCGCCCTGTTTCTGGCCGGAACGATCCGCTTTCACGAGATTTCCACCGCGATCGATTCTGCGTTACGCGCCTTGCAGGAATCTCCCGGCGACGACCGGGGGGCGCTCCTCGCGGTCGACGCGGCGGCACGACAACACGTCAAGGATCTCTTCGCATGTTGAAGTACATCGCCCCACTCCTCGTGTTCGGGATCGTGGTCTTCGTCCACGAGCTCGGGCACTTCATCGCCGCAAAGCTGACGGGGGTCTACGCTCCCGTCTTCGCCTTCGGCTGGGGACCGCGCCTCTTCGGCTTCAAGTGGGGCGAGACCGACTACCGCTGGTCCTGGTTCCCGATCGGTGGCTTCGTCGCCATGGCAACGAAGGACAGCGAGGCGATGGCGGCGATCGAGGGGCAAACCGACTTGAGCGCCCCCGCCGAGGATGGCGCCGCCGACGGGGTCGAGGGGCACCAGCGCGGCCTGAATCCTGTTCCCTACGATCCGGCCGCGCTCCGCCCGTTCGGGCCGCATCCGGTGCCGAGTGATCGGTGGATCGAGTCCAAGTCGCTCCCGGCCAAGGTGTTCATTCTCTCGGCCGGCGTGATCATGAACGTGGTCCTCGCGCTCGGCGTGTCGACCGCGAGAGTGATGCAGTTCGGCACGTTCTACACCCCGGCAGTCGTCGATTCTGTGGTGCCCGATCGCCCCGCGGCGGCGGCAGGAATCGCAAGGGGTGACAGCATCGTCGCCATCGCCGGGAAGCCCATCCGGGAGTGGGATGACGTGCTCGAGAAGGTGAGTGCATCGCCTGGAGAACAGCTCGAGTTCGATGTGATTCGAGCCGGTGCACACGTCTCGCTGCGGGTCACCCCTGTGCTCAGCGACGCGCAGGATCTGGACACCGGCGCCCCGATCAAGGTCGGTCGGATTGGGCTCGCGCCGCGTCCGCAGTCGGTCAGGGAATCGGTTTCCCTTGGAACGGCGTTCGCGCTGGGGTGGGACGATACCTGGCAGATGGGGGGAAGTGTCATCAAGGTCGTGCGCGGACTCTTCTCCGGGGCCGTCTCGGTGAAGCAGCTCGGCGGACCGATCGCGATCGCCCGAACCTCGTTCGAGGCTGCGAAGAGTGGTTGGGAGACGCTGCTCAAGCTCCTCGCCTTCCTGAGCATCAACGTCGCGGTGCTCAACATGCTTCCGATTCCGCTCCTCGACGGCGGGCAGATTCTCCTCCGCGTCATCGAGCGCGTGAAGGGGGGAGAGTTCAGCCTTCGCACGCAGGAGATGATCGCGCGCGTGGGAGTCATGGCCATCGCCCTTCTCTTTGCCCTCGTGATGTTCAACGACATCAAGGGGCTGGTGCAGTCGTTCTTCACATGAGGCGGTGGCTCGTCCTCGCCGCGGTATTCCTGCTGCCGGCACTCGCCTCCCCGCTTCAGGCGCAACTCAAGGGTGTTCGTTTCGAGGTCACGGCCGTCGGCGACACGACGCTGAGCTTTCAGTCGGGAACGGAGCGCTGGTTGCGCCGTGGGATCGAGGGCATAGCGGTCGATCCTCGCAAGCACGATGTCCTCGTGGCGCGGCTGCGGGTGCTGCGGGTGGACAAGAGCGGCGAGGTGACGGCGGTGGTCACCGGGCAGACAACGGCCGTGACGACCGAGCACGTGGTGCTCATCCAGGAGCGCCGCCCGCCGTGGTACCGCAAGCGCACATTCTGGGGCGGACTCCTGCTCGGCGCCGCGTTAGGCGCGACGGCCGGCTCGCAGTTCTGAGGGGGGCGTTAGGCGCGCGCCATTCGAGCGCGCGCGGTGCGCGCCATTCGCGCGCACGTGGTTGAACCGAGGGACGCTTCCTCCTCCACGCGGTAGCTGAGCACCAGTGATGTGGCGACCGCGGAGTCGTGGACGTTGCGGCGGTGGGGGCTACGGACCGGCTCAGTTACGCTCGCAGATCACGCGAAAGGTGAGCGCGGTGGGGCGGTCGGCAGCGACCACGACGTTTTCGTTCACGTAGCTGGCGCAGAGCGGCTGTTGCGCCGTGAGGCGATACGTCCCCGCGGGAACGGCGAGCCCTCCCTCGAGCGGAAGCGTCCCCTCGAGCCGGATCTTCTCGTCGCTCGAGACCACGGTGTAGCGCGCGCCGCTCGCGACGTTGAGCAGGTTGATCGCGATGCTGCCGCAGGCGCGCGGCGTGAGCGACACGTTGCGCACCGCGCCGGCGCGCACGGTGACGCGCTCCTCGACCGAGGCCCACGAGCACCCGCTCGACGCCGGGACCGACGCACCGACCACGTAGTCGCCCGGCTTGAGCGAGTCATCACGCCACGCGCCGTCGGCGACCGCCTGGCCATTGAAGCTGATGCGCGCGTTGGATGGGGCGGAGACGGTCAGCTTTCCCGTGGTAGGCACCGGAGTGGGGCGCGTGTTCGGCCGCGCGGGTTCCTTCGTGCCGGTCGCGCTGCTGTCCCGCCCCGCGAGGCTATCGCGTGCGGCGCTGTCGGCCGCGGCAGAATCGGCGGCGCTGGCGATCAGTCCGGGCCCGGCGACGCTGTCGGCACGTAGTGAGTCGCTCGCCGCGGCGGCGCCCTTCGCCCCCGAATCGCTCCGGAACGCCAGCGTGATGACGGTGGCCAGCAGCGCGACGACGACGATCGACATGGAAGCGGCGCGCCGCCAGGCGTGCTTGGCGGAGCGATGAAAGGGGGCGACAAGCGTCGGCGTTTCCGACGGCGACATGTACATCCCGCGCGCGCCGGCGTCGGACGGCGTATTGAGCACCGTCGTCAGCTCGTCGGCGAGCTGCTCACCGGTGGCGGGGCGATCGTCCGGATGCTTGGCGAGGCAGCGGAGGAGCAGGTTCTCGAAGGCTGGCGAGATCGCCGGATTGATCGACCGCGGCGACGGGGGCTGGTCTTCCACGTGCTGGCGGGCGATCTCGTACCAGTCGTCCCCCTCGAAGGGGAGGCGCCCCGTCACGGCGCGGTAGAGCGAGACGCCGAGCGAGTATATGTCGGCGCGCCCGTCGAGCGGCTTGGCTCTCGCCTGCTCTGGGGCGAAGTACTGCGGCGTCCCGACGACCATGTTCGTCCCGGTCTGGTTCGTGTAACCGGATACGGCGCGGGCGATCCCGAAGTCGGCGACCACGGCGTTGCCGTGGGTGTCGAACAGGATGTTGTCGACCTTGATGTCGCGGTGAATGACCCCTTCGCGATGGGCGAAGCCGAGGGCGCGGGCGACGTCGATCCCGACGCGCACGACGAACTCCTCCGGGAGGGACGGCGACGTTTCGAGCTTGTCGGCCAGTCCCGTGGGGAGGTAGTCCATCACGAAATACACGGCGTCATCATCGCGCCCGACGGCGTAGATGTTGACGATGTTGGGGTGACGGAGCTTGGCGGCGGTGGAGGCTTCGCGGCGGAAGCGCTCCTCGAAGGTCGGATCCCCGGCGAACTGGGGCTTGAGGACCTTGAGGGCTACGGGAATCTCCAGTTCCGGATCGAATCCGCGGTATACCCACGCAAATCCGCCGGAACCCACCAGCG